>JAFOND010000115.1 GCA_017418645.1 Lachnospiraceae bacterium | reverse complement strand
TTATCTTGTAAACAACGGCTCTCCAAAGGATCTTGCCGGACTTATGGGGACGGTTGTAAACCGACTTACGGGGCACTACGAGCCGGAAACATCGGTGGAGATGCTTCTTGCAACGGAACACGGAGAAAAGCTCTATGAAGGTCTGTTCGGAAAACCGGAGGAGACGTTTAATGTTGCGTCCTGCCACCAGGCGTTTTCGGAAATGATTTAGGGGGAGGGTTATAAAAATGTCGGAATTTATGCAGAAATCGAAAGAAGAATTAAAGAGGCAGGAGGAAATAACGCAATATCTTTCGAAAAAAGAAGAGCAGACGGGAGAGCTTTTGTCGACGAATACAGCGGATCTTATGGACGAGGCTCAGATTAATGCAGATGTCGTAAAACTCGGCGAAAAGAAGACGTGGAAGCCTAGCGATAAGCAAAAAAGAGAGAATGAAAAAATAAAAGCCTCAAAAAAGCTTACAAGCAAGGCTACAGCGGACACCCGTGATATATACATGTGGTTTCAGGATCATGATAAAGAAGAAGACTGGGAACAGTTGGAAGGCGACGATGCTTTCAGATACCTTCGTTCCATAGAATTTAAGCCTGCAATGCTTACCAGTGCAAACATCCGCGCACATTTCGGCGAATATATGCAGATCGTTCGCTGTATAGAAGTCGTTAGAAAAAGCATCAAAAATGTGGACCAGGACGGATATGGAGAAAGATTCGGAGATCAGATGGCCGATCTTGATCTTTTCTATAGCAGGATGAAAGCGTACTGTGAAAGGAATCGCGTTCATCTCAACGGGTATCTGCTTAAGGATGACGAAAAACCCGCGGAATTTACCATTCCGAAGGAAGAGATAATGAAGGGTTCAGCCTTTAAACATAAAAAGAGGGATGATTACGATTCCGGGAATCTTGAAGGTATCGATATAGAGGCATTAAAGGCTTCATTGATGAGTGAAGAAAACGAGCAGGAATACAGTCACGATGAAATGGATACCGCCGTTAAAACAGAGAAGCGGTACCAGGGGTTTAAACAACATCTTATAAAAACCGGTCATGCAGACGGAGTTATGGGACGCATGTACAATTACGATACTGCAGCGGCCCGTATCGCCGAAATATCCGACATGAAAAAACAGCTTAAATTTCTCGAACAATATCAAAAAGATGGTGTTTTAGTGGCTTCTGTCAATAGTGAAAGGTATAGGACTAAAGAAAAGATTGTTGATCTTGATCCCAAATTCGAACGCGAAAGGATAGATATAAAAGCAAGACTTATTCTTGCGGAAGCTGAAGCAAGGATGCTGATCATTCAGGATGAAGACAATGCCCACGTAAAGAAGGTAAAAGATGCTGAAGACGCTCTTCGTGAGGCTACGGAAAAAGGTGAAGAAGAAAAGATCCCGCAACTTGAAAAGGAACTGATAGAAGTCCGACATAAAAAGGTTGAGCTTGCACAACAGCTGGAGGATGCGAAAAAGGCGATACAGGATGCATGGGAGGATTACAAAGCGGTTCAGATCCGTCAGGCAAAGGAGGCCATGCCCCTTACGTCTTCCGGAAAGGATCTTACGGCACGCGCGTTTACTGCCTGGCGCCGAAGTTAGACCAAACGGATATAATTTACGGTTCCGTTTGGAACATGATCACGTTAGATCCGGAGTACCAGGAGCTGAAAGAAGTGTTGTCCGAAAAGGACGAACAC
>JAFOND010000013.1 GCA_017418645.1 Lachnospiraceae bacterium | reverse complement strand
TTTTATGTGATGAACATGCGGATCCCGCGGATACGTATATTCCCTTGTCCTCAAGGGAATGTAAATGGACCTCCGAACGCACTCCCTTTACCGTAAGGGATACGATGTGGGGCGCGGCATTTTCTCCTGCTGCCCCGGTCTGCCCTGCTGCCCCGTTTATCTTTACGTCGGGAAGCGAGGACACCTTGCTTAGAAATAAATCTCTGCTTCGTCTTAATGCCTCTTCGTTTCCGTTAAGATCCTTAAAGGCTTCTTCCGCGGCAACGCCCATGCCTGCGATTCCCGGAACGTTTTCCGTCCCCGACCGCATTCCGCTTTCCTGACCGCCGCCCATGTTCTGTGCTATAAGCCTTGTGCCTTCCGCCGCATATAAGAATCCAACACCCTTGGGGCCGTGGAATTTATGTCCCGATGCGGTATAAAGATCTATTCCGGCTTCTTTTGGATATACGGGTATCTTTGCATACGACTGTATTCCGTCCACATGAAAATACGGCTTCTTCCAGCCGTTTATTTCCGCAGTTTCACGGATAACGCGTCCTATCTCTTCCACGGGCTGTACCGTCCCTATCTCGTTATTTACATGCATAACGGATACAAGGATCGTATCCTCGCGAAGAAGCTTCTTTACTTCTTCCGCGCTGACTCTTCCCGTTTCGTCCACGGAGAGATAGTCAACCTCATAACCTGCTGCCTTCAACGCTTCAACGGGATTTCCCGCCGAAGGATGTTCCATGGGAGTTGAGATAATATGGTTTCCCTGCCGTTTTAATGCCTCTGCCGTCCCGCGTATCGCAAGGTTATTTGCCTCGGTTCCGCCGGATGTAAAGATTATCTCCTTATCCTTCGCACGAAGGGTCTTTGCTATTATGCTTCTTGCGTTCTTTATATATTTTTCCGCTTCTATCCCCTTCGTATGAAGTGAAGACGGATTCCCGTAATCTTCCGTGAGAACCTTTGTCATTATCTCCACTACCGAAGGAAGCGGTTTTGTTGTCGCACTGTTGTCCAAATATGCTTCCATTATTTCCTCGCTATTATACTTCTCCACTCCCCCATGGAATTATGTTCCATTACCTTAAATCCCACGTCCGTAAGAGCCTTATCGACTTCGTCTTCTTTAAAATCTATGATCCCCGATGTCATGATCACACCGTCTTTTACCGTCACCTCATAAAGCGCAGGTGCCATGGCGATTATTATATCCGCCAGGATATTTGCAAACACAAGGGGGAATCTGCCGCGCCCCACGGTATTTAGAAGGGCTTCGTCATCTATAAGATTTCCCGTATAGAAATCCCCTTTGTTCCCGGGGATACGGTTTACTTCAAAGTTTTCATATACGGATGTAATGCAGTCCGGATCGATATCCGTTCCCACTGCATGGGCCGCGCCCGTCTTTAACGCGATAATGGAAAGTATTCCCGAGCCGCATCCCACGTCAAGGATCTCGTCTCCCTCTTTAAGATACTTATCCATCTTTTCTATGATAAGCTGGGTGGATTCATGCTTTCCAGTTCCGAAGGACATTCCGGGATCTATCTCCACGAGAGTCTTACCTCCAAGGTCCAAAGGCGCATCCTCCCATGTGGGCTTAACAAATATGTTCCCCACCGTAAAGGAATGGAAGAATTCCTTCCAGTTGTTGGCATAGTCCTCGTCCTTTATAACCGATATCTCTATCTCTCCGAGGCCGATATCCGTATAGCCCCGAAGCTCCTCGAGTTTCTCCCGGAGTTCCGACAGAAGTTCATCCTGATCCGTTGTATCGTCCACGTAAAAATGCACTTTTGCGCGGCCGTTATCCTCCGGCCTGTCCGGCTGAAGCTCGGCAAAGGTTCCGCCCTGGATATCATCCGGTACAGGTGAAAGATCTTCTATCTCCACCGAATCTATTCCCATCTCCGAAAGAAGGTAGCTTACATCCTCCTCCGCGGATTCGTTAATGTTTATCGTAAATTTTGTCCACTGCATATGATCAATCCACCTGTACTTTTTCTATCATACAATAATGTTGCTTTGTTTTATCATCCTTATCATAAGTTATGGCAACGAGCATAATATTCTGCCCAAGACCTTCAATCGATGAAACATAATTACGTGATTTTATCTGTTCCATAGCCTCCCCGACCGTCCCTCCTGCCTTTAGTTCTATAATGATTGCAGGAGAAGGATCGTATTTCTTCGGAATAAAAGCAATATCCGCATAACCGGTACCGGAAGGCAGTTCCTCCAGCTTGACATAATGATCACGATAAGTAAAGAATGTCAGTTTAATTACAGCCCGCAATGCCTGCTCGTCATTATACCAGAGAGGAGCGCTCTCCTTCATATGTACATTCTGAATATTCGATGCCGCTTCATCCGTATTACCTGCTATTATATCTGCCAGGAATTTTTCGCTTTCCATAAGGCGAGTCATTGTTTCCTTATGTTTGACCTTATGGATCATCTCTCCGAACTCTTCCATTATTTCCCGATTCGGTATACGACCGGTTTTCCTTTCCTCGTCATATGTAAGATATCCAAAGTGAGTAAGTATCGTAAGCACATCGTCTGCATCTTCAAATGAAACAAGGTCATTTTTAAATGCCTGTGTTTTGTATGTCACTTCAAGCCCTGCCGTAAGATACTCGGCAGCCTCTCCCAAACCATCAAAATCCATATTTATATATTCCAACGCACCATAAACTGCGGAACTCTGTCCCCAATAAGACTCGAAGGAATGGTCTTCTATCGCTCTTATAACAGAATTCGGGTTATATACTGAAATGATTTTTCCACTTGTATCCCGCAAAGAATACCCGTCGTACCATTCCTTCATTTTCTCAAAAGACGCATCGTTTTCCTGACAGATTCTTTTTACATCTTCCTCCAGAAAACCTGTATATGTAGCAAACGGTCCGGGCTTTAACATGGTATATTCCCTAAACTCCGAGATTGCAGACTGGGTACCGTCTTTTTTTATTGGCAAGATACCTGTCATATAGGCTGCTGCAAAAACTTTCTTTGTAATGTCGCTCTTAAAGAGTGAACGAAGGAATTCCAAAAAAGCCGTCTGTGTCTCCTGTGTAATTCGAGGTGTTCTGACCGGCGCATCCCACTCGTCTATTATGGCAATAAATTGTTTTCCGGTTACCTCGACTACCGAAGATAGTATCTCTTTTATCGAATCGGACTCATCAATACCCGTAAAGCATCTTTGGGCATCCCGACATATGCACTTACTGATATATCCCGGCAGTTCCTCAAGGGTGGTGTCCGCAAAAAAGCCCGTGATATCCAGATATAAAACATTATACTTATTGATGTGCTTCTCATAATCGGGATCTTTTGCTATCTCAAGATCGTTAAAAAGCTTATGTGAATCACAGCTGCAATCATAATAAGCCTCCAGCATATTTGCCGCATAGGATTTTCCAAAACGTCTGGGTCTACTGACACAGGACAGGCGTTCTCTCTTTCCTATTGTGGAGTTGATTACAGAAATAATACCTGATTTATCAATATAATCATCGTTTCTGATCTCTCTGAAATTGTCATTCCCGGGATTGATATAATATCCCATACAGGGCCTCCTTTTTGATGGATAATATTCGATTTATTATACAACAAAAGAGGGTATAAAACTACCCTCTTTCAGACGATGATCGTATATAAACACTTAAAAGGAAAAGATTCTTAAGATGATCCATCTGATAGAATAGGTTTTCTTTATATACCACAGTAAAATGCTGTAAGTGACAGCGCGGTTATCGCTGCGGTGTCCGTGCGAAGGATGCGGTTTCCGAGGGTGATGATCTCCATATCCTCTTTCGCGATCTCCACTTCTTCGTCCGAGAAACCGCCCTCGGGCCCGATGAAAATGCTTATGTTCTGTCCAGGTTTGATTTCCGAAAGTACATCTTTCGTGTGGTTCAAGCATTCCGCGCTTTCATACGGAAAGAGCTTTATATCCGCAATATCCCGGGCATATGCGACTGCGTCCCTATATGACATCACATCATGCACAACGGGAATAAGACTTCTCTTCGACTGTTTTGCGGCGCTCTCCGC
>JAFOND010000114.1 GCA_017418645.1 Lachnospiraceae bacterium | reverse complement strand
TAAGGCCGCCCTTGATACCGTGGTTGATACAAGGAGCATAGCAGATAACGAGGGAAGGTCCCTGGTAAGCTTCTGCTTCTGTGAATGCCTTGATGAGCTGGTTCTTGTCAGATCCCATGGATACCTGAGCAACGTAAACGTAGCCATAGCTCATAGCCATCATACCGAGATCCTTCTTCTTAACATGCTTACCGCCAGCAGCGAACTGTGCTTTCGGTCGTGTTTTCCTGTGCGCCGAAATCGTTTTCGTTGTTGAAACTATCTGACATAAGAACATTCCTCCTTAGTTTTTCTCACAATCCATTGAATTTTATCATATTTAGGGGGGTAAGACAAGAAAAAGGTGACTCAGGGGGACGGTTCTTGTGATCGTTACGATCACAAGAACCGCCCCCCTGATTCACTATACCGCTTCGTCGTATTCCTTTCCAAGGAATCCGCGGAGTTCTTCTATCGGTATCGGGCGTGAATACTTATAGCCCTGAAGATATTTTGCATACATCCTGATGCAGCGGCGTTCGTCGGATTCGTCCTCGACGCCTTCAAAGAGCACGCGGTAATCAAGCTTGTCGAACATGTCCGCGAAAGTATTTACCATATACTCGGAATCCTTGTTTCTTCCTGCGCCGATAACCAGCGAACGGTCGAACTTTATGATATCGAAGGGAAGCTCCATGATACGTTCCATATTCGAATATCCGGTTCCGAAATCGTCAAGGTAGAACTTGATCCCGAATTCCTTAAGGTCCGCGATCTTTTCCTTAACAAGTTCAAAGTCTTCATCGTTACGGGACTCCGTAAGCTCTATCGCGATCTTGTCATAAGGAATCTCGTTAACGTATATAACTCCGATTATATCCTCGCAGAAGTTGATGTCGTGGACTTCCTGCATGGAGAAGTTTACGGAGATACGGCGAAGTGCAAGGTTTGATTCCATAAAACCTTTAACGGCTTTACAGGTCTTATTCAAAATAATAAGAGAAAGCGGGTGGATAAGATCATACTGTTCCGCAACCGGTATGAACTGGTCCGGGAAGACCATTCCTATCTCCGGAAGTTTTAAGCGCATCAAAGCCTCGGCAGTATCATACACTCTTCTTTCAACGTTATAAACGGGCTGACAGAAGGCTAAAACTCTTTCATCGTCAAGATCCATCTTTTCCGCAATATCCCGAAGCTGCGAAACAATAAACTGCTTTCTTTCAAAATCGTCGATATCTTTTTCCGTAACCCAGGCGTAATTGTTGACCCCTGTACGACCCTCCATGAATTCGATCATCTCAACATAATCGTTGTTCTTTCCGAGACGGTCATCCGTACGCAAGAACACGCTCTTGAAATCTTTCTTAAAGCGATCGTACAGAGCATCGAAAGCTTTCTTTAAAGCTTCAACCCTTTCGTCGGCTTTGTCATTATTCGCTTCGTCAAAAACAATTATAAGACGGTTTCCGCTAACCTCAAAGAGAGAGGCTTTTCTTAAGGTCTTAACGAAAAATCTGAAAAGTTCAAAGCGCATCTCCTCGTCCGCAAAGTTGATCTCCGTTGTGGCGTCAAGAAGGTGCATGGACATAAGAACAAGATGCCTCTTCCTTGAATAGGCATCACGCATTGTATTGTTAAAGCTTCCCTCGTTAACCGCACCCGTCTCCTGGTTATACGGATTGGAGTGCAAAAGGAACATAAACGCGATTATCGGGAACATAAAGGCAATAGTCGTAAAGGACATCTGTCTGAACATTCCCTGTACGCCCTGAAGAACAACGCAGAACACGAACGTCATGGTGATGCCCCAGCGGATCGGTGGAATGGATCTTTCACGGAACCTGTGAAGAAGCCATATAATAAGCAATACATAGAAAACATATGCCACAACAAAGAAGTTTGTTCCTTCGTGGATCTGACCGCTTGTCGTCATCCTAAAACCATAGGGGAGGAAATATCCCAGACCGTCAAAAACGGTCACCAGAACAAGCACTATATTACCGAGAAACATATAGAAACGTTTCTGCTTTCCCGCAAGAGAAATAAATTCCATTATGTAGCACGCAAACAGGAACATAAGGGAAAACAGTTCAAGATGATACAGGAACCTGAGAACATAAACCGCACCAACAGGCACCGGACGAAGATCTATGAGCTGGTGCATAATGATGTTCAGCATCGCAGCAATATCAACTATGGATAACATGGCGCGGAAAAGCCTGAAGCCCTTATCTTTTTTTACAAAGGAAACGGCAAGAAGGATTATGAGCACAATTGACACGGCAAGCACAAGAATATCGCCCACCGGAGAGAAATTTCTGTATGAAGTTGTTGCCGCAGAATACAATGTCGGTTGTATCATAGCATGTTCCCCTCTTTTTAAGATTTCCGCCTTAACCCCAAATGCAACATAAAAGGGCATAGTCCCGTCCAAATTTTACCATAAAGAGCGCATAAAAACAAGCCGTTTCTCCCCCCATAGGAAATGTGAAAGAAACGGCCCGCTCTTTTTTATTTATGCTCTTCTAAAGCCTATGCTTCAGGATCTGCGGCAGGCTCTGCCGGAGCATTCTCGATCTCGCTCTTATACTTCTCAAGTATAAGGTCCTGAATCATTTCACGAGTCGATGACTTTATCGGATGTGCGATATCCTTGTACTCACCGTCTGTGGCTTTCCTTGAAGGCATCGCGATGAAAAGTCCCTTTTCGCCTTCGATGACTTTGATGTCATGAACAACAAATTCTTCATCGATGGTGATGGAAACAACTGCTCTCATCTTTCCTTCTTTGTCGATCTTTCTGATTCTGATATCTGTGATCTTCATGTCTCTTTCCCCCTTTAATAGTACTTGGGTTTATTAGTAGTTATATCACACACCGTACCTGTTGTTGTTTTCAGATACGATCTTGATACCGTTTTTACCAACGTATGAAGTGTTCGAAAGCAGTGTTTCATTGGATTCAACAATGCAGTTCTCAACGTATACGTTGTCGCCGATGTATGCCCCGTTCATAATGATGGAATTCTTGATAACGCAATTGTTGCCAACGAAAACCTTCTTAAAGAGGACCGAATCCTGCACATGGGAATTAATGATACATCCCGATGCAACCAGCGAGTTTTTAACATCGGATCCCGAATTGAATTTTGCGGGTGCAAGGTCATGTGCCTTACTGAAAATCCTGGGCTCCGTGCGGAAGAAATAGTTTCTTACTTCCGGCTTTAAGAAATCCATATTGGTCTGATAGTAGGACTCAACGGATGCGATATTGCTCCAGTATCCTTCCATCATATATCCGTAGATCTTCTTCATTCCCTTGTAGCGGATAAGGATGTCCGTAACGAAATTGTAACGGCCTTCCTTGTTGCACTGCTCAAGGAGCTCGATAAGAGTTCTTCTTCTTATCACGTATATTCCGGTGGATACGATGTTTGAATGTGCCATCATGGGCTTCTCTTCAAACTCGGTTATCTGTCCGTCGGAATCCATCTTAACAACACCGAAACGGTTTATATCGTCATACGCGGGAACCTTTGCGCAAACAACGGTGATGTTGCTCTGTTTCTGGATATGATACTCCAGAACGGCATTAAAGTCCATCTTGTATACACAGTCGCCGCTTGCGATAACAACATAGGGTTCATGACGCTGCTTCAGGAAATCGATGTTCTGCCACATCGCATCCGCAGTGCCGCGATACCACCAGGAATTATCCGCGGTAACGGTTGGCGTAAAGAGGAAGAGGCCTCCCTGCTTACGTCCGAAGTTCCACCACTTCGATGAGTTTAAATGTTCGTTTAACGATCTTGCGTTGTACTGGCTTAAAACCGCAACGGTCTGGATATGCGAATTTGTCATATTGGAGAGTGTAAAATCCACGCTCCTGTAGCTGCAGCCTACGGGCATCGCAGCAATGGCACGCTTATCCGAGAGTGACTGCATGCGGGACGAATTACCGCCTGCCAGGATGATACCTAATGCTTTCATGCCTCTTCACCCTCCTTTATGATATAGCCGCCGCTTTCCAGCTTATGGTTCTGATAATCGCTGTCTTCCGTAACGCCGTGGATAGCGGTGTTCTTTCCGATCTCCACTCCGTCCGGGATAACCGAATCGGACCCTATTGTAACGAGATCGAAAGCATATACCTTCGGGTTAAGCTCCGATTCTCTGTACTCTCCTACACCGATCTTGCAATTATCCCCTATTTTGCAATTTTCCGCAACTATTGATTTTTCAATATACGTGCCTTTTCCGATATACGTGTCCTTCATGATGATGGAATCGCGGACGATGGCGCCTTCCTCAACGGTGACACCGGATCCCAGAACGGAACCCGTAACCTCGCCGCGGATCTCGTCTCCGGCGCCGATGATCGAACGTCCTACGGTTGCCGTTCCCGCGATATACTGCGGTTCGATACGATCCTGCTGGGTGTATATCTTCCAGAATTCTTCATAAAGATTGAATTCCGGGATAAGGTCGATAAGCTCCATATTGGCTTCCCAATATGAACCGAGAGTTCCCACATCCTTCCAGTATCCGTTAAACTCGTATGCAAAGATCCTCATTCCTTCGGAATCGCAGTACGGAATGATATGCTTTCCGAAATCGCAATTGCTCTGATCTTTAAGGGAGATGAGCGCCTGGCGAAGGATGGGCCAGCTGAAAATATAGATACCCATGGATGCGAGATTTGATTTGGGTTCGGGGGGCTTTTCCTCGAACTCCGTAATTCTCTTGTTTTCATCCGTAACAACCACGCCGAAACGGGATGCTTCTTCAATAGGCACGGGCATTGCGGCAATGGTAACATCCGCATCGTTCTGCTTATGGAAATCCAGCATCGCTTCGTAATCCATCTTGTAAATATGGTCGCCGGAAAGGATCAGAATGTATTCGGGATCATAGTTTTCCATGTACCGAAGATTCTGATAGATTGCATTTGCGGTACCCGTGTACCACTCACTGTTATCGCTTTTTTCATACGGAGGAAGTACCGATACGCCGCCGTTGTTCCGATCCAGATCCCAGGGTATACCTATACCGATATGGGAATTCAATACGAGCGGCTGATACTGTGTGAGCACGCCTACAGTGTCGATTCCGGAGTTGATGCAGTTCGAAAGCGGGAAGTCGATTATTCTGTACTTTCCGCCGAACGCAACAGCCGGTTTCGCTACCTCAGACGTGAGAACTCCGAGTCTGCTGCCCTGGCCCCCTGCCAGGAGCATAGCGATCATTTCCTTCTTACTCAAATTTCATCACCTCGCGTCCTTTATATTCTATAATGTCCTTTAGAAAAATATTCCGATGTTGTAATTTTAACATTCTTGTTATAAATATACAACTATTAGTTTTCTGATTCGTGAATTTGTGTGAATAATTAACAAAACGCGGATTTTTATACAATATGTTGTGTGTGAGAAGCTGTTGAGACCCTCTCCGACGAGACTTCGGAGGGCAAAAAACGGATCCGGGGAAGAGAAAAAAATGTTACAATGTTACATCCATTGTCACATTACTCCCCGAACCAGACAATCTTATTCGATTCACGGAAAATCGTATTGGATGAACCCATCTGGCAGACGGAGATCTCATCTCCTGACTGAACGGAATCCTCGTCTATGGAGAGAACCTGTCCGCTCTCATAGGTCGTGCTCACCTTTTCTCCGTTAACGTATACCTTACTCCATTTCGTGAAATTCTTTCCGTAGATATGAAGCTGGTTGTTAAAACGGAAGATCTTGTCGATGGTAACGTCCTGCACGCCCATCTCGATATCCGATGCGGGATACTTGTCCTCACCGTGATACATAAGACGCTTTCCGTATAAAAGATCGTATTGCAGAAGCTCAAGATCTTCCATATATTCGTTGGAAGAAGGATCAAGACCTTCCCTGGTTTTCTTCTGATCATAATCAAGAAAGTTTCCGCCGTGGATGCCGAGTCTGTCCAGGAAAACCGGCATGACCTGGTATGCGGCAAGATCCGCATCTTCCTTTTTCATGCCGAAGTTGTTCCATGTCGCATACTTCGTAAGGTAAAGATTCTTCGTCGCGGTTTCGTCCTCTTCGATACCGATGGTAGGAAGATGATCGCCGAACATGATAACAAGGGTATCCTCTCCGCGCTCGTCAAACATTTTTATATAGTCGCGGATGAATTCATCTTCCCCGTGAAGCATGTTGATATAATACTCCCACATGCACCGGGTTTCCTCGTCCTTGCCCTCGCATTCAACCTTAATTTCCGGGTCTTCTATCACTTTGTATTTCGGATAGTCGCCATGTGTCTGGACCGTAATCGTATAAAGGAAATCCGGTCCTTCCGTTGTATCCATGGCATCCGAAGAAGCACCGATGAGGATATGATCGAGGGGCCAGGATTTAAGCGGATTGTAATCCGTTATATCAAGCATCTCCTTGCTCTGGAAGGTGTCAAATCCCATCAGCGAAAAGGCATTTTTTCTGCTGTAGAAATTACCGCCGTTGTTATGGACTACATGGGTTCCGTAGCCCAGATCATGAAGAACGTGCGCAAAACTTTCGCAGCGGTCCACTTCTTTTAAAACGGTTTTCTGGGGGTACTCTCCCGGTCCGAAAAAGATAACGGACATTCCGGTAAGAACCTCGAATTCGGAGTTACAGGTTCCCGCACCAACAACCGGAGCAATAAAATGTCCGGTGGAATAATTCTTTTCAAGTTCATGGAAGAAGGGCGTTGCATCCTCCGAAGTCTTAATGAAATTACATTCGGAAACATCGTAAAAAGACTCCAAAAGAATGAGCACGATGTTCGGCATGTGGTCCTTATCTATGGTGCTTTCCCCCATGTCCGTTTCTTCCAGGATCTCGTCAACATGGGCCTGTTTGTAATTGTCCGGGACCTTCATTCCGCGATCGAAAACGGAGCTTGCGAAAGAATAAATATAGCCGTTTTCAGCATAGCCCTGGGCAAGGTTTCCGTAATAAGAAGATACTATGTCCGCTTTCCTTGCAACGATGGTAAAAAGCGGAACCGTTGCAAAAGCCGCAATGATCAGAACAAGGCGGACCCAGAATTTTGTCTTGTATTCCTTGTCCGGTTCTTTTCTGAATATGTACACAAGAAAGACCGCGTATGCAAGAATGGCAGCAACCGACATGGCTCCCTGCGCAGCGGAAAAATAGTTTGTGTTCTGCATCGTAAGAAGGTCGGTTACCATGTTAAGATCCGTGAATCCGAAGGGGGATACGCGGTTAAAAAGCACAATACAGTTTATGACGCCCAGCATCACATATATCGCGCATATAAACATACGCACAAAGGTTCTCTTCTTTGAAAGGAACACAAGCGTAAAGGATACAAAAACAAGATAACAGTTAAAAAGAAATGCGCCGAAATAATGCACCACAAAAGAGCATGCGCCAAGAAACGAATGGCGCGACATCCATTCGAGCACAAATATCATCCCCAGCGAAAGCGGGATGTGTGAGATCATTGTATATTTATTCAAAAACTCGTCGATTTTTTTCTTCTTTTCTTTCATAGTCTATGAATTATAGCATTATTGATTAAATACAACAAGGGTGAACCGTCCCCATGGTTGCTCTATACCATAATTATATGCTACAATAGGCGGCATGAAACTTACATTCAGAAAAAAGGGGATCGACCCCGCAATAAAAAAAAGAATACTCCACCTCATAATTATCTTTGTGGTATGTACATGCATTTTCGAAACCGTACTTAACCTGCGTACAAAAGAATCCGAATCGGTTCTTCGGACGAGCACTCTTCCCCTTGTAACAACGGAAAGCTACGGAGAAGAATTAAACCTTCTGAGAGGCTATACATCCGAAATGAACGGGATGTTTATGCGCGATGCCGTCGTACCTCTTCCCGGGGACTTAAACCTTCCGGTAAACATTTATACCTACGGCGCAAAACTTTCGGATTTTTCCTATGAAATAAGAAGCACGGACGCAAAGCGAAAGATCGCGGATACGGATGTAACACCCGTTTCAACGTCTGCGGACAAAATATCCCTTTCCCTTCCGATAGAAAATCTCGTTAACGAAGGCGAGGAATATCTTCTTCTTATCAAAATGAAGATGAAGAAAAACGAGCTTACGTATTACACAAGGATAATGCTTCCCGCGGAAGACAATGACATAGAAAAGAGTATCGATTTCGTAAAAGAATTCCACGATATGACTTTTTCAAAGGATATCTTTTCCGCTGCGACATACGTGGAAACGGATCCCTATACGAACCACGAAACACTCCATGACGTAAACATCAAATCCACAGTGAATCAGATCTGCTGGGGAAATTTCGATTGCGAGATCATCGGGGACCCTGTGCTTTCCATAACGGACCTCTCTTCGAATTACAATGCACTGGAGATGAATTACCGGGTTGTCCATGAAGGTGAAAACGGCAAGGAATACTTTGATGTCCGTGAATATTTTAAGGTCCGCCAGGGCATAGAAAGAATGTATCTTCTTGATTACAGAAGAAAGATGGATCAGACCCTGGATCCTTCTTCCGTTAAGGTATCCGGAAACTCCATCACCGTCGGCGTAACGGATCCGGATGTCAATTATCTTTCAAACGAGACCGGAACCATCGCTGCTTTTTCACAGAACGGCGAGCTGTTCTTATACGACATAAATAACGGTAACATTATGCGGATCTTCTCTTTTGCAAACGGAGATAACGAAGCGGTCCGCGAGAATTACAATGCCCATGACATGCGTCTTCTTTCCATCGACGAAACGGGTTCCGTAGACTTTGTCGTATACGGATATCAGAACGCCGGCGCCCACGAAGGAAAATGCGGAACCGTTCTTTTCCACTACGACAGCAACGAAAAACAGGTTAAGGAACAGATCTTTGTGGAGACCTCAATGTCTTATCCGGTTCTTCGTCTGGACTACAACGATCTTATCTATAAGTCCACCAACGACATGTTTTATTTCATGTCCGAGGGAACTCTTACATCCGTAAACTTAAAGAACATGAAGCAGACGGAGATGTTCTCCGAACTTCCCGTATCAAACTACAGTTCATCCCGCTCCGGAAGATTCCTTGCGTGGACGGACGAACCCGAGCTTTCAAAAGAACTGCATGTAATGGACCTTGAGGACGAGTCCGAATTTACCATTAAGCCCGACAATTCCGGCGATTACATCCGCGTTCTCTCGTTTATGGAAGAGGACCTTGTATACGGTATCGTTCATGAAGAGGACGGCGGCGAAATGGACTACGGCGCGGCGATCTATCCCGTCAGCGAAGTACGGATAGAAGACATTGCGCGGGGAACCTATGAGATCCTGAAATCCTATACCCCGCCCGAAGGCACAAAGGTTTCGGAGGTTACAAGGAACACGGATTCGCTTATCATTTCTCTTGTAAAGAAAGATCTTGGCGGTCATTACGTATATGACAGCGAAGATACGATAAGAAATACATCCGGTGTTTTAAACAGATCGGTTGTTATCAAAGAAGAATCGGATGAAGTTTACGGTTCGGTGGTAAACCTTATCATGGCACAGCAGTCCGGTACGGTTGCCCAGAGCGTTGTCCGTGAGCAGGAGGTGGGCCTTGTCCTTCCAAGTTATGACGACTCCGTAAAGATAAAAGAAAACACCAACAGTAAAGACGATATGTATTTTGTATACGTTGGCGCGGAAGCTCTCTATATGGACAGGGACCCCGCAAGGGCCATCACAAATGCGGATACAAACCTTGGTATCGTTATAAACAGCAGACAGAAATATATATGGAAGCGCGGCGCCGCTTCATACGTTAATCCCATAAAAGATCCGGAAGAAAAGATCCAGGGTGATGACAAACAGGAACTGTTTCTTAAAGGATGTACCGTATCGCAGATGTTCTATTACATATCGATCGGCACACCCGTCAAAGCCAAATACAGAAACGGCAGCGATTGCCTTATCACGGGATATGACAATGCCGCCGTTATAATCTATAATACCGAAACCGGAAAGAACACAAGGATGCCGCTTGAGGATGCGGAAAATGAGTTCGTAAGTTTCACGGTATATATCTGATAAATCAGGGGGACGGTTCTTATTTATGTTCTTCTTTATACCGATTCACAAGTGCCGTGATCCTGTCGTAGGGATCAAGAAGTCCGGCGATACTCATGTCGTGATTTAAGGTGTCGATGATGTACGCGATGTACTTGCTCATTCCACAGCTGATGTAATAGTCTCTGGAAAGAAGTTCCGGTGTCTGGTAAACAAGGTTTGTGGTAACAACCTTATAGATAAGTCCTTCCTCTACAGCGCGGTCAAACTTCTCGAGACCGTTCGTAAAGAGACCGAAGGTTGATACAACAAAGATCCTGTTTGCTTTTCTCTGCTTTAATTCCTTTGCAACCTCAAGCATCGAATCTCCGGAGCTTATCATATCGTCAACAATGAAAACGTCCTTTCCTTCAACGGAGGATCCCAGGAATTCATGTGCCACGATGGGGTTTCTTCCGTCGACGATCTTTGAATAGTCACGTCTCTTATAGAACATACCCATGTCTACTCCGAGGACGGATGCCATATAAACCGCACGGTTTGTTCCGCCTTCATCCGGAGATATGATCATAAGATGATCGTTATCGAATTTAATGTCGTCACAGTTTGCGCAGATTCCTTTTATAAACTGATATGCGGGCTGAACAGTATCAAATCCGTGAAGCGGGATAGCGTTCTGCACTCTGGGATCATGGGCATCAAAGGTTATGATGTTATCGACACCCATGGAAACCAGTTCCTGAAGTGAAAGAGCGCAGTCAAGGGATTCACGTGCCGTACGACGGTGCTGTCTTCCTTCGTAAAGGAAGGGCATGATAACGGTGATACGACGTGCCTTTCCTTCAACGGCAGCGATAACGCGCTTAAGATCGGAATAATGGTCGTCCGGGCTCATATGGTTTACATTACCGCACATCTTATATGTGAGACTGTGGTTTGTAACATCCAGCATGATATAAAGGTCAAGACCGCGAACGGACTGCTTTATGAGACCCTTTGCCTCACCGGAACCGAAACGCGGAACGCTGGCATCAATAAGGTATGTTTGTTTCTGAAGATAGTTATCGTTTCTCTCGTCGATCTGCGGATCGATATTTCTGTCTCCGCGCCACTCCAGAAGATACTTGTTTGCACGCTCACCTATGTCCGCGATGCTGTCAAGCGCCACAATACCAAGGGCGCCGAATGGGCGTTTGTCTTTCAAATCTGCGTTTGCCATTTTATTCTCCTATTCTTTTTAAAATGCGTATATCTGAACCAAAAAGTTTAATGATCTTAAAGTTACCGTAGACCCTTGAATATGTTCTCTCCGAGTATTGGGACGCGATGTCTCCGGTTGAAAGATTTGTGGAAATGACCGTGCTCTTTTTTCTAAGCAGTCTCTCGTTCAGACACTGAAAAAGATATGAGTCGGTAAATGTGTTTCTGACCTCCGTTCCGAGATCATCTATTATCAAAAGGTCGCATGAATAAATGTTGTCGAAATCCGGAAGGACTTCCGGATCATGCTGAAAAACGTTCTTTTCAAGTATGTTGAAAAAATCCGTTGCGGTAAAATATATAACGGAAATGCCACGGGACAAAAGCTCGTTTGCTATGCAGTGAGTCAGGAAGGTTTTTCCAACTCCGGTGTTTCCCATGATAAGAAGATTGTCGTTTTCTTCTTTAAAGTTATCGCAGAATTCTTTTGTATGTCTTAAGATGCTCTTTGCATTTTCCCTTGCGGTAAGATCCAATGATCCGTCGCGTTCGTCCTCGCTGTAATAAGAAAGATCGAATGCGTCAAAGTTTTCCCTGTCCAGGATATCACTTAAGTTTGCCTGACGGTAAACTATGTCTATGGCGTACTGTCTGAAACAATGGCATCTTTTATTATCAATGTATCCCGTATCTTTGCAGTCCGGGCATTCATACGGCGGTTCGAGATAATCCTTTGAATAGCCGTTTTCTTCCAGGAGCTTTTCTTTTTCTTCGTGATACGAAGCTATCTTTTTTTCCAGTTCTTCCGGCGAAAGCGCATCCTCTTTATTAAGCTTTGCCTTTGCTGTCTTTATTGAGATCTCCGCGATCTTATCGTCTATCTCCTTAATCTTGGGGATCTCTTTTCTTATCTTCTTTTCTCTTTCGTTAAGTATGCGGGCCCTGCGCTGATGCTTGTCCTGATATCGTCGCATAAGTTCGTCATACTGCATGTTGGTTAGTGACATTTTTACCTCAATTCAACTTCAGCGCCATGCTTTCGAGAGCGGCGTAATCGTTCTGTCTTTCGTCAAAGTTATGGAAGCCGGTCTTCTTCACGGGTGCTGCGCCTCCGTTTCCGCCGGACCTTCTGTCCGCAAGCTCGGCCGCGTTTTTCTTTGCAAACTGAGCATCCAGTCTTTGTATATCCTCGGGGGAATTAACCCCGGCTTCTTTCCAATCCTTAAGGATCGAATCCGCATAATTGAAGCTTACTCTTCCTGTATTTCGAACGCTCCTCTTTGCCGCCTCTTCTATTACGGGGATGGACATTCTGTATTCCTTCGTCCATTTCTCCATCAGTTCTATCTCCGAGGGGATAAGGTTTCTGTCCTTAATTCCGAAAGCTTTTATAATGGAATAATATGCTTTCTGGTGAATACGGTTTCTCTGTTTTGCTTCGCTTAAAGTATATATGCCGTTATTCGCCCAGTCAATAGCACATTTGTGCATATATCTTATACTTTGATGGCCATTTTCCATACAATATTCCATAAGGTACTCGATAACATCGATTGGAAGTCCAAGGCTGTCATACCAGAAGATGATGGAATTCATGTCGTTTACGGACAGAGGATGTCTCATATATCCTTCCGCCACGGCAATAAGTTCCGTGATCTCATCGTTCATATGGAAATTATCAAGCTCCTCCTTGCTGTACTGGGGAGGCGTGATATCATTAAGATTTACAACACGCTGAGCGGCCGTATTCTGCACCGGGGGTTCGGATGCGGCAAATCTTGTGTCCTGTACGTTCTGTACGGAATTCTGCGGCATCTGAGCGGTAAGGTTTGCAGGTATGGGCGCAACCGCGTTTACTGCAGGGGGTACCGTCTCCTGTATATGCTGTGTATGCTGTGCCTGAAGTTCCGCCGGCTGAGCCTTTGAGCTTGCGGATACAACTATAACGTTCTCGAGATTGGACGCAGTCTTCCCGTTTTTGCTTACGGGACGGAGCATGTTGACTTCCGTGATCATTCCCGCGGCATCAAAAGAAAGGCGAAGCAGTCCCTTCTCCTCCCAATACATTAACGCGCGGGTTACGTCAAGCGCCGTATATGAAAGCGTATTGCAGATATCCGGTATGGAGAATCTCCTTCCGTTATCAGACAGCACACGAAGAAGATACATATATACCTTCACATACTCCCCGTTTGCTTCCGCCATATATTCATCTATAAAGATATCCGATACAGGTGTAACGTTTAACATCCGGTTTTCAATTTCCTTCTCTTTTACTGTAATGACCGGTCTGTCGATCCCCATTTCGGCACGGCCGATCCAACGCTATGAATCTTAACAGAATTTTAAGAATTTGAAAAGAGAACAACTGTACGAAACCCTTGATTTTACGCCGTTTACTCAAATTGTGGATATTGTGGAAAAGCTCACAAAAGGCTTAAAAAACGGGCAAAAAAAATCCACATTCGGGGTGGGATAAGTCCCATGCCCTTTCATGTGGATTGTGTGGATATGTTAGTCCTCAAGTATATGTTCGCCGATATCAACAACGTTTCCGGCACCCATAGTTATCAACAGGTCACCTTTTTTTAAATTTTTTTTCAGATAGTCTTCAACGCTCTTAAAATCCGGCAAACTTATTGAATTTCCGCCGCTTTCATTTATCTTTTCCGTAACGTCTTCCGAATGCACGCCGTATATATCCTCTTCCCTGGCGGGATAGATCGGAGCAAGAATGGTAAGATCCGTAGCCGAGAGCGCTTTTCCGAAATCGTCCAAAAAAGCTTTTGTTCGTGTATAGGTATGCGGCTGGAACACAACGATAAGTCTCTTATGCGGATAATTAGCGGCAGCCGTAAGGGATGAACGGATCTCTGTGGGATGATGGGCATAGTCATCGATGACAACCGCGCCGGATTCATGGATTCCCTTATATTCAAAGCGGCGCTTTGCTCCGCCGAAGTTGGAAAGTCCACGGGTTACGGCATCGTCGGATGCCCCCATCTCTTTTGTGCAGGCAATTGCCGCAAGAGCATTCTTAATATTGTGTTCGCCGGGAACGTGAAGAACCACCGTCGGAAGCTTCTCGCCCTTAAATACCGGCGTAAAAGACGGAAGACCGTTCTCGTTATATTTGATGTTGGTGGCATAAATATCACCCTCATTTAATCCGAAGGTTATGACCTTACATTTAAGTCCCTCCGTAAGTTCGTTAACATCCGGAATTTCGGCGCCGATAACAAGGACGCCGTCATCGGAGGTATTCTCCGCAAACCGCCTGAAACTGTTACGGACGTCCTGCAGGTCCTTAAAGAAGTCCATATGATCTTCTTCCACATTTAAGATGATATTGTATCTCGGATAAAAATGATGGAAGGAGTTTGTATATTCACATGCCTCCGCAACAAACTTCGCTGATTTTCCCACGCGGATGTTACTCTTGATGGAAGGCATTATCCCGCCGACGGAAATCGTCGGATCTTCGTTTGCGGCAAGGAGGATCTCCGATACCATACAGGTTGTACTGGTCTTTCCATGGGTTCCCGCAACGCAGACGGAATCTTTATACGATTCCATAATCTGTCCCAGAAGCTCCGCCCGGGAGAGCATCGGTTTTCCGGTTGCCTTTGCGGCCATAAACTCCGGATTGTCCGGATGGATCGCCGCTGTATATATAAACTCATCGGTATCCGGCTCAACATTTTCCGCCGCCTGCGGAAAGCTTATCTTTGCACCGAGTTCCTGCAGGTGCTTTGTTATATCGGACGGTGTGCTGTCCGAACCCGTTACCGTGTTCCCTCTGTCTATAAGGATCTCAGCAAGTCCGCTCATGGAAATCCCGCCGATCCCGATAAAATGTATTTTTGCCATGTCGTCTCCCCTCTTCAAGAGTTTACAATCTTTCTTATTATAACTCTATGGGAACTCTATTTCAATAAAAGCCTTACTTCAGCCTTTCCCTGACTTTACGTTTTCGCCGTAACGTGGTACAATGTGTCTTTAAATTCAACGATTCAAAGGAGTCCATGATGAGGCACAACAATACATCACGCATAGCTTTACTTTTATCGATCATATTTGCAATATCAACGATCACCGGATTTTCCGTATCGGCATCCGCTGCGGAAACAACGGAAGAATCAAACGAAGAGGTGACATACGAATATGTCTACCAGATGTATAATCCAAATCCCGTAAAGAGCAAACATGTTTATCTTACCGATACCGATGAAGTTCAGAGGCTTATAAAATACGGATGGGAATATCTCGGAATAGCTTTCGAAAGTCCTTCCCGGGGCACCCCCGTATATCGTGTTTATAATCCCAACTCCGGAGAACATTTTTATCTTACCAACGAGTCCGAAAAAGACGATCTTGCATCCGTCGGATGGGTCGATGAAGGAGTGTTCTTCAATGCCGTTTCGGACGGCGTTCCGGTCTATCGTCTGTATTATCCCGCAACCGGAGTACATCACTTCACAATGAAAGAATGGGAAAAGAATCTTCTTTCGACCTGCGGATATATTTATGAAGGCATTGCGTTTAACGTAGCCTACGGCATAAATCCGGATATAGATGCCGGAGATATAGAAATGGAATACGACGATGAGATCGAGATCCCCTTTCCCGGAAAAGAAGGAACGGTTTTAAGTTCGTCACCGACTTCCTATGTTGTTAAAAACGGTAGGGCAACCGGAACAAGGGATTCGGATGTTGTAAGATTCGAAAAGGATTATTTATATGCTTCCGGCGTCGGCACTTCCGAAATTGCCGTAAAAGACGGAATGTATTCCTATCACTATAATGTAACGGTTAAGCCTGCGAAACTTACCATCATGTACCTTACGGGTCAGTCAAACATGCAGGGCTTCTGCTCAGGCAACGGATCCGTTCCCTGCTATCAAACGCCGGAGAATTCCGTTCTTCTGGAGCGGGGAAAAGCATATTCCATCTATAACCGCGAGATCAATTATGTCTTCGCTCTGGCCCCGTCATTTACCAAGGGCTACACTCCGGGACATAAAGAATGGGATAAGGACATCGACAAATATATGCCCGGTTCCCTTGCCCGTGATAACGAAAAATCCGTAAGCGGAAACACCATCGGAAAAAGAAGTGAAAAGAACGGCAATATGCTGGACGACTTCACGGAGTACGGCACGGGAAAATGCGGTCCGGATTCCGCGCTCTGCTATGAATGGAACCGGCTTACGGGAGAGAAGATTCTCTGTGTGAACGCTGCTGTAGGCGGTATGAAGATAGATGCTTTCTCCGATGACGAACTGGGACTTAACACCTTTATCGAAGCAAAGAAACTCTATGAGGCGGAGATTTCCTCCGGCCATTATACAAAGGGGCATTCCCTTGCATTTATCATGCAGGGCGAATCCGATATCGAAACAAATTATTACACATACAAAAACTGCTTTATGACCTTCTATAAGAAATATAAGGATAAACTGGGATTCGAAAAACTCGGTGTTATTATGCCCCGTGTCGGTAACGACGATCCGGATGCAGACGGGACCTGGAACAGGGACATCCGTCTCAACGATGTCCGTTCGGCGTTATACGATATCTGCAAAAATGAGAGCGGAATCGTCCTTGTGTCCGACGAAAACAAACTCTGGGTCACGGACAGAAACGTGGAATACTACTTTAAAAAATACGGCGGAGAGTTTCCGTATACGTTAAGAACCGGAAACATGATAAAGCGCATTCCGGAAACCTTATCCGACGTTCATCGTGACATACATTTCTCACAGGTTGCACATAATGAAAACGGCCTTTGCGCCGCCAGAGGAATGTATAAAGAAGTGAAATAAACAGGGTCTCAAAGGTTCTTTCTCAAGCCTTTGGGATAATGATTCTTCAGTGTTCCTTTTACGGCTTTTGCAAGTCCCAGAGGAACACCATCTGTTGTGACAAGCGTCCAGCCGTCGGACGGAATATCGATCTTATCTGTTCGTATTACTTCACCCCTGAGATAAGCGCGGACTTCCGGCGAATCCGACGGAAGCTCGGCGCTTCTTTTTACGTCTTTCGGAAGGAGCGCCTTCGCCAGTGCATGATCCGGTTCGAACCGGTCTTTTTTTATTTCTCCCAGATGAAGTCCTGTGCGGTATGTTGCCAGGCCGGAAAGACCCGGACAGGATGGCGGGAGAAGATATGCACGGGAATTTCTTATAATTACCCTCTCAATGGGAAGGCTTTCGTTAGCGAAGAAATCTTTTATA
Source organism: Lachnospiraceae bacterium (assembly GCA_017418645.1). Classification (GTDB taxonomy): domain Bacteria; phylum Bacillota; class Clostridia; order Lachnospirales; family Lachnospiraceae; genus FD2005. The sequence goes on along the minus strand of JAFOND010000114.1, from coordinate 3,234 downwards.
AATGCTGACAACTGCGGGGACGGTTCTTGTGATACGGAATTCGTCTTTATAGATATACCGGTTGCAGTATCACAAGAACCGTCCCCGTGGTTCCCGTGGTCCCCCGATCTTTCGAATACTGCCGCAAAGTGGCCTTCGCCTTCAATCTTATGGGGGAAATATTTCTCCTGCGATATAAGCTTTAATTCCGGAAACTCTTTAAGAACAAACTCCACGTTTTCTTCGTCTTCTTCCTTGGAAAACGTGCATGTCGAATACACGAGTCGTCCTCCGGGAGCAAGCATCTTTACGGTCTCCCTTAAGATATCGCGCTGACGCTCTGCGCACATCAGAACGTTTTCCTTAGACCATTCGTTTATGGCATCCGGATCTTTTCTGAACATTCCCTCGCCGGAACAGGGCGCATCGCAAAGTATGCGGTCAAAATATTCCGGAAATCTTGCCGAAAGCTTTTCCGGTTTTTCGCAGGTAACGATCGCGTTCCTTATCCCCATTCGTTCAACGTTTTCCGCAAGGATCTTTGCACGCTTCGGGACCGGTTCGTTCGTTATGAGGATACCGGTGTTTTTCATATAAGATGCAATCTGTGTCGTCTTTCCGCCGGGTGCCGCGCAAAGGTCCAAAACGCACATGTTCTCATGTATGTCAAGCTGCGTTACCGGAATCATGGCGGAAGGTTCCTGAATGTAATAGGCGCCGGCTTCATGAAGTGGATGGCGGCCGGGAGCGGGCGCCGCTTCGCGGTTTTGGTAGTAGCCGTGGGGTTCCCATGATGTTTTCGTCAGGGAGAAAAGATCGACTATCTTCGCTTCCCTTTCCTCATCGCATAGGATCGGGTTAACACGCAAACCTTTAACGGGCGATGTTTCCATCGCCCGTAAATAGTTTTGATAGTCTGAATCCGATTCAAAGATTGTTTTCAGTTCGTCTATATAGTCAGAAGGTAAGTTCATTTTACACATAAGGGTTCTCGTCGTTTTGCTGCGGCGCATCCGTCTGCTGAGGTGTCTTATGCTCTGCCGGAGTCTGTGCCGGTACGCCTTGCTTCTTAGCATTAGCCTTTGCAGCTTTCTGTTCCTTCTTCATCGCCTTCTTCGCTTCGCGCTCGGGATGCTTTTTACGGCTGTTATTAACGATCGCGCGGACTATGAAGAAGATTATAAGTCCGATGATGATGTACGGAAGCAGATAGATAATAACATACAACAGTCCTTCAAGTACCTCGAGGAAGGAGGATGCAGAATCCGATATGGTCTCCGTAAGGCGTGTCAGGAAATTATCCTTCTTTGGAACCTGCTTTTCATACTTATAAACCTCGCGGATAACAACCGTAAGATATGAATACTGAACGTCCGTATCGATGGTGTTCATTCTCGATTTTGTCTGCTCGATCTTTATCTGAAGATCCGTCATCTTCTCCTGGAGTTCAAGGATATAGTCCTCGTCCTGGGCTGTCTTCATAAGCTCCGCATAACGGTCGTATGTCTGCTTATAGATATCAAGGGAGATGGAAAGATCCTTATATTCCCGGGAGAAATTCTCCGTGCGTGATTCCTTGTTTCTGATATCGCCGAGATCCGAAAGAGAGTTCATGATCTCTTCATACGTTCCGGAGGGAATGCGTACAGTCGCGTTATACTTCTGATTCTTCTCCGAACTGTCAACATACTGATAATTGTATTCGGAATAATTTCCGTCCGTAAAGGTCTCGTTTTCAACGAATCCGCCGTTTTCCTTAATCATGTTGCGGAACTTTGTTACGGAGTCATCGAACTCAAGGGTATCGATGTTAACGGTACCGTAATAAACCATCTTTTCCGCAAGGGAATTCTTCTCCGCTGTCGTTGTCGTGGTAGCGGAATTGTCGACACTGTTCATGCCGGAACCCGCCGAAGCATCCTCCGTAACTTCCGCCGCTTCTTCCGTATATTCTTTGTAATCTTCGTCGTAATAATCGTCACCGGCATAGTATTCGGAAGCATCGTTCGTAACGTCATATGCAGACTCGGACTTGCTGTAGTTTCCGGTTGCACCGCTGCCGCCGCAAGCGGTAAGTGTAAGTGCCGCTATTGTTGCGGCGATAAGTAAGCGATAATTCTTATTTTTCATATGCTGCTCCTTTCACGCTTCGACGGTGCCCTGGATCATCTCCGGCTTTCCGCCGCCCTTTGCGTCAAAACGTTCTTTTAAAAGTTTCTGGATCTCTCTTGCATCTTTTTCTTTTGCGCCGATAACATATCGGTATTTTTCATCTTCCTGTTTCATGAAGATCGCAATATATTCATCCGTTTTTTCCTTCATCACATTTACAGTGTCACGTGCTGCGGATTCTGTTGCATCATCCGAAAAAATAATTAAACTTTTTTTATCAAAAACATCCGAGAAGATATTTTTTTCGATATTATCGCCTTTATCGATCCGTTGCAGAAGGTCTTTTGCTTCGCGGATCAATGCTTCCCTGATCTTTTTTTCAAGGGCATATTTAACATCCAAAAGTTCCGCCTGCTGTTTCTTTAACACTTCCGCAAGCTTATCAGGACTTGTGGAATATCCTCTCGATATGGATAAAAGCGTATCCTGTTTTTCCTCGTAATCGAGAAGCGCCCGTCTTCCGCAAAGGATGGTAAAACGCGTGCCGCCCCGATGGGGCATGTAATAAAGAACCTTAAGCATTCCGACTTCCGCCGTGCCCTTAACATGGGGCGCACAGCATGCGCAAAGATCAACGCCTTCTATTTCCACGATACGGACATTTTCCGTAAGGTCCAGTTTGCTGCGATAGTCCAAAGATTTTAATTCTTCTTCCGAAGGGTACCATGCACGGATCGGAAGATTTTTAAATATCACTTCGTTTGCTTCCCGCTCCAGTTCTCTTATATCCTCATCCGTAAAAGCACCGTTGTAGTCCATTGTAACGGTGTTATCGCTTAGATGAAAACCCACGTTGTCATAGCCGAAACGGGAATGAACCAGTCCCGAGAAGATATGTTCTCCCGTATGATTTTGCATATTGCTGAAACGGTGAAAGAAGTCGATGGAGCCGGACACATCATTTGATAAGGCTTCATTTGTGTAATGGGTTATCGTACCGTCCTTACCGATCTGCACATCCAAAACTTCCGCTCCGCCAAGGGTTCCCCGGTCCGGTGTCTGACCGCCCTCTTCCGGAAAGAAGAGAGTACGGTCCAAAACTACCGCATATCTTCCGTCCTCACATTTTTCGCAGGACAGCAC
>JAFOND010000113.1 GCA_017418645.1 Lachnospiraceae bacterium | reverse complement strand
TTCACGATATTTTTATGGGGTTAAATGCCGTTCTTATTGTTATTGCGATATCCTGGGTTATCAATGCTTACCGAAAGGAAAAACATAAAAAATCGAAGCTGAAATATAAAATGCTTATCCTGGCATTCAGTGTCCAGTCGATAGCCTACGTTTTGCAGATGTTTAAGGTCTTTGCCATATCGGAATATTATGATCTGTCCATGCCGGGAGCATTGGGCGGAACGGCATTCATGTTTGTCGCAATATTTAAGTACGACCTTCTCGGAACCAGCGAAATAGCAAGAGACTTTGTTATAGACAGGATATCCGAAGGGATAATCGCCGTGGACAACGACGGCAGGATCCAGTATTACAACGAACCCGCAGCGAAGCTTTATCCGGAGTTTGATTACTTTTTCGCAAAAAAGAACGATCCCATAAAAGCATTGACGGATAAGGGTGACGGTAAAAAGTATTTAACACCCTATGACATTATTTCCGATATTTCCGAAGCGGTAGAAAAAGACAATGTCATAAAGATAGAAGACCGTATTTATACCCCGGAAGAAAACGATCTTATGTACGGTGGAGAGAACTACGGTAAACTCTATGCTCTCGTGGACGATACGGAGCATTATGAATATATGGAGGAACTGCAGAAGCAAAGGGATATAGCGGACAATGCCAACGAAGCAAAGAGCAGGTTCCTTGCAAATATGTCACACGAGATCCGTACACCGATAAATGCGGTCCTGGGTATGGACGAGATGATACTCCGGGAATCCAACGAAAAAACCATCCGGGATTACGCATCGGATATCATGTCCGCAGGGCGCACCCTGCTTTCACTTATAAATGATATCCTGGATCTTTCCAAGGTGGAAGAGGGAAAGATGGAGATAATCCCGGTACAGTACGACCTTTCGTATCTCATAAACGATCTTATCAATATGATCCGTGACAGGGCGACAAAGAAGGGACTGGAACTTAAAGTTAATGTTGACGAAAAAACCCCTCATCTTTTGTTCGGTGATGAGATACGTATCAGGCAGTGCGCAATGAACCTTCTTACAAATTCCGTTAAATATACGGAAAAAGGGGAGGTGCTCCTTAGCGTTTCATATGAGAAAAAAGACGATGACAATATCCTGCTGACGATCAATGTTAAGGATACGGGAATAGGCATGAAGGAAGAGGATATGGAGAACCTGTTCTCGCCGTATAAACGTATCGAGGAAGAAAGAAACCGAACCATCGAAGGAACGGGACTCGGCATGAGTATTACAAGACATCTTCTTGAACTCATGGGCAGCGGACTGAAGGTTAAGAGTGTTTACGGAGAGGGTACCGAGATTTCCTTTACCGTAGAACAGAAGGTTGTAAAGTGGGAAGAAATAGGGGATTATTCAAAATGGTTCAATAACAGGTCGAACGGAACATACGATTATCATGAACTTTTCCATGCGCCGGATGCAAAGATCCTTGTGATAGACGATACGGAAATGAACCTTACGGTAATAAAGAGTCTGTTAAAGAAGACGGGAGTAAAGATAGATACTGCGATGTCCGGAAAAGAAGGTCTTTCGCTTTCCGAAAAAGAATCATACGACGTTGTTTTTATCGACCATATGATGCCGGATATGGACGGGGTGGAGACACTTTCTCATATGAGAGAATCCGGGAAAAATACGGATACACCGGCGGTGGCGCTTACGGCAAATGCCGTTTCCGGAGCAAGGGAGATGTATCTCGATGCGGGATTTAACGATTATCTCTCAAAGCCGGTGGACGGAATGCGACTTGAAAAACTTCTCTTTAATCTTATTCCGGACGATAAACTTAAGGAACCGGAAAGCGATGGGAATGTTGTTCCCGAAGCCGATCCGGAACCGGATAAAGATAATACGACTCTTCCCGATTGGATATCGGAACTTCCGGGCGTGAACGTTTCGGACGGGATAATGAACTGCGGCTCGGAAGAGGGATATTTATCGGTCCTTTGCGTATTTCATCAGACGGCAGAATGCAAAGCGAATGAGATAGAAAACGCATACAAAAACAAGGATATAGAAAACTATACGATAAAGGTGCATGCCCTGAAGAGTTCCGCGCGGATCATAGGAGTAAAAAAACTGTCGGAGCTTGCAAGGAGCCTCGAGGAAGCGGGAAAGGCAAAGGATCTGGAATTTATCGGTCATAACACGGACCGCCTCCTTTCCATGTACAGGGCTTTTGACAACGAGTTAAAAAGGTTTGACTGCGATAAGAAGAACCTTCCCGCCATAGACGAAAAAACACTGAAAGAAGCATATCAGACCATAGCGGAAATATCCGGCAGCATGGACTATGAAATGATGGAATGTGTTCTTAAGGAACTGAACGGATACAGTCTTCCGGAGGAGGATGAAAAGAGGCTCGTCCGCATGGAAAGAATGCTTTCGAAACTTGACTGGGAAGGTATTCTTAAAGAGGCCTCCGAAGGCAGGTAATTGACTCACCAAGAAGGAAAGACGGTTTATAAACATGAAAACAACGATCGCAAAAAGAATAAGGATGAATTTGTAAATGAATGATAGTATTAAAACTCCGAACAGGATGCTTTTGGACAAATACGAGGATCTTAAAGAATACATAAGGTCACTGGAAAGTGTGGCCGTAGCGTTTTCAAGCGGTGTGGATTCCACTTTTCTTTTGTATGCCGCAAAAGAGGCATTGGGGGATAAGGCGATCGCGCTTACGGCGTCTTCATCTTCCTTCCCGGGACGGGAACTTACGGAAGCAAAGGAGTTTTGCGAAAAGAACGGGATCAGACAGATTATCGTAAAATCCGAGGAACTTAAGATCGAGGGATTCTCAAAGAACCCCGAAGACAGGTGCTATCTTTGCAAACGTGAGCTGTTTTCGAAGTTTAAAAGGACTGCAAAAGAAGAAGGCATAAATGAGGTGCTGGAAGGCTCAAACCTTGATGATAACGGTGATTACAGACCGGGGCTCCGGGCAATTTCGGAGCTTGACATAAAGAGTCCTTTGAGAGAGGTTGGCTTTACCAAAGAAGAGATAAGAATACTCTCAAAACACTTTGGACTTCCTACATGGAACAAGCAGTCATTTGCCTGTCTATCTACAAGGTTTCCGTATGGAGAAGAGATCACCGAAGAAAAACTTAATATGGTGGACAGGGCGGAACAGTTTCTTCTGGATCTTGGATTTCATCAGCTCAGGGTACGCATCCATGATACAGTGGCAAGGATCGAGCTTGATCCCTCGGAATTTGATCGTTTCATGGAGGAGAAAACAAGGCTTTCGGTTCACGAGGAATTAAAAAAGATAGGTTTTTCATATATAGCGTTGGATATACTCGGTTACAGAACCGGTAGTATGAATGAGACAATAAATAATACGACAGGAGGAACAGAATGGAACGAGAAGACAGAATGAAGAAGATCCACAAGTATGTGGAAAACATGAAAGAAATACGTATGCTTTCCACACCGGATCCGGATGCGATTGACGATGCGGATGATTACGGAAGAATCCTGGTCGAAAACTTTTCCAGGATCGGGGAACTTGCTTCCGAAAATCGCAGCTTTATCGATTCGGTAACACAGGTTTTTAATTCCGGAGAGGAGTTGTCCGAACCCATGAAAGATGCAACAATGCAGCTTATAAACCTTTTGGTGGGCGATGATTCCTTTGAAGAAGTGGACGTCCATATGTCGGAACTTTTGGAAGGTTTTCTGATCCAAAATGAAATCGATCAGTCTAAGGACGAAAATGAAAAAGTTATCTCCATGGCAAAAAAAGTGAAGAGAGATTATTTTTTTGTTTCCGCCATGACACGTTTTATAAACGACGAAATCGATAAGCTTCGGGATGACGCAATTTTAAATGCGAAAACATTGGCAGCGTATCTGGATAAAGATGTTTTTTTAAGGTTAAATGACGAGGCAAAGGGCGCTGTACTTCAATACTCGCTGATGGGGGCTCTTTTATATGAGAATAATCTGTATGCCATGCCCCTTGACTGGTGGGAAGAGGGACTTTCTATCCTGGATAAAGGAATGTCAGTTTTAAACGATCCTTTCTACAGGGAAGAGCTCCCGGATTATGACTGGGAGGCTTACGAATTCAGGATATACTATTATGGCGGCTTTTATGCTTATTCATATATTCCGGAATCCGTTGCAAAACGTGTTTATGATTATGCAAAAAAAGCAGTCGTATTTCTCAAAAATTGTAAAAACGAAGCGATCCTTTCAAACGTGAGTGTGGAGCAGATGGAGGATCTTAAAAATACAGCGGCCGTTATCGCAAAGATCAAACCGGCGAGAGATGCTTGCGACGATCTGTACAGGGAATATGAAAAGAGGGGAAAAGACGATTATTCGCTGACGGGGATAGACAATAATCTGGACACGCCGTCTCTTTATATGAGCACTGTAAAGACAACCGAGCTTGATCTCACGGAAGAAGACTACGACAGGTTTTATAATATCGAGCATTCCGTTATCAATTATATTTACAGGCTTCCGAAAAGAAGTGATGTATATCTGAAATGCGCAACGCTTCTTACGAACTATCCCATATATTTTAAAGAAGTTCCCGGAGCAATGACAATGGAGGAATTCTGTCTTTCCGTTTTTGCGGCAATCCACCCGCCCACATATGTGCATTGTAATATGGTGGCGCGCCTCGCCCGGTGTATGGCAAAGCATCTATTGAATTTCAATCCGGAATTGTTTATCGGTTTCCCGGGATGCGATACAAAGGAGAAGGTCATTTCGGACAGAGAACGGATCTTGAATTATACATATCATGCTGCGCTCTGCCATGACCTTGGAAAACTGTTCATAATAGATACAATCTCCATGTACGGACGAAGGCTTTTGGATAATGAGTTTAGTATGATAAAAAGCCATCCGGCCATAGGCGGAAGAATTGCGAGAGCGCATGCATCGATACGTGAATATGCAGACGTTATAGAAGGACATCATCTCTGGTATGACTGCTCCCGCGGATATCCCGCAAACATTGATACAAGAAAGAGTCCGTACAAAACGATCATTGATATAGTTTTGGCGGCAGATTGTCTGGATGCCGCGACGGATACCGTGGGAAGAAGTTATAACAGGGGAAAGAATTTTTCCGATTACAAGGGAGAAATTGCGGAAGGCGCGGGAACCAGATATGCGCCATTCCTCACGACTTTATTTGAGCAGCCTCTTTTGAATCGGGATATAGAGTATCTTTTGGACAACGGAAGAAAAAAACTGTATAGAGATGTTTTCTATCTCTTGAAGGGTTGATGATAATGACTGTTGCTTGTTTGACGTAGAATAAAAAGGAGAGAAAAAATGAATATGACCGGAACAATTAAAACAAGAGATCATTTAAAAGCATTGGACCTTGCGTATATTTCAATCGGAGCGGCACTTATAGCAGTGTGTTCCTGGATAAGTATACCGACAGCGGTTCCTTTTACGCTTCAGACCTTTGCCGTGTTTTTTGTAATGCTGCTTCTGGGCGGCGAAAGGGGAACAATCGCTACACTTATATACGTGCTTCTCGGAGCCTTTGGATTACCCGTTTTTGCAGGCTTTAAAGGAGGCATTGGAGTGCTTTTCGGTAATACCGGCGGATATATCATGGGTTTCATATTGACGGGCCTTATATACATGCTTTTCACGCGGCTGTTTAAGAATAACAAAGTTGTTAAAATTGTAGCGCTCGTTATCGGACTTTTGGTCTGCTATGCTTTTGGAACAGCCTGGTTTATGTATGTTTATATGCGCGATACCGGAGAAGTCGGTTTACTTACCGTTCTCGGATGGTGTGTATTCCCATTCATTATTCCGGATCTTATTAAGATGGCGCTTGCCGTTATTATTTCAAAACGGGTTCAGCCGGTTATCCGCGAAGAAGCTTAACGCTTACGCATCCTTCCTATACAACCCCAAGTACGCTCCAAAAAATATGCCCAGCCCGAAAACGGCGGTAAAGATTTCAAGCGCTGCTGTGGAAAGGGTAATGACTCCCGCCATATTTAATGCTGCGACGCCGTCCATAGCGGTGTGGAGAATGATCGCAAGGGGATAAAGCCAGAACTTTTTCTTGTCCTTGCAGGCATAAAATACCAGTATGGATGCTCCGGTATGAAAGAGGACGGCAAATATTCTTTCCATTATCGCAAGCAGTAATCCGGAAACGGGAAAATTGGCAAGCTGATCCGCAACGAGATATAACTGGTCAATCTGATCCGGAGCCTGGGTCATGACCTGATCCACAACCACTGAAAAAGTTCCGGTGTTTATCATGATCGCGTAAGAAATATTGGTTATGTAAGTTAAGCCGAACAAAAACATAACTTCCACGCCTCCATGTCCGATGCCGTGAGATATGGAAGTTTCCCTGTTCTTTCTGTTCTTCAATACCGTCTTAAAGGCCACAAGCCTTCCCGTTTCTTCAAAAACTCCGGGAAAGAGCGCAAGAACAAGAGCCCAAAGAAAGGGTTTAGCGCTTAAAAATCTGCTTATGGCATGCTCCGGAAGTCCCATCTGGGTTGGAAATACCAAAACATTCTGAATCGGTTTTTCAAGGATTAAAGCGAACAAAAGAAATGTTGCCGCGCCGATAAGAACCGTTGTAAACTTTTCCTTTTTCTTTACGGTCCAAACAATGGCAATGATCACGGGAACGATAAGCCCGATTATTGCGCCGGCAACAAGAAGAGCCATCTGGGTACTGCCGACTTTTGCAAAATCTTTCATAGTATTACTCCTTTGAATAATCGTGACAATAAACATAAAGTTGGATATACTGTTTTTGTCGCTATGCATATTATAAATTCTCGGACGGGGCAAAGCAATATGATAACGGAAGAAATAAGAGAAGAATTATTTAAATTACAGGATATAAAGTATCGTGATTTTCAGGGGAAACTGATCCCGACGGTTGCGCCGGATACGGTGATCGGAGTCCGTACACCGGAACTCAGGAAGTATGCAAAAGAACTGTTAAAGAGAGAGGATATAGCAGATTTTTTGAACGATCTTCCTCATAAATATTTTGACGAGAACCAGCTTCATGCATTCATTATTTCGGGCATGAAGGACTATGACGCATGCGTAAACGAAGTGCAGCGTTTCCTTCCCTTTGTCGATAACTGGGCAACCTGCGATCAGATGTCTCCGAAGGTCTTTAAAAAGCATAAAAAAGACCTTCTTGAAGAGATAAATAACTGGCTTAATTCGGGAGAAACATATATAATAAGGTTTGCTGTCGGGATGCTGATGGAGCACTTTTTGGATGAGGATTTCGACAAGTCATATCCCGAAATGGTTTCAAAGATAAGATCCGATGAATACTATGTTAATATGATGACCGCATGGTATTTTGCAACTGCCCTTGCTAAGCAGTATGAGTCCATCCTTCCGTATATAGAAGATAAAAAACTGGATGTATGGACACATAACAAGGCGATACAAAAATCGGTTGAAAGTTATCGGATAACGCCGGAACAAAAGGAATATCTTAAAACCTTAAAGATAAAAAAATAAAACAGTGGGGAAACAACAATTGAAACTAAAAAACATAAGAAAAGCAAAATCAGTGAGCATAATATTAAGCATCCTGGCGATTGCTTTTCTTTTTGTGTCGTGTAAAAAAACAGATACGTCAAAGGATGACAAAGACCTTCTTCTCGGCTTTTCGCAGGTGGGTTCCGAAAGCGCATGGCGTATCGGAAACACCAACGATATTAAAGAAAAAGCGGATGAATACAATATCGGGCTCATGCTTGAAAACGCGAATCAGAAACAGGAAAACCAGATCGCGGCCATAAGGCGGTTTATTGCATATAAGGTGGATGTTATCGCATTCTCGCCCATCGTTGAAGAAGGTTGGGAAAATGTGCTTACAGAGGCAAAAGAAGCGGGGATACCGGTGATCCTTGTGGACCGGGATATCAGCTCGGATCAGTCGGACCTTACGGCCTGCAAGATAGGCGCGGATTTTTACAAAGAGGGAAGAAAAGCCGGAGAATACCTTATCAGAAAAGCGGACGATCTTAAGATGGAAGATGTTAATATCGTGGAGATCGCCGGAACCGAAGATTCAACGCCCATGCGTCAGCGCCGAGCGGGTTTTAAGGCAGCGATCGCCAATGATAAGCGTATGCATATATTAAAAAGCGTTGACGGCGATTTTTTGAAGAGCCGCGGCGCGGAGTGTATGAGAACGCTTCTGGAAGAATACGGAGATAAGATCGATGTTGTATACAGTCATAACGACGAGATGACCCTCGGCGCGATTCCGGAAATAGAGAAAGCGGGATATACTCCGGGAGAGGATATCATAATCATTTCCATAGACGGTGGGCAGGAAGCCATCGATGTCCTTAAATCCGGAAAGATAAACTGCATTGTGGAGTGCACGCCGAAGCTGGGGAAGGAAGTTATGGAGACCGTTATAAAACTGAAAAACGGTGAAGAAGTTGAAAAAGTAATACATCCGGAAGAAGAGGTCTTTTCGGACGAACAGGATCTTTCCGATATCGCGCCGAGAGGATATTAAAGTGTAAATATGGATCGGATAAAGAAAGAAAAAAGTATTCTCGGAGCAATAAACGATCTTAGCCACAGACTGGTTTTAATGCTTGTATTTCCCATTATCATCAGTCTTGTTTTAATGGTCTTTTATGCATGGAAATATCACAGCGCGATCCAGAGGATAGGAAAGATAACGGAACTTAAGGCGGTGGTTACGGACGAGATTCCCGAGAAGGCGTGGTACATAATAAGCGGAAAAGAAACCTTTCCTCAGAGCAATATCTATAAGCTTATCATGAGAGTTGACGAAACGATAGAAACCGTTACATATCAGACGGAAGAGGAAAACCGGATCTCCCTTATTGTTGCGGGACGTACAATGGAGACTCTGGCAAATTATGTCGATAAGATCCGTGATAACATAAACGATGAAGTCCCTGTTGTGGAAAACGAAGCGGTGCTTGTGGAAGTCAGGGATATTGCGGCTCTTGTGGACAGTATGCTGAATGAATATATCGAGCTTGAGATAACATCCATCGCAAAGATGAGTATGAACCTCTGGCTTATCGTTCTTGTTACGGCTGCCTTTGAAATCCTGGTATTGATAATTGCGCTTCTGGTAAGGAACAGGTCCATGAAGTCGACGGCCGCCCTCGTTCGAAAGCCCATCGAAAAGCTGGAGGAAGTTACGGCCCAGATTGCGGAAGGAACCCTTGATGCAAGGATCAAGGAAACGGAAGTAACGGAGCTTAGAAACCTTACACTTCAGGTAAACAATATGGCGGATCGGCTTGAAGATATGATGACAAAGAGCGAACAGGATGCGAAGAAACTTAGAAAAGCGGAACTACGTACTCTTCAGGCGCAGATCAATCCCCATTTTTTGTATAACACCCTTGATGCTATCGTATGGAAAGCAGAAGCGGGAGAATCCGAAGAGGTCATAAGCCTTACAAGTTCGCTTTCGGACTTTTTCCGGATAAGTCTTTCTTCCGGCGCAGACTGGATCCCCTTAAGCCAGGAGAAAAAGCATATCGAAGGATATTTAAAGATCCAGCAGACAAGGTATCGCGACATCTTAAAATACGAGATCGATATTCCCGAAGAGATCGGGCAGTATTATATCCTCAAGCTTCTTTTACAGCCCCTTGTGGAAAACGCCATTTATCACGGTATAAAGATCAAAAGAGGCGGCGGACTTATTACCGTAAGCGCCAAAGAGGAAAATGGAAAGCTGCATTTTTGTGTAAAAGATACGGGGTCCGGAATGACAAAGGAAAGACTTGATGAACTGAACGACAGACTGAAAAAAGGAAAATCTATCGTCAGCGAAGGCGGCGGAGGCTTTGGCCTTCTTAATGTGAATATGCGTATAAGGCTCTATTATAACGAGCCTGAAGGGCTTAAGATAAAGAGCGGCCCGGAGGGGACGGAAGTAAGTTTTTCGGTTCCCTGCAGGACAAAAGAGGAGATATTTGAGAATGAAAGTGTTTTTGGTTGATGACGAGATAGTAATAAGGGAGGGAATCCGCGAGTCTTTTCCCTGGGACGAGACACCCTATACTCTGGTGGGAGAGGCGCCGGACGGAGAGATGGCTCTTCCCATGATCCGTGACACCAACCCGGATATAGTTATAACGGATATAAAAATGCCTTTTATGGACGGGCTTGAACTCTGCAGAACCCTTCGGGTGCAGATGCCCTGGATAAGCATTATAGTTTTAAGCGGATATGACGAATTCGAGTATGCACGACAGTGCATAAATCTCGGTGTAAGAGAATATCTTTTAAAGCCCATAAACGCAGCCGATCTTAAGGAAGCGCTTGATAAAGTAAAAAAGAACATAGAAGAAGAAAAAAAGCAGCTCGAGCATGCTTCGAGTCTTCGCACCCGTATGGGAAACGACGAAAGATTCTTAAAGGAAAAACTTCTGGGCTCCCTATTTTCGGATGAGGCGCTGGAAGAAGATGCAAATGCGGTCATAAACCAGCTGGCTTCCATGGGATGTCCGGTGCCGTCCCCCTTTTATGTTGTGATAGATGCTGCATTTGAACCGATTCCTACCGGGCAGCAGGCTATAGGCCTTCTTATCGATTCAAGCAACGGAAACGCGCATTCGTCTCCGGGAAGAGTGGGGACAAGGATACTTGTGCTGGGAAAGACTGCTGAGGATGCGGAGGAGAAGGCATATTCCCTTGCGGCATCAATAGCGCAGGAACTCGAGCGCGCGGACGAAAAGAACGTGCGCATCGGAATAGGAGAAGTTGTTGATACGCCGGAAAAGATCATACAGAGCTTTAAGGTTGCAAGACATATCAGACATCTTCTTATAGAAAGAAAAGATGAAAACGCTCTGATTCTTGGCGCAAGGGAAATGAAGGATGTGACGGACGAGATGCCCTCGGTTGTAAACGAGGCAAAGCTTTATATTGCGCAGAATTTTACGGATCCGAATCTTATGCTTCCGCAGGTCGCTGCCGCCATCAATATGAGTAAGAGCCGATTTTCCACCGTTTTTTCTCAGTACACGGGACAGACTTTTACCGAATATCTTATAGAGTTAAGGATAAACAAAGCCAAGGAACTTCTAAGGACAACATCATATAAAAACTCACGTATAGCTGATGAAACGGGCTATAACGATTCCCACTATTTCAGCTATATCTTCAAGAAAAATACCGGTATGACACCTTCGGAATATCGGTCGCAGTATCAAAATCAACCGGAATAGGATAATTTTTAACCGTTCCGGTCAAATCGAAAAAAAACGATAAGATTTTAAACCACAACAAAATCATATTTGGTTTACCTCATCTTTTTTATGCGTTACCATACAGATGTTCATTTGCAAAAAATTATTTTTGCCCAAAAGAATGTCATCTATATAAGGAGGAAAAAAAGATGAGGAAAACATTTAGAAGTCTTTTATTAACGGGGGCACTTGTAATGAGCGTTATGCTTACGGCATGCGGCGGAAACGGTGGCGGAAGCGCAAGCTCAGGCGGATCGGGCGATACGATCAAGGTCGGTGTTGTTAACAACCCGCCGTCAGAGTCCGGTTACCGTGAAGCAAACGTAAAGGATATGGAGGCAGTGTTCTCCGCAGAAAACGGATACGAATTAAAGACATCTTACAGCTTAAAGAACGATGAGCAGCTTCAGGCAGCTCAGGGATTCATCACAGAAGGCGTTGATTATCTTCTTATCTCCGCAGCTGAGACAACAGGCTGGGACGAAGTATTAAAGAAGGCACAGGAAGCAGGTATCAAGGTATTCCTTTTCGACCGTATGATCGATGTTGATGAAAGCCTCTACGAGGCAGCGGTTGTTTCAGACATGAGCGCTGAAGGCGAACTCGCAGTTAACTGGTTGTTAGATCAGAACCTTGATCAGTACAATGTAATCCATATCCAGGGTGCTATGGGTTCGGATGCTCAGATCGGACGTACAGGTGCTCTTGACGCTCAGTTCGCATCAGGAAAGATGAACAAGGTTGTACAGCAGACAGCTACATGGGACGAGGCAGAAGCTAAGAAGATCGTTGAATCTGTTATCAACTCAGGCGATGACTTCAACGTAATCTACGCTGAGAACGACGGTATGGCAAAGGGCGCTGTTGCAGCTCTTGACGAAGCAGGTATCTCACATGGCGTTGATGGCGACGTTATCGTAATGGGATTTGACTGCAACAAGTGGGCATTAAGAGAACTCCTTGACGGAAACTGGAACTATGACGGTCAGTGCTCACCGTTCCAGGCACAGATCATCAGCGATATCATCCAGGGCAAGACTTCCGTTACTTCCAAGAAGATCATAAACGAAGAGAAGGGCTTTGATGCTACAACAATTACTCAGGATGATATTGATACCTACGGTTTAGGTGAATAATCAATTCTATAACAGGTCATAGAACGTAGCTGGGTTTAACAGCCCAGCTACGTTTTTTAAAGAAGGAGGTATGGCAATGCATGAAAAATGCTTGCTGGAAATGCGTCAGATAAATAAATTCTTCCCCGGCGTAAAAGCCTTAAGCGACGTGGATTTCACTTTGAGAGAAGGTGAGATTCACGCGCTGATGGGAGAAAACGGCGCAGGAAAATCCACTCTTATCAAGGTCCTTACCGGAGTTTATCAGAACGACGGCGGAGAGATCAAAGTGGACGGCGTTAACGTTAATATCCGTTCACCGCAGGATGCGCAGAATAACGGTATCAGTACCGTTTACCAGGAAATCACCCTGTGCCCCAACCTTTCGGTGGCGGAAAATATGTATATAGGCCGCGAAGAAGGCTTTTTGGTAAAACAGAAGAATTATGAGAAGAAAGCGGATGCTATCCTTGAAGAACTTGGGATACCCGCAAAAGGCTCACAGATGCTGGGAAGCTGTTCCCTGGCGGTTCAGCAGATGGTTGCCATAGCCAGAGCGGTTGATATGAAGTGCAAGGTTCTTATCCTTGATGAGCCCACATCTTCTCTGGACGATAAGGAAGTAAACGTCCTCTTCAAACTCATGAGAGACCTTAAATCCAGAGGGGTTGGTATAATATTCGTTACACATTTCCTTGAACAGGTGTATGAGGTCTGCGACCGTATCACTGTTTTAAGAAACGGGGAGCTTGTGGGAGAATATCTTACGGAAGAACTTCCGCAGGTTCAGCTTGTTGCAAAGATGATCGGAAAAGACCTTGATGAACTGAGCGCCATCGGGGATAAGGAAGAGAAGAATTTCGGCCCCGAAGATCTTTTCTACAAGGCCGAAGGTCTTACATCAAGCGATGCGCTTCCCTTTGATTTCGATATTCATAAGGGAGAGGTTAACGGATTTACAGGTCTTCTCGGATCCGGACGAAGCGAGAGCGTTCGCGCAATATTCGGCGCGGATAAGATTAACGGCGGAACGGTTAATATTAAAGGCGAACAGGTTAAGATCGCAAAACCCATCGATGCCATGAAACACGGTATCGGATATCTTCCCGAAGACAGAAAGAGGGACGGTATCATTGCGGAACTCAGCGTTCGTGAAAACATAATACTTGCGCTGCAGGTTATGAAAGGCTTCTTTAAGCCCATAAGCAGAAGCGAATCTGAAGCGTTTGCGGATGAATATATCAAGGTATTGAGCATAAAGACCGCAAGCCGCGAAACACCGGTAGGCTCCCTTTCGGGTGGAAACCAGCAGAAAGTTATCCTTGCAAGATGGCTGCTTACGCATCCGGATTATCTTATTCTTGACGAGCCTACAAGAGGTATAGACGTCGGTACAAAACTTGAAATTCAGAAACTTGTCCTGAAACTTGCGGAAGAGGGTGTAAGCGTTACATTTATCTCTTCGGAAATAGAAGAGATGCTCCGTACATGCTCAAGACTTATCGTAATGAGAGACAGACATGTTGTCGGTGAACTTAAAGGCGCCGATCTTACGGAGGCGCAGGTT
>JAFOND010000112.1 GCA_017418645.1 Lachnospiraceae bacterium | reverse complement strand
TGTGCTGAAACTGAAAACGCTTACTCCGTTTTCATCAGGTACAACCGCCTGTGTAAAATCCGCATCCTTAATCCTTATACGGTCTACACAGTTCCAAAAAGCGTACTCATTATGATATTCGATCAGAACCGTTGATCCGTTTTCTATATAAAGTATTAATTATGATTATATAAAAAACAGGGTGGTATTTCCACCCTGCTTTTTAGAAATATGCTTAATAAACTATATTATCTAAGGAACCTGAAAACACCGAACACCTTGCCGACAATCTGGCAGTCATTTACGATGATCGGATCCATGGAAGAATTCTCCGGCTGAAGGCGGATGTGGTCTTTTTCTTTATAAAAGGTCTTAACGGTAGCGGAATCTTCCACAAGAGCAACCACCATATCCCCATTCTTTGCGCTTTCGCATTTTTCCACAAGGATAATATCTCCGTTTAATATACCGGCTTCTATCATGCTTTCGCCTTTTACTTTAAGCATAAAGCATTCGCTGTTAGGCATATATTCCATAGGAACCGGAAAATAGTTATCTATATTCTCTACGGCAAGTATCGGCTGGCCCGCAGCAACCTGGCCCACAAGCGGAACAAAAGAAGTTTCCCTTCTCGTAAGATTGAAATTCTCATCAATTATCTCTATTGCCCTGGGCTTGGTCGGATCTCTTCTTATATAACCGTTCTTTTCCAGGGTCTCCAGATGAGCAAACACGGACGAGGTTGATTTAAGATGAACGGCCTCGCAGATTTCTCTTACTGAAGGCGGATATCCCTTCTTTATTATCTCATCTTTCATAAAATCAAGGATTTCCTGCTGTTTTGCGGTTATTTTACCGTATGCCATGCGAATTACCTCCGTTTGGTTTTCTGTCTTTACAAAAGCGATTATATCATAGGGATTTTTAAAAAGCAAACAAAATTTCCAAAAGTTTGTTCGATTTTCTGTTGACAAACAGTTGTTCGGGTGTTATATTACATTTATCGCATACGAACAATTGTTCGCAAACAAACATTCTATTAATTAAGAGGGAAGTATAATGAAAACAGTAACAGGAAAATCCGTAAAAAGCATTAAGAGAGCAAATGATAAAACCAGAAGGATCGGTACAGGTCACAGAATCAACCGTAAATTAAAAAGGATTGCCGCCTTAGTATTAATATTCGGTATGATTGTTTCTCTGGGATGCTTCTTTTCAACAAAAGCTGCAAAAGCTGCAGAACAGACCGAAACAAATAAGTATTATACTTCCGTTCTTATAGAAGAAGGGGATACATTAAATGAGATCGCCTCCAGATACATATCTCCGGAGTGCGGTAACAGAGATGATTATATCCTTGAAATAAGGAATATAAATCATATTATTGGCGATGAGATTCACGCCGGATGTTATATCGTCATCCCGTATTACAGTACGGATGATAAAATCTGACAGAACTATGGGCTATAACAATATATTCGTATAAAACGCAAACCTCTCATCTTATTACAGTGTTTCCAATAGTCGCTTGAAGTAATCCGGCAACGGAGCGGAAAACTCCATATACTTCCCCGTTGTCGGGTGCTTGAAGCCAATGGTCCGTGCATGAAGAGTCTGTCCCTGAAGATTGGGATGTTTTTTGCTCTTTTTACCGTATACTTCATCTCCCAGCAAAGGGTGTCCGATCGAAGCCATATGCACCCTTATCTGATGAGTTCTTCCGGTTTCGAGTTTAAATTCACAATAAGTATAATCTCCGAACCGCTTTAACACCTTATAATGAGTAACGGCGTCTTTTCCGTGTTTGGGATTGACAGCCATCTTCTTTCGGTCTTTTTCCGATCTTCCTATTGTTCCTTTAACAGTACCGGAATCTTCCTTAATATTTCCAACTACAATACCGACATAGATCCTGTTGGCGGAATGCTTTTCTATCTGTTTTGCTATACTTCTGTGGGATTTATCATTTTTGCAGATTATAAGTGAACCCGTTGTATCCATATCTATCCTGTGTACGATACCGGGACGCAGAACACCGTTTATACCGGAAAGCGACTCATTGCAGTGATACATCACCGCATTAACAAGAGTTCCGCTTTCATGCCCTGCAGCGGGATGAACAACCATCCCTTTGGGCTTGTTCACTATAAGAACATCATCATCCTCGTAAAGAATATCTATGGGTATGTTTTCAGGCTTTATGTTTAATTCTACGGGTTTGGGAACATCAACGGTTATGGTATCCCCTTCTTTGACTTTATAACTTGCTCTCTTTAAAACAGGCTCACTGTTCCCGGGGATTACATAGACCCTTTTATCCCTTATCCAGTTTTGTATTTCCGATCTTGTATGTTCGGGCAAGCGCTCAGGAATCAGTATATCCAGCCGCTTACCGATATCGGCTTCCTCGGGATATATGATAAGTTCGGAATCGTCATCAACGGTTTCAAATGAAAGATCTGTATTCTCTCCCATCTTTTTTACTCCGCAGAGATAATAGATTTGTCCGTATCGTCTTTATAGAAAAACAAGACAACAACAGCAAACAGAAAAACACTGACGGTAACATATATGTCAGCAACGTTAAATACCGGGAAATTTATAAGAGAAAAATATATAAAATCCACGACATAACCGTTATGCAAACGGTCGAGATAGTTTCCGATGGCGCCGGAAATCAGCAATATGTCAAGAATAAAGAAAGGCAGTTCCTTTCTGCTGTCCGAATACTTCACCAGAAAAAACACAAGAACGACCACGAGCAAAGGTGTAATTATCTTAAAGAAAACCTGTGCACCCGTAAGCAAAGAAAAGGCAGCGCCCGTGTTTTCAAGATAATGAAACTGAAGAACGTTATTTATCAGAATAATATCTTCTTTATCCTTTAATAATTGTACTGCAAATACTTTGGAGATCTGATCCAGGGTTACCAGTATAATAATCGATATAATAGCCAGAACTATTTTTTTATAATTTATCTTGAATTTCATATTCCCTCTCCGTCTACGGAAAGTCCCATTGCATTCGCGATGGAATACAGCATTTCTTCGTCGGAAACATCCATATCAAGATATGCCCGTCCTATCCCGTGAAGGGTAACAAACTTTATCTTATCTCCCACCATTTTCTTATCGGATTTCGTGGTTTCGATTATTGTTTCAACATCAAGTTTTGTATCGATGGTAGTATCCAGATTAAATTCCTCGAATGTATCGACGATCTGCATATAATCTTCCATGCTGATATATCCGCGTTTATAAGATATATATGCCGAGCAGACGCTTCCCTTTGCAACGCACTGTCCGTGATATAAAGAAAAATCGGAAAGCTTTTCTATGGCATGACCAATGGTATGCCCGAAATTAAGGACCGCTCTCTCTCCTTTTTCGGTAGGATCGTTTTCAACGACTTCCTTTTTAACCTGACAACTTTCAAAGATCATTATCTCAAGGGTCTCCGGATCTTTATCGTTTATCTTTTGAAAATTGTCACGAAGCCATTTATAGTATATCTTATTCCTTATAAGGCCGTGTTTAATAACTTCAGCCATTCCCGATGCAAACTGTTCATTCGGAAGAGTCTTTAATACCGATGTGTTTATAAATACGAGTTTCGGCATGTAGAACGCACCGACCATATTCTTGTATTGCATATAGTCAACGCCGGTTTTTCCACCTATTGATGAGTCCACCTGAGATAACAAAGTGGTGGGAATCTGAATAAAGTCTATCCCGCGAAGATACGTTGCCGCGGCAAACCCGGTCATATCGCCCGTCACACCGCCGCCTAAAGCAATAAGAAGATCATTTCTGTCAAAGCGCCATTTGATAAGCTCTCCGTACAGTTTCTCAACCACAGAAAGATTCTTGCTGCTTTCTCCTTCCGGGAATTCAAATGTTTTTACTTCCGAAAAGCCTTCGGAAAGAATTGAAGCCACCTCCGAAAGATAGAGTTTTGAAACATTTGAATCCGTTACAATACAAACCCGGCGTGCCGCATTTAAGTTTAAATGCAGCATCGCCGGAAGAAGTTCGGAAAAACTATCCCTTATCTTTATTTCGTAACAGGGCTTTCCTTCATATTCAACCAATAGGTCTTTAGCCATCAGATTATCCTCAGAATCCTGTTCCTATCCCCGTAAAATCAAACGCATCCATTATTCCCTGAAGATCTCCGGAGATATCTACGGATGCCGGAGTAAGGATAAATATAAAGTTGCTTATCTTTTGAAGCGTACCGTCTATTGCATAGCATGCGCCTGATGTAAAATCAATTATCCTCTGTGCAAGAGCAAGATCGATACCTTCCATATTAAGGATGACCGTTCTGTTCGTAAGAAGTGTTTCACAGACCTCACGCGCATCTTCGAAAGTTGACGGTTTGATAACGCAAACTTCCATTGCTCCCGCGCCTCCGCTTCTTCTGACAGCATTACTTCCGCTCTTAAGTGGTGTAAGTTTTGCGGAAGAACCTGCGGATGCTTTAACAACAGGCTTGTTATCTCTGGAACGTGAACCCTTTACAGGCTCTTCATCCTCATAATCATCATCGTCGTTCTTTTTTCTTCTTCCGAATAACGGCTTTCTCTCTTCTTCCTCTTCGTAATCGTAGTCGTCATCATCGTAATCATCGTCATCATCAAGATGCATGGCATCTAAGAACTTGTCAAACACTCCCATTTTTCAGCTCCTCTTAAATTTTGTAATTTCTTTCTCCGAAAATGCCGGTTCCGACTCTGACCATAGTAGACCCTTCTTCGATTGCCACCTCGTAATCTCCCGTCATTCCCATGGACAAAATATCCATGGATACATTATCATAGTTTTTTGCTGCTATGTCAACAGATAAATCCTTTATTTTGTGAAAAATCTCGCGATTTTGTTCAGAATCCACAACATATGGTGCCACAGTCATCAATCCTTTGACAGATACATTCGAAAGATTTTCGGAAATCTGACTGATAAGATCTTCGGCATCCGATAAGGATACGCCGAACTTGCTCTCTTCCTCCGCAACATTAAGTTCAATGAGTACCGGTACGGTAACGCCCTTCTTTTTTCCCTGGATGTTTATCTCCTCTGCGAGCCTGAAAGAATCCACGGAATGAATAAGAACCGCTCTTCCCACTACATCCTTGACCTTATTTCTCTGAAGATGACCGATCATATGCCATTTTGCATCCAAAAGACCGCCTTCGTCATGTTTTTTTACAAGTTCCTGGACCTTGTTTTCGCCGAAATCACGGGCACCGGCTTCGTATGCCTCTGCAATGTCTTCCATGGGCTTTGTCTTACTGACGGAGATCAGAGTAACCTCGCTCTCATCCCTTCCCGCTCTCTTACAAGCTTCTCTTATCTTTTCGCATACTGTTTCATAATTCTCTTTGATCATAGTATCTCGTTCTCCTCAACATTGTTTCCCTGAAGCACAATTCTGTCATACAATGATATTCCGTAAGACGTTCCGGTCTTTATAATGGAGTAATCATCACTTTCGTAAATTATCTCTATCTGCTTAAATACTGCATAGCCTTTATTTATATTGTAAACGCCCTTAAGTTTGTCCGTATTGCTTCTAACCTTATAAGTTGCCTTTGAATCGGGCTTTATCAAAACATCCTCGGCGCTTAAATACTCGCTGTCGATGTAATATGCATCCTCGGTTTCGTAATATATG
Organism: Lachnospiraceae bacterium; assembly: GCA_017418645.1. Lineage (GTDB taxonomy): Bacteria > Bacillota > Clostridia > Lachnospirales > Lachnospiraceae > FD2005. Next base: position 7,883 of record JAFOND010000112.1, on the reverse strand, counting down.
GTCGGTGATACAAAAGATGTCGTGTTCCCGTCTTCCTGTTTCAGAACACCTGTATCATCGGAATCGTTCCCTTTGAAGAAATACTCTTTCGGAACGGTAAAGAAAGTTTTTTCCACAATTGCCGAATTCGGTATCTTAAGCCCGGTCTTTTTCGCAAGCATAAGTTCCACGGCGATAAATCTCTGATCCGCAAATCTTTCCACTGAATCGTTCAATGTAAGGTCAAGATAAGTCTTCCCCGCATTTTGTATAAAAGAGGCCGTACCGTATGTATACGAATCGTCATCATCGAAATGGACCTTGATCCGGTCTCCCTCACTGATTTCCTCAAGAACCTCTTTTTCAACATCGATAACAAGATCCCATGAATCCCCGGTTATAAGCTTATAGACGGGAGTGCCGGCTTCCACCTTATCCGTAACCCTGAGAGATGATACTTTCAGGTTTCCGGAATCCATGCTCTCTCCGGAAAGTGTTTCTTTGGTAAGTCCCTCAAAACCGTCGGTCTGATATACCAGAAAGCCCGGGACCGGAGCATTATACTCATGATACATATCCTGCGAGATCGCGTTTTCTATTTCCGTAGAAAGGGCATTTTTAGCGATCATATTGTAATTCTCGGAAAGAGAATCGGATATGTCCGTCTTAAAATCATAAACCCTTTGAAATCTGTTGGGATCATATGTATTTACATATGCATAAATATCGTCTTTTATAGCCTTTATTGAATTACTTGAAAGGTTATCTTCGGACTTTTTCCGGTCGGAAATACGTTTAACGACATCCCCCGTATCATCCATTGCATAAACGGTGGTACGGACGGATGCCTTACTCTGATTCATTTTATAAAAAAACGGATAACCCGACCTGTCTGTATAGACAACAGTCTCATCGCGAAGCGCAAGAGCCTGATATTCGTAATTAGAAACAATCTGACCCTGACGGACCTCATAAACGGAGATCTGGTTCTTGGTCAGATATGTGTAGAGATGAAACAGTATGTAGATAAAAATGATCAGGCAGATCACAAAACCTACGTTTATATGGATCTGCCTGTGAAATTTAACAATATTGTTTTCTTCCTGCATCTTAAAGTGAAATGATTATCTTGGACTTTAATGAATCCGGAAGATCCTCTTCGTTCTTCGAAATGCTTACGATGAATTTCACCTCAAACTGTCCGGAGATTTTCTCGAGTTTTTCCGTAGCCCTTATAAGTCCATCATTCGTGTCTACAAAACCGATAGTTAAAAAGCTGTCTAAGTAGATTTCTTCGATATCGCTGTTCTGTGATACGATACCGCTTAAGAATCCCAGGAACTCATCCATGGATTCGAGAGCAAAGTCCGCTGTATTAATAAGGCGGATCTTTGAATCAAGCTCATACATATGCTTGCTTGATTTATCAACATAAACAACATTGCCCGAGACCTTCCCCACAGCCTCGTTAGCTTTCTGGATAAGATGTTTTGTCTTACCCTTTCCCTTTTCACCGGATATGATTTCTATCATGTGCGGTACCTCCCTTTATAAGATGTGTTAATTATAGCCCACTTGGTTAAAAAACTCAACCGAAGATTAAGCAAACTTTGTCAAAAGATTATTCATGTAATAATACAGATCACCTGCGGATCCGGCTCCGAAAACAAAAGATAAAATAAGTTCATTATTTTCGTTTCGGGAAAGCAGACAAAGACAATAACCGGCCTGTCCCGTAGTTCCCGTTTTGCCACCGATAATGCTTACGTTAGCCGGTGCCTTGGCTCTTCCGTCAAGGTATCTGTTCGTATTGTTCCATGTTTTGGTTACGGTTGCTCCCGAAGAGCTTTCGTAACTTGCATTATAGGATGTGGTCTTTATGATATCCGTAAACGCTTCCATCTGGGATGCCGCGTTTAGTATAAGATACATATCATAAACAGTCGTATAATGATCTTCGCTGGGAAGACCGTTGGAATTCACATAATGTGTATTTGTTGCCCCGAGGGCATTGGCTTCAGTGTTCATAAGAGATACAAAGGATTCCACTGATCCTCCGACGCCTTCCGCGATGGCAACGGCCGCATCATTTCCGGATACAAGCATAAGTCCGTACAAAAGTTGTCTTATGGATATCTGATCTCCCACTTTAAGTCCCGCAACGGAAGACTTCGGGTCGATATCAAGGGCGTTTTCGGAAACGGTCACCTTAAGATCCGGATCTCCGTATTTCAGCGCGATATACGCCGTCATTATCTTGGTTGTGCTTGCGGGATAGATCTTATGGTAGATATCTCTGGCATAGAGTGTTTCCTTTGTTGTGCCGTTAAACATACCGCAAGCCTTAACTCCGGAAGTATCAAGTTCTTCAACATTGATGTTCTCATCTTCCGGGATACAAAGATCGGATGCAAACAGCGGTGACTCCGCAAGGGTCGCGCTATGCAAAAGCCCGTATTGATATGATGTCTCATACAGTCTGTACGTCCCCGTATCGGCCTCTTCCTTCTTGCAGCCTCCGGAAATCGCACCGAAAATGAGCGCTGCAATAAGAAGCATTGATAAGGAACGTTTATTTATACATTTCACGCCACTCAAGATCTCCTCTGTCCAAAGATTTTATCAAAAGTTCCGCCGTTGCAAGATTGGTCGCAAGCGGAATATTGTTCTGATCGCAGATTTTTACGATATTGTTAACATCCGGCTCATTCTTTTTCGGAGTAAGAGGATCACGAAGAAAAATAACAAGGTCTATTTCGTTCTGTTCAATCTGCGCTCCCAGCTGCTGTGTTCCTCCGAGATGTCCGGCAAGAAACTTGTGTACCGTAAGATTTGTAACTTCCTCAACAAGTCTTCCCGTTGTTCCCGTTGCAAAAAGATTGTTCTTTGCGAGTATCCCCCGATACGCAATACAAAAATTCTGCATCAGTTTCTTTTTTGAATCATGAGCCACTAACCCAATGTTCATATGTCACTCCTCCCAAGTTCTTTTTGATTGTAACCCCACATTTAAAACAAAGCCCATACCGAAATACAAAGTGGTAAGGGATGTCACGCCATAGCTGACAAACGGAAGCGGTATACCCGTGTTCGGCATAAGCCCCGTTACAACGCAGATATTAACGAAACTCTGCACCGCAACAAGGGATGCCATACCAACGCATATAAGCTCTCCGGCTTTGTTCTTTGCATGTTTTGCAACTCTTAAACATTCTATAACGATGATAAGAAGCAAAACCACAATTAATACGGAACCGATAAATCCCAGTTCCTCTCCCGCCACCGCAAAAATAAAGTCCGTATGCGGTTCAGAGATATAGTTTCCGTTTTTAACGGAAGATATACTGTCTGTGTTAAGTCCTTTACCGTAAAACCTTCCGGAGCCCACTGCCATGATGGAGTTCTGCTGCTGATATGAGCTCTCCGGATATTCTTCCGGAAACATCCACGCAAGAATACGAAGACTCTGGTAGCCCATTATCTTAAGCAGAAGGGCATTTCTGTGTTTTATAAGTAATAGAATAATGGCAACAAACGGCGCCCCCACGCCTACCAGTATACCCGTGATCTTATATGAAAGATCCGACATAAAGAGCATAACAAATATTATGGAAAAAGTCACTATCGTTGTTGAAAGATCCGGTTCTTTTATTATCAAAAACAGCGGTAAAACGGCAAACGCAACTATAAAGATCAGCGTTTTTGTTTTATTGATATCATCAATTTTCTCCTGAAGATACCAGGCAAAGAACAGGATCAACAGTATCTTCGCAAGCTCCGAAGGCTGGAATCTGAAGGAATCAGTGATCTTGATCCATCTTGTCGCACCCGCAACGGTATAACCGAGAGGCGTAAGCACCACAAGAAGGAGTAGTATCGCGCCTGCGTAATAATAGTAATGAAACCGCAGAACAAATTCGTAATCGATGAGCGAAACGATCACCATTACGACAAGCCCCAGCGCCATACCGATTATCTGCTTGCCCTGTTTGTCCGCATCGGCCGAACCGATGACCATGATCCCAAGGATCGTAAGAGCCATCAGCGCAAGAACCAGTCTTAAGTTATAATTTTTAACCTTATAGTTATGAAACATCTATCCCTCTTTAGTCTGTAATCGTATTCTGCGATGATGACGATGATATCGCCGTCGCTGAATTACCCTTTGAAAGCTGCTTTGATTCTTCGACTCCGAAATACGCTCCGATGATATGCTTTGAAACATCCGCGGAATTATGGGAAGTATAACCGTTCGGGATACGCGTACAAACCGCGATCTTCGGGTTTTCATAGGGGGCATATCCTATAAACAGAGCATGGTTCGGTCTTGTTTTTGTTTCCTGGGCTGTACCTGTTTTTCCGGCTATATTGACCGGGAAATTATCAAAGGAATCCATCTCTTCGCAGACCATTCTCATACCGCTGTGTATCGCATTCCATTCCGAACTGTCGAGTACATCGACTTTATTCTTTACGGAAGGAGAAAAACTCTCAACTATATTTCCTTCAGAGTCTTCTATATGATCAAGAAGCGTAAGATTATAAACCGTACCGGAGTTGGCAACGGCCGCGGCATAACGTGCCAGACATACCGTTGTATAGTTGTTGTCCGACTGACCGATGGCCGCCATGACAGGGTATTCCGTAGCGATCTTGGGCTCTGCTTCGTCGATCTCTATACCCGTTTTATCCGCAAGTCCGTAAAGAGTGGCATACCTGGTTATCTTTTCAATACCGGCGCTGTCAGAGTATCTTTCTCCGCCCGCAAGATCGTAACCCACGGTATAGAAAAAGTAGTTACATGAATCCCTTATGGCCTGGGATACGTTTATGAAGCCGTGACTGCTGGGCCAATACCAGCATTTAGGCTTATTACTGACCTCTTCAAATATTCCGAGGTCTTCTATTTCCGTATCGGTATCTATTACACCTTCCGACAGACCGGCAGTTGCGGATACGATCTTAAACGTGGATCCGGGCGCAGTTCTCTGCTGAGTCGCATGATTGTACAAAGGATTCGAAAGGCTCGAGTTAAGGTATGAATAATAACTTGATGACGTCGGGTTCGCCAGTTTATTATTGTCGTAACCCGGATAACTAACAAGAGCAAGGGTCTCTCCCGTCGTAACATCGATTATTACACAGGAACCGGAACAGGGATCCAGTGCAAGCTGCCCGGGTGTTATCTCAAGGTTGTTTATCTTATCCTTGATGAACTGATATGCAGAAAGCGAACCGTTTAAAAGACTGCTTCTTGTCTCTTCGTCCGAAGGAAGCACATTCTGATCATACAATATTGCGCACAGCTCATTTCCGGAGATTTCATCGTTTGCTATGGCATATTTATAAACCAAAAGATTGTATGCCTTCAGTTTTTCAAGCCTGTTTATGGTATACGAAACCAGTTCTTCATATACTTCCTGGGTATCAAGGTACTTGTTTACTTCCGTAAAATATGCAATGTTCAGCCATTCGTTTTCTATCGCATACAAGAGATATTCCTTAACGGAAAGTTCCTCGGATGTCCACTTCTGCTGCATTTCATCCTTGGCATCGATCTTTTCCGTATCAAGGATTCCCTGTTCCTTAAGATCCTTTACGATAAAAGTCATCATTTCCTGATACTCTTCCGAGAGTGAATTATAGGGTTTCGGAGAATCGGAAAGCAGATATGACTCTATATCGGAAAGCGCTCTCTCCTGATGCGCGCTGAACGCCGCATATACATTCTTGGAGATGTCCGACGCATCGTTATTGGACAGCTCATATGTATCGATAAGACCGTTGTTTAAAAGCGCAAAATAAACGTCATAAACGGGTATTACGATATCCGACGCACCGGATCTTGAGGATGCGGTATATTCCTTCTCGTTAACGATCTTTGAATAGATTATTCCTGCTATCTCCTGTTCAAGAAGCCTGTATGTCGAAATCTGAAGATCCTTGTCTATGGAGAGATATGCATTCTGGCCGGAGTCAGGATAGTCCTGCTTCATGATCTCCAGCAGTTTTCCCACACTGTCGACATAAAGCATCCTTTCTCCCTTGTTACCGGAAAGATAAGGATCCAGATACTGCTCAAGGCCGGCTTTTCCGACAACGTCCGTTTTTTCCACATTTTCGTCCGTAAGCTTTCTTTCTTCGTATTGTTCCGAAGAAATGGTACCTGTGTACCCAAGAATATTGGAAAAATACTCTCCGTCAACATATCTTCTTACCGTGCTTTCCTCTATGGAAACACCTGTAAGTTCATTTTTGTTTTCTTCTATGAACGCAACGGATTTCTGGCTTACATCGGAAGATATAACTGTTCCGATGTATTTCTGATAGGCATTTAGGGACATTCCGTATCGGATTATCGCTATCTCATATTGCGTCTTTTTATCATAATCGTCGGAAATCCCGTACCTGTCATGGATAAGGTAGTCCATGACCTGATCCGCCGTAGCCGTCGAAGTATCGTATTTTAACTTACTGTCATATCCAAGATCCGTAACATATGTCTTATCGTACATATCGGCGCGGAATCTCTGTAGAGCGGATCCCGAAACCGTGAATTCATACTCTCCGGATTCGTTTATCTTGATCTTAAAATCGTTGTCTATTCCGTCACCGTTTTTCCTGAGTCTTCTGATTATCGTACAGATCTCTTCGTTCAGTTTTTCGTTTTTTTCCTTCTTGTCTTTGTATTCTCCGGTATCATGTATGGTAACGGCATAAGCCAGTTCGTTATAAGCCAGCACATTTCCGTTTCTGTCGTAGATATTTCCTCTTGTTGCGGGGATCTTTTCCGTTTTGGCGATTTTTAACGTGTAGTTTTCCTGATAATCATCGCCTTTAACTATCTGCAGCACAAAAAGGCGCGCGGCGAGTATCAGTGAAAACAACACCATCAGCGCCCCGACGATTCCGAGTCTGTTCTTTGAGATTTTTTGGATCTGTTCTTTTATCTTATCCAAAATATGTACTCTCGCTCCTCTTTTCAGCCGTTGATTCCCAATCCTTGATCCTTACGAAAACGAAATAAAGGAAAAACGCAACAAGAATGGTATACATTACTTCCGGCATCATAATTGTCATAAAATAATCGTAAAGATTCGTTTTCTTTCTCGGAAGAAAGATCGTAAGATAAACGGTAAGTCCGTACAAAAGATCCGATAAGGCAACCAGAAGCAGGGGAAGTTTAACATCATCCCCAAAAAACTGTTTGCGGATCAGACCGTTCAAAAAACCTATAGACAGATAGATCAGCGCGAACATTCCAAAATGAACGCCGAAAAACATATCAAGAAGAAGTCCGGAAAAAAAACCGACTATTGTTCCCTCTTTGTTCCCGTAGATAAAACCGAAAAAAGATGTGAGCATGATAAGGAGATTCGGTGTGACTCCCCCCAGGGGAAGTTTACCGAATATCGATGTCTGCAGAATAAAACAGACTATAATAAGCACCGCTCCGATAACGGTCTTTTTCAGATATTTCTTAAAATCCATCAGTCTTTAGTCTTCTTTACGGTTGTAATTACAAGTACTTCCTGTAATTTTTTAAAATCCACGACAGGTGTTATCGTTCCGGATTTTGTCAGATGATTTTCATCGTTTTCAATGCTGTCTATATATCCGATAAGGATACCGGAAAGATATTTATCACTGATATTGCTTGTAACAACGGCTCCGCCTACGGCTACGTTATCTTCGGAATCCGAAAGCCCCGAAAACCTTATTCTTCCGTCCTCCGTCATAAGGGTAAGGTCTCCCGATACTATACAAAGATCTGACGTATCGAGAACCGTTGCGGAGACGGATGACGTATCGTCTATTACCGCTCTGCATACGGAATAATTCTTGCCGACTTCGGTCACAATGCCGACAAGACCCGAACCGGCAATAACATTCATATCCAGTTC
>JAFOND010000111.1 GCA_017418645.1 Lachnospiraceae bacterium | reverse complement strand
TTATCTCCACCCTTGACGAAGTCCTTAACATCCAGAAGGAAGGCAAGGAGAAGAGAGCCCAGGCCGAAGTCGAGCTCACCCAGATCGAAGGCCAGCTGAAGGAGAAGTTGTTGGAAGTTGCTTCGAATGCAAAGTAATCCGGGAAACTAAAAATAGGCAAGAGGTAGTAGATGTATGTTGAGAGGGCATCCGCAGTGCCGGCACTTAACGAGTGCAAGCCTGCGATGCACGAGTTTAGTACCGTTGCACGAGGACCTGCCGATAGGGCACCCTCGAAACATATATCTACTGCCTCATGCCGATAGAATAGGTATAGAGTTATGAAGAAACAACAAGACGAACGAAATCTATCAATGGTAATGGACCTCTACGAGATGACCATGTCAAACGGCTATTTCAAGGAGGGCTGCACTGAGGACCGCGTCGTATTCGACGTGTTCTACAGAAGAAACCCGGATGCCGGCGGCTTCGCCATATTTGCGGGTCTTCAGCAGATCGTGGAGTACATCGAAAACCTCCATTTTTCGGAGGAGGATATCGAATATCTCCGCGGAAAGAACATCTTTACGGAAGGCTTTTTGAAGTACCTTTCGGAATTTAAATTTAAGGGTGATATCTATGCTCTTCCGGAAGGAACCATAATGTATCCGGATGAGCCGATCCTTACGGTTGTCGCACCGCTTATCGATGCACAGCTTATCGAGACTGCAATACTTCTCGAGATAAATCACCAGAGCCTTATCGCGACAAAGACAAGGCGTATCGTAAAGAGTGCGGAAGGAAGAGCCGTTTCGGACTTCGGTGCAAGACGCGCGCATAATATGGATGCTGCGGTTTACGGCGCGAGAGCGGCCGTTATCGGTGGCGCGGGATCCACAGCCACGGTTCTTGCGGGACAGATGTTTGACGTTCCCATTTCCGGAACAATGGCCCACAGCTGGGTAATGTTCTTTGATGATGAATATACCGCATTCAAGAAATTTGCAGAGGCATATCCGGATAATGCAATCCTTCTTGTGGATACATATGATGTTCTGGATTCAGGTGTACCGAATGCCATAAACGTTGCGAAGGAAGTCCTTGAACCCATGGGCAAGCGCTTAAAGGGGATCCGTCTTGATTCAGGAGACCTTGCATATCTATCCAAGAAAGCAAGAAAGATGTTGGATGATGCAGGACTCAACGATGCCATAATCGTTGCATCAAACTCACTTGACGAGTTTACCATCACATCCCTTATCAAACAGGATGCAAAGATAGATTCCTTCGGTGTGGGTGAGCGACTCATTACATCAAAATCCGAGCCGGTATTCGGAGCGGTCTATAAGCTTGCAGCGGTTGAAAAGGACGGAACCTATATTCCGAAGATCAAGGTATCGGAAAATATCGAAAAGATCACAAACCCGGGAAAGAAGAATCTTTACAGAGTATACGACGAAGAGAATCATGCGTTCTGCGATGTTATAGCATGTGATGACGAAGATCTTGCAAACGTTCATTCACTTACGGTTATAGATCCTTCCAAACCCTGGAAGAAACGTGAACTCAACGACGTTACGTTTAAAGAACTTCAGGTGCCGATCTTCAAAGACGGAAAGTTCGTTGGCGAAGATAAAACGGTGCAGGAGATCGCGGACTTTGTTAAAAAGCAGCTTTCCGAAGAGATATGGGAAGAGGAGCAGAGATTCGAAAATCCGCACCGCCACTATCTCGATATGACCGAGAAATACTATGATATGAAGAACGCGCTACTTGAGGCAGTGAAGGCATAGGAAGGGAGGCCGTATATGGCAGAATGTAAATTAAGCACGATCGCAGAATCAATGAATCTGAAGAACTTCACGGAAGCCCTCAGTCTGGATGAGCGTCTCGTAACGGTGGCGGAC
>JAFOND010000110.1 GCA_017418645.1 Lachnospiraceae bacterium | reverse complement strand
CTTTTATTCTGTTGCAGAGGGAACTTGTTACGCCCTGGGCGAAGAAATAAAAGGGCGCGTTCTTTCCGATGTGGGGAAGGAGTTTTCCGGTCTTCTTAATCTTCCCTTCAAAGTATAGGACAGGAAGGACAAAGATCAGCGACGCAAAAAGATAGGGCGCAACAGGCGGGAATTTCGCGGACTGGACGTCCGTGACGGAGATGCCATAGAGCCGGTCCGACACAACATAAAGAAGAATTATAACGGCTTCCGGAACAAGGAATTTCCATAACTTATCCGGCTTTATCCTCTTTTTGTTCACGCCGAGAAGCCAGAGGGTTCCCAGGAGCGGAAGGGTTGCATCGAATTCCTGACCGGACATTATGTTAAGGTCAACGAGCCAATCATTGGTAAAGATCCCCCGGGGAAGTTTTGCTCCCGTAAGAGACATAACAAAAAACATAACGACTGTGGCGATGAGAAGTCCGACCTCAACAGCCGCTTTATATTTCTTATCCTGCGCCGGCATCAGTATCAGCGAAAATAGGGGGATAAGAACAAAGAACGAAAGTATCCACCAGAGGGAAACTCCGATAACGGGAAGGCCCGGGAAGCTGACGTCAAAGAAGATATTTGATATAAGATCCGAAAGACCTGACACGCCTTCGATAGGGTGAGACGTATGCATCGAAATCGCGCAGAGCGCCGCGGTCACCACAACAAAATATATCCACTGGAGCCAGAACCTTTTTACGCCGTTAAGCGCTCTTTTAAAATCATGCCTTCCGAGGGACATGGCCCAGCCGGAAAGGAAGAAGAACATTGGAACTTCAAAGAAAAGAAAGGCGCTTTTTGCAAAGTTCGGCGTCTCCCAGAAAAGCACCCAAAAGGCGGTATGGGCCCCGAGCACATCCAAAACCGCAATGCCCCGGCAAAAATCTATGTACGAATCACGTTCCTTCATCTCTCGCTCCGGTTAAATATAGATCAAAAGACCAATGCAAAGGGAAAGCAGGATCGAAAGGACAATGAGCGGAACGTCCGAAAGGATGATCTCCACGGGATCACCGTCCGCCTTCTCGTCCGAAACCATGCTGTATCTTATCAAAACCGCAATGAAAACGGGCACGGAAAAAATCATTTTCTTATCACGAAAATCCATTGCCCAGAGCGCATAAAAAACGATGGAGAGCGAAAGCATCACCGTCATGGCGCGCTCAAGAAACTGCGCGGTATAGATCTCTAAAACCTTCCTGGTATCCGTCCCCCGAAGAAGCTCCCCGCGGCGCTTTCCAAAGCCCATATAAAGGGCGCCGGCGGTTATCACCAGAAAGAGCCATTCGGAAATCCTTATGCCGGTTATGAAGCCGCCGTAATAGATGCGGAGGGCATAGCCGGAGGCGAGGATAAAGACGTCGAGGACCGGGACGTTTTTAAGGCCGCTGCTGTATAAAACGTTTATCAAAATATAAGCTAAAAGCAAGATAACGGAAGCCTTTGAATATCCGAAAGTTATAACGGAAAGGCCTGCGGCGATGACGATGCAGACCGCGCATATAACCGCTGCTGTCGACTTCGAGATCTCTCCGCTTGCGATGGGCCGGTTCTTCTTTGTTGGGTGCATGCGATCCTTATCCGCATCTTTGATATCGTTTATTATATAGATGGCGGAGGATGCGGCGCAGAAAGCAAAAAAGCCGATTACCGCCGCTTTCCAGTCTGTTGAATCCAGGAGCGCCCCACCAAAAAACATGGGGAGAAAGATTATGAGATTTTTTATGTAATGCTTCACCCGAAGCAGTTTAAGATACTTTTTCATGGGGTTTATTATACACGTTTTTTTAATCTCACACCACATCAAAAATATGATATGATAGACGCGATTATTTTTTGTGCCGCGGCGCCGAACCTTCCGCCGCAGAGGAGTTTTATGGAAAGAGAGAAAGACAACAAAAAGCTCTTAATATATGCGCTTATTTTTTTATTCTCTCTTATTCTTTTTTCCGGCGTGTACGGAATCGGAATGTTAAATCCCACCAACGCGGATTATGTATATTCCACCTGGGATACGGAGCAGCATTATTTTGGCTGGGTCGCATATCGAAATTCCGATTGGCATTTTCCCTTGGGGCTTCACGACGGGCTTACGTATCCGGATCTTACATCCGTAATCTTCACCGATTCCATCCCGCTTTTTGCGATTCTAGGGAAGCTTCTTTCGCCACTCCTTCCGGAGACGTTTCAATACTTCGGGATATACGCGCTGCTCTGTCTTTTTCTTACGGGGGCG
>JAFOND010000012.1 GCA_017418645.1 Lachnospiraceae bacterium | reverse complement strand
TGAGCGCCGTGAAAAATACAAAGGAAGACGATCGTATAATAATCGGCGTTATGCAGCTTTCGGAGGCGGAAGAAGGAAAAGCGCTGTATGAATTCTTTGTTAAGGATAACGGAAAAGGCGTTGTACGGACGGGTGAAGACAACGGTACATATACTGCGGAAGATACGGAAGGCACGGGCCTCGGAACGGCCATCGCCAAAGAGTTTGTTCGACTTGTTGGAGGGCATATAGAAATAGAAAACATGCCGGACGAAGGAAATGCCGTTTATGTTACGATGGAAATGGATGTTACGGATAAAGAGGTGTCGATGAAGAACGCGGATATCACAAGCGTTTTATACGGAAGACGTGCGCTTATCGTGGACGATATCATGATAAACAGACAGATCGTTATCGCGATCTTAAACGCATACGGAATAGAGGCGGAAGAAGCATCGGACGGCGAAGAGGCCCTTGAGAGAGTTTCAAAAGCTCTTCCGGGACATTTCGATTTCATCCTTATGGATATCCAGATGCCGAAGATGAACGGCTTCGATGCGTCGAAAAAGATAAGGGATCTTTCGGATCCGGTAAACGCATCCGTTCCCATCTTTGCACTTACCGCAAACGTATTTGACGAGGACAGGGAGAAGGCATATGAGGCCGGTATGAACGGCTTTATCGCAAAACCCATAGAAAAAGATTATTTCATAGATACGCTATACAAAACCTTTAAAGGCTGAGCATACAAGAGGTGAAGGATATGGAACTGTCGTTGAAGAAAAAAACAATAATTCTCATAGTAATGACCGTGGTTTTAATAAGCACGGGATCCGTTATGTATTTCGGTTCTTCCATAAAAAAACTGCAGGACGAGGAAAACAGAACCCGCGCTCAGGAAATTGCCAATATCGTTGCGAAGGATGTGGATATCGATACCGTTGTTAAGTTCAGGGATATGGTTGCGAAGGCATATGACACCGTTCCGGAACGTCTTTCGAACGACTATATGGGAACCCCGGAATATGAAGCCTATATTTCCCAGTTTGATTATTTAAGACATACGGTTCAGTTTGAGGAATTGTATAAGGTTCTGCGTTCGGATCTTAATTCCACCATGGTGGACTGTCTTTATCTCTGTTACCTCGATAAAAATACAAAGAGTATGGTATACATGGTGGATTCCGGATCGAACAACGTTTGCTATCCGGGTTCCTTCGATTATCTTCGGGGTGAGGATTTGAAGGTTCTTAAGGACCCGTATCTTACGGTTGAGAATTCGGTTATAAACAATGATATTTACGGCGATATCGTGGGCGGTGCACAGCCCCTTCTTAATGAAGACAACGATGTTGTTGCGTATGTTGGAGTTGACATCCTTATGTCTCCCATAACCGCCCAGAGGAACAGGATCTTAAGAAACACGATCCTTTCCGTTATTGCCCTTTCCCTTGTTTTATCCGCTGTTGCCCTCTATGTTTCCGGCCAGCTTATCTTAAAACCGCTGGACAGACAGAAGGAGCTTCTTGAAGAGGCGGAGGATCTTAAGAAGGAAAACGTGACTCTCGCCCGTCGCGCCCAGGCATCACAAAAGATATCGGAACTTACGGCTTCAATAACATCGCTGATGGACAACATGCCTGCCATGACCTTCTCCAAAGACGTGGAGAACGGAAGGTATCTTGCATGTAACCAGATGTTTGCCGAATATGCGCATAAAAAGAGTCCCCAGGATGTAGTGGGACATACGGACGCGGAGATGTTCGACATCGTTACGGCAACGCATTTCACGGACGACGATAAGATCGCCATCGAAATGGACGAGCCCTATATCTTCCGTGAGGATGTTCCGGATGCCCAGGGAAACATGAGATATCTTCAGACAACGAAATTGAAATTCACGGACGCCAACGGAAGACTCTGTCTTCTGGGAATGAGCGTGGACGTTTCCGAACTTGTTATGGTCCGCCGCGAAAATGCGGAGACGAAGGCCGCCCTGAGTGCAGCCGTAAACGAGAACCTGACATATTCAAATATCGCCCGGGCCCTTGCATCCGATTATAACTTTATCTATTACGTCAATCTTAAGACCGACGGATATTCGGAGTATTCCGCAACAACCGGCAGCAAACTCAGCGTTAAGATAGACCGCTCGGGAGAAGACTTCTTTGACCTCAGTTTAAAGAATGCAAGAGAGATCATATACGAGGAAGATGTTGAACGCTTCTGCGCATCATTTTCAAAAGACAAGATCCTTAACGCCATAGATAAAGACGGAAGGTTTGTTACAACCTACAGGCTTGTAATTGACGGTGTGCCCACATATGTTAACATGAAGGCGGTCCGTCCGGAGGATGACGACAACCATATCATCATCGGCATCAATAACATAAACGATATGATGATGGCAAAAGAAGAGGCGGAGCGCATGAAGGAAGAGCAGACAACGTACCAGCGTATCGCGGCTCTTTCCGGTCAGTACATCTGTATCTACACAATAGATCCCGACACGGATCATTTTGTTGAATATGCGGCCACTCATGAATACAGTTCCCTTGTGCTTCCGAAGGAGGGCGATGACTTCTTTGAAAAGACCAGAGTGGAGACAGAGCGAGTTGTCTACGGTGAGGACAAGAAGCGCGTTATCAGCGCCGTTACAAAGGCAAACATTCTCGAGGAAGTAGACAAGGCCGGAGACTTCCATATCAAGTACCGCCTTGTTATCGACGGCGTGCCCAAGTATGTACAGCTCAATGCGGCGATGATACAGGAAAAAGACGGTCCGCAGCTTCTTGTGGGTGTGCTTGACATCGATGCGAGAGAGCGTCGTGAACAGGAGATCGCGGCGAACTTAAAGAACGCCGTTGAGAAAGCAAACATAGATGCCCTTACCGGCGCCGCTAACAAGCATGCATACGTTGATCTTGAGACTGCAATAAACGGTAGGATCGACGACGGGTCCGAAGGCGGCTTTGCGGTTATCGTCTGCGATGTGAACGGACTCAAGCATGTTAACGATACCCTTGGCCATAAGGCCGGCGACGAGTTTATCCGGAAGGCCTGCACCATCATCAGCGGCGCCTTTGAAAACGAAACGGTCTTCAGGATCGGCGGCGACGAATTCGCGGTTATCGCCAATGGCGAAGCTTATGAAAACATCGATGAACTTATGAAGATCCTCCACGAAAGCAATAAGAAGAACAAGGCCGAAGGCGGCGTTGTTGTTGCCTGCGGAATGTCACGCTTCCGCCCGGGCGACAAGAATGTTGAGCAGGTATTCGAACGCGCCGACGCCCTGATGTATGAGAATAAGGAAGAGTTGAAAAGATAATGCAGCACAAAAAAATCAAGATCCGCGGTGCCAACGAGCACAACTTAAAAAATGTATCCCTAGACATCCCACGTGATGAATTCGTGGTACTTACCGGACTTTCAGGGTCCGGTAAATCGTCTCTGGCCTTCGATACCATCTTCGCGGAAGGTCAGCGTCGATACATGGAATCCCTTTCATCCTATGCCCGGCAATTCCTCGGCCAGATGGAGAAGCCGGATGTTGAGCGCATCGAAGGGCTTCCCCCTGCCATCTCCATCGACCAGAAGAGCACAAACAAAAATCCGCGCTCCACGGTGGGAACCGTAACGGAAATATATGATTATTTCCGTCTTCTTTACGCGCGTATCGGAATCCCCCACTGCCCCAACTGCGGTAAGGAGATTTCAAAGCAGACCGTGGACCAGATGGTGGACGAGGTTATGGCCCTTCCTGAAAGAACAAAGATCCAGGTTCTGTCTCCGGTTGTCCGTGGCAGAAAAGGAACCCATGAAAAGCTTTTCGAGAAAGCAAAGAAAAGCGGCTATGTCCGCGTTATCGCGGACGGAAACGGCTATGAACTTTCGGAAGAGATAAAGCTGGATAAAAACATAAAGCATAACATAGAGATCGTTATCGACCGCCTTGTTGTTAAGGAAGGAATCGAAAAGCGACTTACGGATTCCATAGAAGACGCGCTGAAACTTTCGGAAGGCCTCATGGTCATCGATATAATCGGAGCGGAGCAGATGCGTTTTTCGGAGAGTTTTTCCTGTCCGGACTGCGGCATAAGCATTGAAGAGGTTGAGCCCAGATCCTTCTCCTTCAACAATCCCTTCGGCGCCTGCCCGGAATGTTTCGGTCTCGGATATAAGATGGAATTCGACGAAGATCTTATGATCCCGGACAAGGAAAAGAGTTTTAACGAAGGCTGCGTTGAGGTTATGGGCTGGCAGAGCTCGGACGACAACAAGAGCTTTACCCATGCGGTCCTCGAAGCCCTTTCCGAAAAATATAAATTCTCTCTGGACACGCCCTATGAAGACCTTCCGGAAAAGGTGAAGGATGTGTTCATAAACGGTTCGGACGAGGAACTTAAGGTTAAGTATTCCGGCCAGCGTGGATCGGGAGTTTATGACGTTACCTGGCACGGACTGATCTTTGATATAAACAGGCGATACCGCGAGACGGGGTCCGACTGGTCCAAGGCACAGTACGAAGAATACATGCGCTTCTCGCCCTGCCCCGTCTGCAAGGGCATGCGTCTTAAAAAGGAATCCCTTTCCGTT
>JAFOND010000109.1 GCA_017418645.1 Lachnospiraceae bacterium | reverse complement strand
TGTTATGACGGCATTCGGAAGTGATGCTCCCGTTTCCGACTTGGTCTGTTTTTCCTTTTCCGGCGCATAATCATAGCGAAGGAGGAGTATATGCATGGCATCCGTTATTTCCCCTTCTCCGTTTATAAGGAATTCCAGGGTATTGCTCATTTCCTCCATTTGGGCGGAATACATGGCAATCTTTTGCTGTACCTCAGCATACTTTTGTTCAACAAGATGCAGGCGTACGAGATCTTCTCCCGTGACCTTATTTTCCGAACCGTCCGGAGAGAAAACGATTTTCTTTCTGATAGTTTCGCAGGCTGCTTCGAACCGCTTGTATGCGGTAAGCTGTTCTCCGTGAAATTTAAGATCCGCAAGAAGCGGTGTTATAACAGCCTCGTTCTTTTGGACACGAACGTCATTTAACGGTTCGTCCAGGTCCTCAAAGAATTTTTCCGAAGGATCAACCTTGAGTTCGCCTTTTTCTTCCAGTTCTAACACTATGGGCAGATACTCGCGATTAAACCATCCCTTGCTGATCTTTTCCGTTCGTGCCTGTTCTTTTTTGTATAAAGCATCTATCGATTCTTCGAGTTCATCCTTTGCTACACCGGTATCTATTTCGTCGGAAACAACGCAGTCTCTGTATTGGTCCCGCTTGATACTTTGCGTAGCGAGTGCTTTGTCGTAGCACTTTTCCATGAGAACGAGTAGATCTTTTAGATATTGAAAACGATCCTGATCGTCCGGAGTCAGAGTTATCGAGCCTGCCTGGGAACGCCGGGTAATACTAAACAGCATTTCACGGAGTTCCTGCATGTTGTCCATTACTTCACTAAAATGTTCCGTAAAGAATTCGGGCCTGAACATTTCCGGATTGGGATCGGGCCGGTAAAGATCTTTAGGCTCGAAGCTTCCGACTACGAACCGGTTTTCTTCATATGTGTACATATCATTTTGGGGATCTTCATCCGTGATAAGCTTTCTTTTTGCCTCCTGCGCAATAAAGGCCGTGTACTTGGTGGCATTTTTGTATAAGTCGCCTTGGTGCTGTTTCTTGGCGGCCGCCCTGGCGGTTTCATCAGCCTTCTTAAGAACCTCTTTCTTTTTCTTTCTATCCTTATACGAAAGCTTCGGCATTTCCAGGGTTTTCTTTTCATATTCGTAAACCGGAGCCACCGGAGGCGTATACACCGAAGGATCGATACTCTTGTCGTGGTAACGGGATTTTAAGGTCTGAAAGAATGCCGTCATATTTGCTTCTGAACGCTCCCCATAAGCTCTGACGGTATCGTTTGTAGAATACAGTTCCCGGCTTTTTGTGTCTATGGCCGTTCTGAAAGTTTGGGAATGACCGAATAGTTTTTTCTCTTCCTGTTTCATTTCGTCAGACATTATATATTACCCCCTACTTAGTTTTTTATAATTGATCTTACCCTTATTTATGTCTGCAATATACGCCCGTATTATAACAAAAAAAGGGTGGCATAGCCACCACCTTTTTGTCTGTAAAACCGGATTCCGATAGCAAAAAAGAACGGTGCATTTGCACCGCCCTTTTTTTAGTTATTT
>JAFOND010000108.1 GCA_017418645.1 Lachnospiraceae bacterium | reverse complement strand
TGGAAGAGACATCGGAACCCGTTGAAGAAACCGGCGGAAATATGTTAACGAACGGCGACTTCTCAAACGGAACCAACGACTGGTTTACCTTCTGTCAGGACGGGGAGTGCGAGATTTCCGTTAACGGGGACGGCGCGCTGGATGTGGACATAAAGCGTGTCGGAACGGTTGAACACGGCGTTCAGCTTTATCATGACGGTTTTTCTCTTGACGAAGGATGTATTTATAAGATCACCTTCAATGCATATTCGGATGTTTCGCGCCCGGTCATGATGCGCTTCCAGATAAACGGAGGAGACTATCACGCATATTACGAACAGCCCGTAAACTTAAGCAATAGCAAGGCCGATTTTGAATTTGAGTTTACCATGGGAGAAACCTCGGATCCCGCACCGCGCTTCTGTTTCAACATGGGCGTAGTTGATGGCGTGGAACAGGGCATGGCGGAACATCATGTGTATTTTGACGATTTCTATCTTTCTCTTAAAGACGATTCCAATAAAGTTGCGGGGAGCGGAACCGTTTTGGTTTCTGACATTTCCGTAAACCAGATCGGATATCTTCCTTCTGCGTATAAATCCGCGACATTAAGAGGTCCTGCCCTTAACCAGACCGCAAAGCTTATTAACGAAAGCACAAAGAAAACGGTTCTTGAAGCTAAGATCGGCAGCGGAAAGGACGATCCGGATACGGGAGACAAGGAAGAGACTTTCGATTTTTCATCCGTAAAAGATGAAGGAACATATCATATCGAGGCAGGCGATGTTGTTTCGCCCTCGTTCAAGATAGGAAAGAACGTTTATGACGAAGCGCTTAAGGCTTCGGTAAAGATGCTCTATTACCAGAGATGCGGCACCGAACTGGATTCATCCCACGCAGGAGATTTTGCCCACGGAGCTTGCCATAACGATAAGGCAAAACTTTATGAAAACAATTCCGTAACCCTTGATGTTTCAGGCGGATGGCATGATGCCGGAGACTATGGAAGATATTCCGTAGCGGGCGCCGTTGCGGCAGCGGATCTTCTTCTTGCATACGAGGATTATCCGAAGGTATTCGGAGACGACTACGGCATTCCCGAAAGCAAAAACAAGATACCGGATGTTCTTGACGAAGCAAGATACGAGCTTACATGGCTCTTAAAGATGCAGCGGGATGACGGCGGAGTTTACCACAAAGTAACCTGCAAGAACTTCCCGGGTGAAGTGATGCCGGAAGAAGAAAGAGAAGAGCTTTTCATTATGCCGGTATCCACGGCGGCGACGGGAGACTTTGCGGCGGTTATGGCAATAGCAGCCCGTGTTTATTCAAGCGTTGATAAGGGCTTTTCGGACACATGTCTTGCAGCATCGAAGAAAGCTTTTGATTATCTTAACCGAACGCCCCGCGATTATAAGGGCTATCAGAATCCCTCGGACGTTCAGACGGGACAGTATGAAGATTCAAACGATGTGGACGAAAGATTCTGGGCAGCAGCCGAGCTCTTTAAGACAACGGGAGACAAGTCCTATGAAAACGCTTTGCAGTCCAATCTTCCGGAAACGGGATACACTCTGGGATGGCAGGGCGTCGGCGGATACGGAGCCTATGCATATCTTACGGCAAAGGGCGCCGGAAATACCGACAACATAAAGAATTCGGCAAAGGGAACGGCGGACGGCATTACCGGAAGCGCAAACACATATGCCTACGGTTCTTCGCTTATAGGTAATTATCCCTGGGGAAGTAACCTTACCATCGCAAATAACGGCGAATTCATCCTTATGATGAAAAAGGCTCTCGGATCCTCCGATAAGGCAACGGCGGATAAGCAGCTTAATTACATCTTAGGCAATAATTCGACGGGATATTGCTTTATGACGGGATTCGGAACGGTATACACGGATCATCCGCATCACAGACCGTCCCAGGCTAAAGGAAAGACCGTACCGGGAATGATCGCGGGAGGCCCCAACGGAGGCAGGGAAGATCCTTATGCGCAGAACGTATTAAAGGATACGCCCATCGCAAAATGCTATGTTGATAACTCCCAGAGCTATTCGACGAACGAGGTTGCGATCTACTGGAATTCTCCGGTTATATATCTTCTCGCGGGAGAGATCGCTGCGGAATAAAATGGCATCCCCAATAGCCGTTAAACTCTTGACAAATGGCTATATATAGCGGAAAATAAAACGGTATGTAATCTTTAGTAATAAAAAGGGGTGCTATTAAAAATGGAAAAAAAGATTCTAACAGAAAAAGGCAGAAACAACAAAACCTATCTCGTCGTTCACTACGTGATCCAGATCGCGATCCTTCTCGCGTATCTTGTGGAGGTTATCAAAGGCTCGAGAACACCGCTATATTACGGTATTCTTGCCGCAATAATCCTTATC
>JAFOND010000107.1 GCA_017418645.1 Lachnospiraceae bacterium | reverse complement strand
TCTCGGTGTTCTGTTTTCCGTTCTTTCTTCAAAGTTTAAATGGACATGGTCCAAAGCGCCGATTCCGGAAAAGAAAAAGGAAGACGAACAGGAAGAAGGAGGTGAAGAATAATGCCGATGCTTCTTCGACTTTATCTTGAATTTATGCTGATCGGTCTTTTCTCCATCGGAGGCGGACTTGCAACCCTCCCCTTCATAAAGGAACTCATGCATAAGACCGGATGGTTTACCATGACGGATATTTCAAATATGATCGCCGTTTCGGAATGTACTCCGGGACCTTTCGGCGTTAATATGGCAACCTATGTGGGAAACACCATAAGCGGACCTGTGGGAGGCATAATCGCAACCCTCGGTCTCATCACTCCCGCACTTGTTGTCATTATTCTCGTTTCCAAGATACTGAATAAATTTAAGGATGCGCTGATCGTTAAGCAGATCATGTACGGACTGCGTCCCGGAAGCACCGGACTTGTTGCCGTTGCGGTATGCTCCGTGGCCTCCGCAGCCTTTCTTGATCCCAGCCGCGTCTCGGATTTCGCGGGACCCTTTTATCAGGAATTCTTTATGCGGATCGTCTGGAGAGATGTGTTCATCGGAGCCGCGATCTTTGTGCTTATTCTTCTCGGAAAGAAAAAGAAAGTGCACCCGGTGGTATACATCGCGGGTGCAGCCATATTGGGTATTGTGTTGAAATTGTAATTAATATTCTCCTGTCAACAGCTTCTTCCGAAATTCTCCTTCGGGCAGAGCCTTGTCATAATAAAAGCCCTGTATCAGATTGCAGCCGGCTTCGTTAACGAATTTAAGCTGGTCTTCTCTTTCAACGCCTTTTATTATAACCTGTATTCCGAGCTGCTGTGCAGTATGCATGATGTCCGCCAGAATGATCCCGTCCCTCTTTGAAAACTCGTCTGTATCAATGAACGAACGGGCGAAATTTAAAGCATTAACCCTAAATTCCCTGAGTATTGAAAGGGATGAACGGCCTGCTCCGAAATCATCTATCGCAGTCTTTATTCCCATCTGATAAAGTTCATCAAGAAATGCGGCAAGTTCAACCTGTTCCTCGTCGTCCGTTGCCTCCGCGATCTCTATCTGAATGAGTTTCTTATCCACTCCGGATTCAACTATGGTCTCATAAATATGCTCCGCAAGATCCTTGTCCGAAAGATCTTTTTTTGAGAAATTCACGGAAACCGGAACCGGTTCAAGTCCCAGCTCCTCCCATTTCAGGACGTCTTCGCATGCACGCCGGAGTACATAAAAATCAAGCTTTGCAATCATTCCTTCCTGCTCAAGGGGAGGGATAAAAACTTCCGGAGGAATGATCTCCCCGTTCTTGTTCCACCTTGTAAGCCCCTCCGCGCCGATGATCTTTTTGCTTTCCGAATCAACCTTCGGCTGATAATAAACTTCAAATTCTTCTCTATCCAGCGCAGCCTGGAAGTTCTTAAGCACCTTTTTCTGCTCTTCAACCTGTGTAACCATCTCGTCCGATATCTCGACAACCTGCTGATGAAGAACGTTCTTTGCAAGATTGATCGCTATTGACGGATAATTTAAAACGTCTCCCGGATCCTTTGTGTTTTCATCGATCTCATATACTCCGACGGTGGCGGAGAGGTTAAAGTTTTCCGTTTTTCCTCCACGCTCAGCCATGGCCGGAACTGCCGACAGGAATGAAATGAACTCCTGCCGTCTCTCTTTTTTCATCATCGCAACAAAGTTATCGCCGCCAAGATGGCCGACAACTTCATCGTCATGGGCAAAATCCTTTAATGCCTTTCCGTAACGCTTTATGATAAAGTTTCCTTCCTGCTGCCCGTATCGTCTTGCAACATTCCCGAAACCTTTTATGTTAAAGAAAAATGCGGAATATTCCGGAAGAACTCCTCTTCTGAAAAGTTCAACCGCTTTTGCCATATATCCGCCGGAATTCGGAAGTCCGGTGATATACTGTGTCATCGCGGATTTTGTGACGACATCCGCAAACCTTATACGTCCGAAATAGAAGAAGTTGATATCCGAAAGAATCTCATATTCCTTCGCCTCATCTTCCGTAAACGGCTCACCCTTTGGATATATATTTACAACAATATATCCCTCATGGCTGACACGGTATTTAAATGTGATCGGCTCTCCCCTGTCGCTCTGATCCGGATCCTGATACAGTGTCAGAAAACGCGTGCTTGCATCAGGTATAAAATCCTGAACATCCGACATATCAATAGTCAGAAGCGAAAGTCTGTGGTGCGGCGCCATACGTGCAACCGCAGACATAAGCGTCTCAAGATTTGTTTCCGACGCTTGCGTCAGTTCGCGGCAAAAGCCGAGTAGTAATTCCTGTTTTTCGTTGAACATCTCTGTTCCTTACCCCTCTTAAATCACATGTGGATTAATTATAGCACCGATTCATAAATTCCGTAAAGTAATTCTTTTGTCTTCTCCCATCCGAGGCAGGGATCCGTTATGGACTTCCCGTACACACCCTCGCCTATTTTCTGCGCGCCGTCCTCGATATAGCTTTCTATCATAAGTCCTTTCACAAGGCTCTTTATCTCAGGATTAACATGACAGGAATGTATAACATCCTTCGCAATACGGATCTGTTCCAAATACCTCTTTCCGGAATTTGAATGATTGCAATCCACGATGACGGAAGGATTCTTCAGCGACCCGTGATCATTATACATTTCAAGCACGTTCATAAGATCCTCGTAGTGATAATTCGGATGGGATCTTCCGAATTTATCCACATAGCCTCGCATTATTACGTGGGCATAGGGATTTCCGGGAGTGTGAACCTCGAATCCGCGATATGTGAAGGTATGTCCGTTCTGAGCCGCTATGACGGAATTCATCATTACGGAAATGTCTCCGCCGGTGGGGTTTTTCATTCCTACCGGTATGCCTAGTCCGGAGGATGCAAGACGATGTCCCTGGTTCTCCACGGATCTTGCTCCGACGGCAACATAGGACAAAAGATCGGAAAGATAAATGTGGTTTTCCGGATAAAGCATTTCCTCCGCCGCGGTCATCCCTGTTTCTTCAACAACGCGGTTATGCATCTTTCTTATTGCGATAAGACCTGCGAGCATATCCTCGTCTTTGGTGGGATCCGGCTGATGAAGCATCCCTTTGTATCCGATCCCGACAGTCCGCGGTTTATTTGTATATACACGGGGTATGATAAAAACCCT
This sequence comes from Lachnospiraceae bacterium, assembly GCA_017418645.1. GTDB lineage: Bacteria > Bacillota > Clostridia > Lachnospirales > Lachnospiraceae > FD2005. Next base: position 23,031 of record JAFOND010000107.1, on the reverse strand, counting down.
GTCTTTTATATCGTCATATACTTCCTTTAACCGGTGCATGTAATCAAGGACCGCTTCCTCGTTATCCGCCGAACACGGGCCGATTATAAGGAGGAGTTTTTCTTCTTCTCCCCGAAAGATCTTTGCGATCTCCTCGTCACGTTCCTCTTTGATCTTTTTAACTTTTTCACTTACTTTGTATTCGTCCTTTATCTCTTCCGGATCCGGAAGTCTGCGGACAAATTCCATCTGCATTTCCATTTTTCTTTTCCTTTTACTACAATACAACCGATCTTACTTTATGCGTTACGGTATCCTCCACAAGAAGGTCCGCTTTTATCTTTTCCGGATCATATTCCTTCGGAAGATCTATCGAAAGATAAAAGCCGCAGTTTAAGATGTTTCTCTTTAACGGATTCTTCACGCATACATCATATCTGTCTTTTCTCTGAACCGTACATATATATTTTGTTTCGCCTTCTTCATCCTCCGTTCTCAGACGGATGTAATAAAGAAGCCTTGTATTATACTTTTCGTTTTTATCGAAACAGTATCCCTTGACGGTAACATGCTTTCCGGTAAAGGATTTTTCCTCAACCTTCAGCACGAACTCCTGCGCCGGGTAACTCTGGGGTCCGTCCGGTTCCGGTACAACCCGGCAGGGGAGATCTTCCGGAAGGGTAACGATTGACGGAGTCATATTGTATACATCCGAAACCGTATATGAATCTCCGCTTACGTCCTTTTCTTTAAGCCGCAAGGCAAATCCGATCTGAGGATTATTTGAAAGCAATGTTTCCTTCGGAAGCGCGGCAACAAATCCAAGTCTTGAACTCTCGGATTTTACGGCAACCTTTGCATCCTGTCTGATCTCCGAAAGCGCCGGTATGTAATACACGGGCCCTCCGGAAAACCTGAGGATAAGATACATATCACCTTTTTCCTGGAGAAAATCGTCCTGACAATATGCCCATCCCTTAACAAGAACCGCCTCGTCCGTAACGGATATCTTGTCTATGCTCATGGGAAAATCCCGATACTCTCCGGTGGTATCCTTCTGCCAGACAAAGTCCCTTGTGGCAAGATATTCTTCTTTAACCCTGAGGGAATAATCAAGCCTGTCTCCCGAAAGATTCTGATTGTAGAAAGGATCTCCTTTTTTCAGAAGCTTTTCATGTCTGCTCAAAAGAATCCCTCTTTCGTAATCAAGCCTCTCACGCTTTTTCCCGTCCATTGCATCCGCGCCGCGGCTGACGGATTCATAGTGGTACAATGTTATATCGTTCCTGAGAACGTTGTAAAAACCTCTTTCATAAAGGCTCATGCAAAAATCAACGTCGTTATACGCAACGCGAAGATCTTCCGGCATTCCGCCCACAAGGGCATATTTTTCCCGGGTTACCATAAGACAGGCAGCCGTTACCACAAGGAAGTTGTACGGCACCTTATTACGTCCGTAATAATAATCCTTCGTATCCTCAAAAAGCGAAAGCGCATGTGACGGACCTTCGTCCGTAACGATAACCCCCGCATGCTGGATCTTGTTGGATTCCGGATAATAAAGCTTAACCCCGACAGCACCCGTTCTGTGACGGAGCGCGCAGCCTGCCATAATGGAAAGCCAGCTGGCCTGTGTAACAAGGATATCGTCGTTTAAAAGAACAATAAGATCCCCGTCGGAATTCTTTACACCAAGATTGCACATGGCGGAAAAATTAAATTCCATGGGCTGATAAACATATTTTACGGGTTTCTTTTTTATGTATTCTTCTATTTTCGCCTTATTTTCCGCATTGCTTCCGTTATCCACAAGGACAATGTCATACTCCCCTTTATAAACGGTGTTGTCCATAATGGAATCGATACACTGCTTAACAAGTTTCGGATTGTCTTTTGAGGGGACGATGATGGAAACCTTCGGAAGCACATCCGTCCTCCCCTTGAACTCCGAATGTTCGGGGCGAACCGTCTTCATCATCTTTTCCGGCATATGATCGTGGGATGTTATGCTGGACATTATGGTTCTTATATGATAGATCTCGTTCCTCTGTACTTTGAAAAACAGGGTTTTGGTAAGATCGTAAATTTCAAGCGCCTGAACAACAAGATCTCCCCCGCTCACCTTTTTGTAATACTCCGGCGACACCGTTCGAAGAAGTTCTTCGCTTACAATAAGCATCTCTCCGGTATACGGGAAAGATTCGAATGTATCCGGCGACCAGTCCGGCTTAAAATGCGGACGTACCCGATTACCCGTCTTTTCATCGATACGATCATCATCTCCGTACAGAACCAAAGGCGGTTTTTCTTTTGAAAGCTTTTTAACGGCGTATGCAAGCCCATAGTTATTCGGAACCGCATAAGGCGTTCTTATTATGACGTAGCCGGCCGAGCGGATGGCATCCGAGAGTTTCTTTGCTATTTTTCCTCCGTCGTTTGCGGCAAAGGATCCGGCATTTTCGTGTTCTCTTTTCCACGCGTCATAGCGTTTGCTATCTTCCATGGTATTGTCTTTGACCTTTCTTGTACTGCATTCTGATACTGCATTATTATGTCCATTCTTTCCTCGGCGGCTGCCTTATAAACATTTATCGCATCCATCCGTTCGTCGGAAAGTTTTTGAAGTTCTTCTATTTTTTCCATACGCTCGTCCATGATCCGTTTCTGCTCTTCCATGATGTTCATTCTTTCTTCGAGCGCATCTTCCGCATCCGAAAGTTTTATATCAAGATATGAATACGCTTCTCTTAAAAGCGTCTTTTCATCCGTCTTCTCTTTTAAAAGTTCCGAAGCCCTGGCCCTTATGTCTTCGTCTTCGGGGAGATCCAAAAGGAAGAAAAGAAATTCTATCTCTTCCCCTTTGTCCGTCTCGCTCTGAAGATCCATATCCATGATCAGGCTGCCTTCCAGATTGAGATATTCTTCTTCCGGAAACTTAAGCTTTTCCGTTTCCGTTTTGATATATACCGGCATGCAAAAGGTGAATACTTTGGGATACAGAAATCTTATCCGCCTTGTTCCTTCCGGTACTTCAAAGTTACCCGTTACAAGACCTTCCGAAAACATTTCTGCGGGAAGGGTTATATCGTTTCTTTCCGGGAAACCTTTTCCTTTGTCGAAGTAGATAAGAAAGTTTCCCCGTTCCTTTTCCTGCTTTTTATAGTATAAAAGCTTATCAAACGAAAGTTCCGGAAGTTCTTCTTTTTCGTCTTCCGTATCTTTACCGGAGTCCTCACCCTCCGTTTCTTCGTCGGTTCCGAGAATATAATTCTGGAAGTTTTCCTCCATCTTTCTAAACGTCCGTTCTTCGGATTCCGAAACATCCGCAAGCTTCATCATCTCTTCCCAGGAAAGAAGGGATCTGCCTTCATTTTCGTTATGCCAGAACAAAAGACAACGGAATTTTATATATTTTAAAGGAATTAAAAAATTGAAAGTCCACTCGTAATCTATTATTGTATAGTCACCTTCGGCACCGTTTTTTTTGCTTTCGTCCACAATGATGTTCGAAGGGATTATGTCTATGTCCGCAATGTCCGTTGCGGGAGTGTTCAGTATAATGTCATCCGGCTCTCCGAATATCTTTATAAAACCTTCGGAGGGTTGAAACACCTTATCCTTTTTCTCTTCGGGAACATATGATATTCTTTCCAGATAATTTTTAAGCTGTTCTTTTAATCCGGCTTTATCTTCTTTTTCGATCATGTCCTTAAAGATGATCTGAAGCGGTGTTCCGGGAACATAGGAAAATTCGATCCCTTCATCCAAGAGTTCACTCTTCTGGACATTGATCCCGGTGTTTTCGAACCTGATTCTCAAAGCTTCCTCGCATCGCTTCATGCGGAGGATGTTTTCCCTGCCTTCCGGAAATATATTTATCTTACGGACAAATCTGTTTCCGTTTTCATCCCGCAGGATCACGGTTCTTATGGCGTATTCTTTTCTTCTTTTATTCGAAAATTTCTGATAGATTACTTTTTTCATTTTTCGTTTTTAATCCTGCAGACCAAAAGATAGGACGGTGAAAAGAACGGAAACATTCCTTCTTTTATTACTTCATCATATGCCTTTATATCATCAAAAAAGCAAATATCGTTTCTTTCTATGTATTCGCCTTTATACAGTTCCCCCACGGCGGGAAGATATTCGTCCGAAAAAATTGTCATGGGATACAGATGGTCGGGATAGGGATAAAAAGTTTCAATGTCTTCGTCTTTTATTCCCGCAGCGTTAAGTCTTTCCTTCATGTCCTTTAATGAAAATGATTTCTCGTTCGTAAAGGAATGATCCTTATCGGCTCCCGAAAAATTTCTCATTGAAAAACGGTTCTTAAACGCGATCGCAAGACGGCCACCGGAAGATATGGCTTTTACGGCTTCTTTTATTTCTTCCGTTTCTTTTTTTCCGTCTTCCGTACGTGTAAGATCATCCAGGATGACAACATCCTCATCCTTTTTTATATCAAGCGCCCGGAATAAGTTTTCATGACGTTCCTGTTTCAAATCCCTTTTCATAGCTGTCTTAATCCATGTAGAACCTGTACGTTCCGTCTTTTTTCATAAGGGGATGATAATACGGATCGCACTTTTCCAAAACATCTTTGTATGTTGCCTTGAAATACTTCTTCTCTTCTTCCGAAAGTCCGCTGACGCTGCCGCCCTTTTTATAGAGCACGAAGGGGTTTACAACGTTATAGTATCCTTTATTTAAAAGTTTTAAAGAAATGTCAAGTCCAAGGGCTCTCGGTGTTTTTAAGTTATCATCGAAGCCTCCCGCATCAAGAAAAGCTTCTTTTCTTATCATTGAGCCGTCAAGGGTTGCGGCGCTCATATTGTGAACATAATAATGTCTTCCCATATATCCGTCGGAATCAAAGGGCTCGCCGATATCAACGGGAAGGATAATACCGTCTTCTCCGAGTCCCGTGATATATCCGCTCTCTTTTATCCTTCCGCTTCCGTCAAGGAGACGACCTGCAGCAAGACCTATTTCCGGAAGGATCGCATACTGGAGTATGTCCCGGATATTTGTTCCCTGTATGGGCTGCGTCCCCGGGGAAACAAAGAGGATATAATCTTTTCCGGAAGCTTTGACCTTTTCGTTCAGGGTCTTGCCGGTATCGTTCTTTTCGATGGTTATGGTGTCATAAGACTCCATCCCCTGAATATAATGAAGTCTGTAATGCGTCGCGCATATTGCAACGGAGGACACCGTAAGGTTTCTTCCCTTTCTTCTCTCGGAATCCTGGACGGCGTTCTTTCCCGCATCTATCGCATAGGATTTTGCTTCGATACCGCCGGAAACCGAACCCGGATGTATGCGCCAGAAATACAGAAGCTTTTTGATATGCTCGATACGTTTTGCCGCGGATGTTACGCGGAGTATCATATCATGATCCTGGGATCCGTCATACTTTGTCCTGTATAATCCGTTGCCCTCGAGAAGGCTCTTTTTAAACGTGAAAAGATGGCATATATAATTAACGCCGTTTAAGTTCTGGGGCGAAAAATCCGGTTTTAAATGAACCGTTGCCACAAGATTGATATCGCTTCCCACAAAGGTAAGCTCGTCCGTATAAAGACAATCCGCTCCCGTTTCTTCTATTGCCTTCTGGCATTCAAAAAGCGCCGAAGGATGAAGAAGATCGTCATGATCGAAAAGGGAAACATAGTCTCCGGCGGAAAACTCCAGACACGCATTCGTGTTACCGGATATTCCAAGATTCTTTTCCAGCTTTTTATATTTTACCCTTGCATCGTTTCTCTGATATTCCTTAACGATCTCTCCCACATATGCATGTTCGTCATCGGAGCCGTCCGCAAGACAGAGTTCCCAGTTTTTATATGTCTGGTTTATTACAGAATCGATCATCTCCCGAAGAAAGTTTTCCGGAGTATTGTAGAGCGGTACTATAACGGAAAACAGATGGGGCTCTTTAAACTGTGTCCACATCTCCTGCTTTTTCTTTTCTTCGTCCGGAAGGATTTCCGCCATCAGACGTTTTCCGTATTCCGCCCTGTCTTCCGCAGGAGCCTCGGGATTTATGCGATTTTTTAAACCATTTAATTTTCTTTTTATATACCGCTTCCCTCTGTGCGGCAACGCCTGGAGGGATTTATCCGGTTCATCCGGAGCGCCCCAGTGGCGATGGTATCTTAAAACCTGTTTTTCAAGATATGTCATTATAATTTCCTCACCGTTGTTTTTGAATTCATATCGTAAAAGCCCACGTTGTATTTGTCCGATATCACCGTTACGGAAACAAGATCATAGCATCTGTGATATGCCGTAAGGTTCCCCTTTTCGTATCCCGTGCAGCTCATTGAAAGAAGATAATCTCCGCCGGTAAGATCGATATCCTGCTCGTATGTTATTTCATAAACATCTCCGGCTTTAACGTTCTTTATCTCCTTCTTTTCGTACATAGTATTTGTTCCGGTAACATCCACGCCGCGGACCGTCTTAAATGTATATGTAAATATCGGCTCCTCCACATCTTCCATGAATTCTACTTTTGTTTTCATTGTAAAATGCGAGCCTTTTATAAGCGTGTTTGTATAATTCCCGTTCTCATCGAGTATTGCGAAGTCGCGGATAACGGCTTTCTTGTTTCCGTATTGGTCCACGTTTTTGTTTATTTCGTAATGGGATTTCCACATGCCCGGATCGTCCGCCTTATAGAAAACGGAAAGCTTATCCGTGGTATCTCCGCCCACCTTCTTTTCTTCCTGTTTAATGTTTCCCGAAGCTTCCTTTTCGACCTCGTCCTTATCCTCTTCCGAACCCGTAAGGATCTTCTTATACATATCGATCATCTCTTTCGGTTTTCCTTCCGAAAGCTTCTCACCTTTGTTCAAAAGGACAACGCGGTCGCAGTATTTTGCGATGGAACCGAGATCATGGGAAACAAATAAAATGGTCTTTCCGGCTTTTTTGAACTCTTCAAATTTCTTATAACACTTTGCCTGGAAGAATACGTCTCCGACGGACAATGCCTCGTCCACCACAAGGATCTCCGGGTCGATATTTATCGCCAGAGCAAATGCAAGGCGGACAAACATACCCGATGAATATGTCTTTACGGGCTGATGGATAAAATCGCCGATATCGGCAAACTCAAGGATCGTGGGAACTCTCTTTTCTATCTCTTCCCTTGAATATCCCATCATGGTTCCGTTCAGATAAACGTTTTCCATTCCGGAGTATTCCTGGTTAAATCCCGCTCCAAGTTCAAGAAGCGCGGAGATTCTTCCGGCGATCTGAAGGTCTCCCTCCGTGGGGTTTAAAACGCCTGTTATGATCTTTAATATGGTGGATTTTCCGGCACCGTTGGTGCCGATTATTCCCACCGTTTCTCCCCGGTTTACATCAAAGCTTACGTGGTGAAGGGCATAGTGTTCCTTATACCTTTTCTGCTTCGAAAAGCCCAGGGCTTCCTTCAGGCGGTCGTTATTGTTTTCGTAGAGTTTATACATCTTGCTGATGTCTTTTACTCTTATTGCATATTCTGACATTATTTCTACTTTCCTTATATGAACCGGCGCAGTCGCTGTATGTGTCATGCCGGGCTACCCTATCGGTGTGAACCGGCGCAGTCGCTGTATATGTCTCGCCGGGATTCCCTCTCGGCGGAGTCCTCGAGCAACGGTACTAAACTCAGACTTCGCAGGGCTCGTCTTCGTTAAGTGCCGGCACTGCGGACGTCCCTGCGAGACATACACAGTGCCTGCGCCTTGGTAACTATAGTATTTCTACCAGCCAACCCCGGTGACATATATATGCCGCACGGGTCGGGGTATCCGGGTATTAATTACAATACATCCGCATAATGTACTTTGAGTTTTCGGAATACGGTCGTGCCCAGGAGGAATACGAATATGGTTACGATCCAGAAATAGACCGTAAGCCCGGCGTGTTCAAAGAACCACACGCGGTCGAACAAAGATTCGCGATACCCCTGCACGATATAAAACAGCGGATTCAATTTAAACGCCGCCTTAAGGACGGGGTTCATATTCATTCCGTCATAATTCCACATTATCGGCGTTCCCCAGATAAGGACCTGGAGGATGATATTTATGATCTGCGAAAGATCCCTGAAAAATACTACGGCAGCGCTTGTAAGATATATGATTCCCAGGCACAGTATCATAAGCCCGAAGGAATAGTACAAAAGCTGCAGTGTATAAAGGCTCGGATAGTAATGGTAACATATGGCGAGAATGAGTCCGAAGGCCACAAAGAAGAAGTGCACAAACAGCGCCGACACCGCTTTTACCACCGGCAGGGTACTGATATTGAACACAACCTTCTTTACAAGATAACTGTATTCATAGAGCACATTCGTTCCGGCCCCCACAACTTCCTGAAAATAAAACCAGGGAACAAGTCCGGCAACAAGCCATGCGACAAAGGGGATCGCAAGTCCCGCTTTTGTGCTCTGGGATGCGGCATTTAACGCCTTTTGGAAAACGAACCAGTATACCAGGACCGTAACAACGGGTTGAACGAAAGCCCAGATTATTCCGAGATAAGATCCCGCATATCTTGTTTTAAAATCGTTCTTCGCAAGATTCCATACCAGCTGTCTGTTTCTATATACATCCCGCGGGATCTCCATTGCCTGCTTTCCCTTTACGATAAGAAGAAGGATCGTTGCATCGCAGGCAACGCAGAACAGGATCTTTTTTAGAAGTTCCGAAAAACTTCCCGCTTCCTTTATTGCGGGAAGATAATCGTTGATATTATAAACATATACCATAAACGGATCTTCGCCGGTACATGTTATTTCGTTGATCCCGTCCGTTGTCTCTATATTCGCCTGCTGCGAATATATGGCATTGGACTTCGCAAGGTTTATTACTCCGACTTCCTTTCCGTGGAAGGTCATGGTAAGATCCGATATTCTAAGGACGGTACCCTTGCTCTCAGCCGGATCTATCCTTATATATGAAAGATCGGAAGGCATCCGAAGGCTTATCTCCTGTTCGCTTCCCGCCTTCGTATATGTCTGCGTGAACGACTGTCCTTCATTTGTATCCGACAGCTCCTGTCCCGCAGTAAGATAATACACTTTTAAGCTGAGGGGCGAATCCGCGCTCAGCGTAAAATTATATTCTATCTGTTCATTCTTATAATCGTTTTGACGTGTTACCAGCACGATGTTTGCCAGTATCGCAACGACTACAAGAAACAATGTATAAACGAGTTTCTTTTTATTCATTATGCCATCCCGTGTTCTTTAAGAAAATCCTTATAGGACGCGTTTACTTTATCTTTGTCGGAAAGGGTAAGATCCGCTTCCGTCATTCCCTCAGGGATCGGCCATTCAACACCGATATCCGGATCGTTCCACATAAGTCCGCCTTCATCGTTCGGATGATAGAAATCCGTTACCTTGTAGCAGAATTCCGCGTAATCGGAAACAACAAGGAATCCATGAGCAAAATTCTTCGGTATAAAGAACTGTTTTTTATTCTCCTCGGAAAGAAGCACGCCGTACCATTTTCCGAAAGTCTCGCTGCCTTCACGAAGATCCACCGCAACGTCGAAAACCTCTCCTTTTATAACGCGGACAAGTTTATCCTGCGGGAATTCCTTCTGAAAATGAAGTCCGCGAAGAACACCCTTCTTCGATGCGGACTGGTTGTCCTGTACGAATTTATGATCAATGCCTACCTCGGCAAAATCGTTATAATTATATGTTTCCATAAAGTAGCCGCGCTCGTCTCCGAAGACAGCCGGCTCTATAACATAAAGACCTTTTATGCCGTTAACATCCTTCTCTGCTTTTATCTTTCCCATGTGGGTTCTCCTTTCTGTTTTTCCTGTTTTTTCTACGTAAAAATCAATTGGTCATTATACCAAATTTTATGTCATTTGTAAAACTTTGCGGATCAGGGGGAATTAAGGGGACGGTTCTTGTGATAGCTACGTATCGCAAGAACCGTCCCCCTGATTGTTACTGATTCGTTATCTTTCGTGAACTTCCCTGAGAAGCATGTATGTATTCCTGTAATTCCGGCTCCGGCCGCGGGAAAGAACGGTTTTAACATCCTCCGAAACTTCCGGGATTCCCAGGAGATCGACGATATACGGAGCATACCTTGTTCCGGATCCTTCCTTAAGTTCTTTGTATACTTCGTCGAAAACCTTTCCCTTGCTGTAACTTCTTCCGACGGTATCCGTCGCCGCATCAAGACAGTCCGCAACCGTAACGATATCTATTATGGTCTTAACACCGCTTTCCTCCGGGTTGTAATTGTCCGGATATCCGCCGCTTCCGTCATAGAATTTATGATGTCCCGCGGCGATGGGCGCATAGGCCTTCGTGGAATCGAATTTTTCCATCATCTTTGCCCCCAGCATGGGATGCTGCTGGATGATCTCTATCTCGAAATCCAAAAGATTTCTTCCGTAAATGAAGATCGTATCTATAAGCGGAAGCTTTCCGAAATCATGACAAAGAGCGCTCTCATACGAAAACTCATAGATCTTCATAAAGTTTTTGGCAACATCATCCGTGTTTTCGCATCCGAAGGTTCCGATAAAATATTCCGGCGCCTTGGACAAAAGATGCTTTGTTATACACCTTGTAAGGGATGCTACAGAGCACGAATGAACATATGTGGGCGGATGAAACGCCGCCATTGAACGAAGGCACATATCCCTAAAGGTAAGCCCTCCCGGGATTTCCAAAAAGTTGAAAAGTATCTCCGAAAAGAACTCCAAAAGCGCCGTCAGTGTTGCGCCGTTAGGCATATGAAACGCATACGAAAGTATGTCCGTATAAAATCTCGAGATCCGCGCCACATCCTCTTCCGTAAGATCCTTAACGTCCCAGCAGGACAATATGTAATCCGCAGGGATCTTAAGGTTGATGTATACGCTGTCGTAATCATAGGCTAAGGGATCTCGCTTTTCATATATTTCAAGCAGAAGTTTTCTGTATTCTTCAAGATCCAGTTTCTTTGAAAGATAACGGGCTCTGTAAAGGTTTATCCGAACAAATTCAAGAGGCGCGAATTTCCCGAATATATCCGGATCCGAAAGCCAGAGTCGCTCCTGCCACGCAAGCTTTTTTTCGATTTCGTTTATAAGCTTTGTATCGATATTGCCTTCATAATAATGGTCAAGGATATTACCGTGATGTTCCAGGGCACGGAAAAGATAATAATCCCAGTCAAAATCCGGATACAGTTCATGATACAGAGGATCTTCATATATCTTCATGGAAAAACGAAGTTCGTTAAGCCACTGTTTTGCTGTCTCTTCGTCTGTTCCCGACGCGCGTTCGTACAGGCATCTTGAGTATCTTGAATCCGTGAGCACCAGCTCCTTGGATTCATCTGAAAGGCTCGCAAACTTTTCGGGATCAAGATACGCCATTATATCCTTCGCAGCCGAAACGCCTTTGTCCCTGAAGCCTTCGCTTATGGACAGGTTCGTAAAGATCCTGCTCGTCATATACATAAGGGAATATGCGGCGATTATCTGTTTATCCAGCTGCTGGACGATGTATTCATGATCCATCTTTTTTTCCGCATCTTTAATAAGACGTTCGGAAAGAAGAGACATGACGGGTACGTCCAGATTCTCAAGGTCGTCCGCATTTACGAGCCTGTAGGAAAGCTCGCGGATGGCCTCTATCATCTCTTCCGTAAGATAATCTTCCGACTCTAAGATCGGGAAGATCTCACGCTGAAGGATGTCCTTGTTATCCCCTGCAATGCGTCCGATCTCCTCAAAATTGTCACGGAGTTTTTCGCTGTATTTTTCCGCGTTTTTAAGCTCGCCTATCTGGGGCGATGAAAGTTCACGGATCTTTGCCATGCGTTCCGCATAAGTTAAGATTGTATCTCTATCCATATCAATCCTTTTGCATACTTCTTAAAATGTGGAAAGTTTCACGGTACTTATCTTTTCTTCCTTCCGAAAGAACATAATAGAGATCTCTTCTGACCTCTTTATTTCTTAAAAGTTGCGGGAAGTAAGATGCGTATCTTGTTCCCGCGCCGTCATCTACTTCGCGAAGGAATTCATCAAAGGTTTTTCCGGTGTTATAACTTCTGCCGATGGAATCCGTCGCGGCATCCATACTGTCCGCAAGGGATATTATGTCGATGATCGGTTTTTCTTCGCACTTCGACGTATCAAACTTCGGCGGATAACCTTTGCTGTTGTCGTAATATTTGTGATGTCCTTCGGCGATGTTCGCATATGCTTTTGTGGATTCGAATTTTCTTAGCAGGAGCGCCCCTTCTTCCGGATGCTTTTTTATGATCTCGAATTCAAAATCCAAAAGGTTTCTTCCGTAAACGAATATCGTATCTATGACAACAAGTTTTCCGAAATCATGACAAAGGGCGGCATTATAAGCAAATTCCAGGATCTTCAGTTTCTTTTCCTTGACCTCTATAACGCTTTTCATCCCTAAGAATCCGATCAGTTTTTCAGGATAGAGGTCCACAACATGTCTTGCAAGACAGCGTGAGATATTTGCCACCATACAGGAATGAACGTATGTTGGGGGATGAAGCGCAGCCATAAACCTGAGCCCGCAATCCATAAAGGTCATTACACCGGGAACTTCTATAAACGAATTTATGATAACGGAGGCAAGTCCCAGCATCGAAGAAAGGGTTCCCAGTTTCGGCACGCGATAAAAATAATCGATGGCGGAAAGAACCATATCCTCCACAACAAGAATCTTCTCTTCGGGTATAACATATTTAGTGCCGTATTTTTCTATCTGTCCCTGAAGCGCGCTGATATAGCACTCACAGACCTCCACGTTATCCGTTATACCGTCTTCCTCATAATCCGAAGGATTTCTCTGTTTAAAGAATTCATAGAGTTTTAACAGGTATTCTTCAAGCCCTATCCTGCCGGAATAATACAGTCCGTCAAGATGTCTGCAACGGACGGCATGTTCGGAAGAATACTCGCCGTATTTTTTCGGATCGGATTCAAACATCTTTAAAAGAAGATCGGAATAACGATAAATCTCTTCAAGATATTTCTGTTCCTTTATACGCGATGGTTCTGTCTTCGTACCGTATTCATAAAGCCTGAAGGCATGATAATCCCAGTCGTAATCCGGAAGCTGTTCGCGGTAAAAATCGTCCTTCATTATCTCTTCCGCAAAGGCAAGTTTCTCCAGTTTTTTCTTTTGATATAAATCCGTCTGCTCTCCCAAAACCTCATATATGTTTGCGGCATAACGGGAATTAACGATCACTATTTCTTTGCTTTCGTCGGATAAGTTTTTGAATTTGTCATGATCGAGATACGACATGAGTTTTTCATATGCTTTTTCACCTTCGGATGCGGGATAGAGACTGAGTTCGTCCTCCGTGCCGGGGCGTGAAAGCATATTTACAAGCAGATAGCAGACCTCGATCTTTTTATCGAGCTGCTGTATAAGATATTCTTCGTCTTCCTTTTTTTCGGCATCTTTTGCGAGACGATCGAGTATAAGGGCGGATATGGGCGCGTCTATGGAATTTCCTTCTTCCGCGTCAATAAGTCCTTCGTTTATGTTATTCAACAGATTGATCTCTTCGTCCGTAAGAACCCTTTCATCCTCAAGATAAGGTGTAAGGTTCTCTTCGAGAAACTTTCTGTTTTCCTTTGCAAGATTGCCGATCTCGCTGAAGTTTTTAACAAGAACCTCGCTATACATTTCCGCAGTAACATGGCCGTCAAACTGCGGTGACGACAGCATCCGGATCTTTGTCATCCGGTTCTTGTACTGATCAAGATCAAGTTTTCCCCTTACCATTTTTGCTTCCCTGTTATTATTTATTCTTTATGAAGTAACTTTCTTATGAACCGCATTACCGCCCGGAGCGGTTTTGTCACCTTCCATGAGATCGAGTTTTCATAGCCTTCGATCTGACGTCTTAAGTCGTTTATCTGATCATTGTAATACTTTGTTTCCCCCGATGTATAAGGATCAGATAACTTAAATCTCAGATTGTCGATCTCTATCTCAGCAAAACTCTGGGGCATAACCTGTGCGGTGTAATATCCCTTTTGCTGAATGAGAAAAGGGATCAGTCTTTCAAGGATGCTGATACGACGGTCCTTTGCGATGCCTTCGTTGTTTAAGATCTCATCCATCTTTTCTTTAAGTTCCGGATAAAGCTCTTTTCTTACGTAAAAGCAAAGATCCGGAACAATGATCGGCATCTCGTTTTCGGTTATGGGAACCGTAAGTCCGATTCGGTCCGCTTCCCGCTTAACCTCTCCGTAAAAATCCCTCCAGGAGTTCTTCGGAATATCCAGAAGATTTGCGTGATTCGGCATCGGAGTCGTTACCAGTCCCAATTTCTTTTCTTTTTTAAATAATTCATGTATATTGTTTATGTATACCTCACTCCCCTGCAGACAGCGTTCTTCTTTATAGCGAAGATACGGGTTTGTCATTGCATAGATGTCGGGGAAGGGATGGGTATGATATACATAATCGGTGTCTGCAGATATCCTCCCCGGTTCCGCAGATATCCCGTCCTCCGGCAGAACCCTGTTCCAATGAAGGTTAAGCGAAAGCTCATAAAGATTTCTGCTCCGAAGGAGTGTTTCAAGTATATATTCAGCGGGATAATCCGTTTCTTTGTCTACATAATCATAAAGATCCCTTGCGATCTGTCCCACGTTGGTTTTAACCGTCCAATCATAGTCCTGGAAGAACACCCTCTTTTTAAAGATCGGGCATCTTTCCTTTTTAAGGATCCTGTCCGCAAGGGCGATTATGGGCTGAACATGAAGAGCCTTTAATTCCTCGGAATTTATGTATGTATCCCAGGTAAAGCCCATATCCGCAAACTTCTTCGTAAAGACGATCTCATGCTTTCCTACCGCATCCTCATATGAATTTATGGGGAAGAGATTATCCCAGTATTCCCTGAATTCCGGCGCGTCGATCATCCGTTTTCCGAAGGCGCAGAAATAACTCTGGATATGCTCGGGAATGTGGCCGTAAACACAGTGATACGGATCACCGGGATCACTGTAGTGACGGGTTATACCCCAAAAATCCGGATGCCTTTTTTCCATCTCGTCAAACATTTCCGAGAAGGGAAAAACGGGGCCCATAACAGTATCGTTAAAGATTATGGTCTCGTCATATTTCGACAGTTCATCCCAGCCCGCATGATCCATGCCGGTCTTATATGCCCAGGTATCAAAGCCCTTGTTCTCGCGGAAGATAAGGTCCTCTTCTTTTGCGAATTTTAAGAGTTTTTCTTTTCCCTGGGGATTAACATCGCCGTTTATGACGATTATGAATCTTTCAATATGCGGTTTTAATCCGTTTAAGAGATACGGGATGTAATCATCCACGATACCGTCTTTATCGAAATAGACGAATATACCAAGTCTTTTCATAATGAGAACCAGGCCTCTCCTTCATATTGCCAACCTGCCAGTGTAAGCGATATTACTTCGGTGTAATCTTTTGTATAGTGATGCGCGCCCGCGCCCGATGTATTCGGATTGTAAAGTCTGTATACCGGATTCTTTTTGTTCTCGTTTGAATAGAATCCGATTCCCTCAAGGTTCCATCCCGCAACGTTAAGCATCTGAACTTCCGCAGTGTTAGTTGTGTAGTGATGGTCTCCGTTGTTCGGATTATAAAGCCTGTATACCGGAAGAGACGATACCTCCGGGGATACCCATGCTTCGCTCTCATATACCCATCCGGCATTTACGTCCGCATCTCTTTCCGCGGCACTGTCCGTATAAAAATGTTCTCCCGTATAGAGATTGTAAAGTCTGTATATTGTCTTTTCTCCGGACTGGGTTGAAGGCGTGGGGTTTTCCGGGTCCGTCTTGCCGGGATCCGGATCTTCAGGATCTTTCTCATCCTTTTTTATAACCACTACCTCCGCGGAACCGCTGGGCTTTGTTCTGTCACTTATTGAGTTATTTGCCGTAGCGGTTATAACCGCAGAGCCTTCCTTTATTGCCGTAACAACTCCCTTTGAATTTACCGTCGCGACATTAATATTCGAAGATTCCCATTTTACGGTTTTGTCCGTTGCGTTATCCGGCATAACTTTTGCGGTAAGCTGCAATGTCTCGCCTTCCTTTATGGTGCTCGTTACGGGAGTGACCGTCACTGCGGTAACATATACCTTGTCTCCGGAAGGATCCGGTTCTGCGGAGGGATCCGTTACCGTAACAACACATGCGCCTGCGCGGGTCGTAGGGACGGGGATCTTTTTATCTATGTTCAAGCCCGGTATTTTTGATGTATCTATTTCCTTTGGTTCACCGTTCTCGGATGTAGCTGTTATAACCGTTGTTCCCGCAGCAACCGCGGTAACTTCTCCCGTTGCGGAAACGGTTGCTATTGTTTCGTCGGCAGATGACCAGGTTACGGTCTTGTCCGTAGCATCCTCCGGTGTGATCGTTGCCGTAAGTTTTTCCTTCTTCCCTTTCTCAAGTGAAAGAGTTGCGGGAGAAACTGTCACCGCTGTAACATACACAGTCTCCGTCTCTTCTCCGTCAGCATGCACGGTAGTTGCGAAATTATAGGTCGTTGCTGCCGTAAATGCCATGCAAACGGAAAGCACTGTTGCCACCATTTTGCACACATTTTTCTTTTTCATTTCAGGTCATCTCCTTTTATGTTAATTTATTAATTCGCTTAATTATTTTGTGACAGTCGTTTATTGCTCCTGTTTCTTCACTTCCGCAACAAGCTCCCCGTCTTTTTCATCTATAAGGATTATGCTTTCTTCCGAAACATCTCCCGAAAGAATAAGCCTTGCGGAAAGAGTCTCCACATGCTGCTGCAGATATCTCTTCAACGGTCTTGCGCCGAAGGCCGGATCATAGCCGTTATCGATAACGAATTTCTTCGCCTTCTCCGTAAGCTCGACCGCAATATCGCGATCCGCAAGTCTCTCGTTAAGATCCTTAAGAAGAAGGGTAACGATTCCGCCGATGTTGTCTTTTGTAAGCGGCTTAAACATTATTGTTTCGTCAAGTCTGTTAAGGAACTCCGGTCTGAAGGATGCGCGAAGATCGGCAGTAACAAGGGCTGCCGCCTCTTCCTTTATGTTTCCCTCATCATCAATCCCGTCCAGTAGATACTGGGATCCGATGTTTGATGTCATTATTATTATCGTATTCTTAAAGTCTACCGTGCGTCCCTGGGAATCCGTAATGCGTCCGTCGTCAAGAACCTGGAGCATAACATTGAAAACATCCGGGTGTGCCTTCTCAACTTCATCAAACAGAACAACGGAATAGGGCTTTCTTCTTACTGCTTCCGTAAGCTGTCCGCCTTCGTCGTAACCAACATATCCCGGAGGCGCTCCGATAAGTCTCGAAACGGAATGCTTCTCCATATATTCGGACATATCAAGGCGTACCATATTCGTTTCGTCATCAAAAAGCGATGCCGCAAGGGACTTTGCAAGTTCGGTTTTTCCCACACCGGTGGGTCCTAAGAAAAGGAAGGAACCTATTGGTTTGTCCGGATCCTTTATACCCGCCTTGGAACGGATAATTGATTCCGTAACCTTTGTAACCGCATCATCCTGTCCCACAACTCTCTTATGAAGTTCTTCATCAAGATGAAGTGTCTTGTTTCTTTCCGTTTCATTAAGCTTTGAAACCGGGATTCCCGTCCAGCGGGATACGATCTTTGCGATCTCATCTTCCGTAACGTTTTCATGAACAAGGGAGATTTCCTGCTTCTCAAGATTTTCTTCTTCCTGTCTTATCTCTTCTTCTATCTTCGGAAGTTTGCCGTATTGGAGCTCGCCCACCTTTGTATAATCCTGTTCGCGGGATGCGGTCTCGATATCCGCTTTTACGGCTTCCAGTTCTTCACGAAGTTTTGAAACCTTGGATACCGCTGCCTTTTCGGCTTCCCATTTTGCGTTCTTTTCATTAAGCGCATCCTGGAGTTCGGCGATCTCTTTCTGGATCTCCGTAAGCCTTTCCTTGGACTGCTTGTCCGTATCGTTTGCGATGGCGGCTTCTTCCGCTTTTAATCCGTTCTGCTTTCTTTCAAGCTCGTCTATTTCGATGGGCTTTGTATCCATCTCCATCTTTATGGACGCACAGGCTTCATCGATAAGATCTATGGCCTTGTCCGGAAGGAAACGGTCCGTGATGTATCGGTCGGAAAGTTTTACCGCGGAAACAATGGCGGGATCCAAAATCTTTACATGATGATAGTTTTCGTATCTTTCTTTAAGGCCGCGAAGGATCGCTATCGTATCGTCCACGGTGGGTTCATCGATCATTACCGGCTGGAAACGTCTCTCGAGAGCGGGATCCTTTTCGATATATTCCCGGTATTCATCCAGAGTCGTTGCGCCGATGCAATGAAGCTCGCCCCGGGCGAGCATGGGCTTTAAGAGATTTCCCGCATCCATTGCGCCGTCGGTCTTTCCCGCGCCCACGATGGTATGGAGTTCATCGATAAAGAGGATTATCTCTCCGTCGGAATTCTTTATCTCGTCAAGAACGGCCTTTAGGCGTTCCTCAAATTCGCCGCGGTATTTTGCTCCCGCAATGAGCGCTCCCATATCAAGGGCAAAAAGCTTTTTGTTCTTAAGGCTTTCCGGCACGTCGTTCTTTACGATACGCTGAGCAAGACCTTCAACTGCTGCCGTTTTTCCCACACCGGGTTCACCGATAAGTACCGGATTGTTCTTCGTTTTTCTGGATAAGATCCTTATAACGTTTCTTATCTCCGCGTCACGTCCTATAACGGGATCGGATTCCTTTTGTCTTGCCCGCGCCACCATATCATAGCCGTACTGTTCAAGGGCGTTATATGTTGCCTCGGGGTTGTCCGATACGACGCGCTGGTTTCCGCGGACTTCCTGAAGAGCGGAAAGGAAACGGTCACGGGTTATCCCAAATTCCGTAAACTTTTCTTTTACTGCACGGTTTGCGTATTTAATTAAAGCCAAAAACAAATGCTCAACGGAGACATATTCGTCTCCCAAAGCCTTTGCCTCGTCCTCAGCATGAATAAGAACTTCGTTTAAGTTCTTGCCCACATACGGACGGTTTCCCCCGGATACTTTCGTAAGCCGGGACACCATGCTTTCCGCATCATTTGTAAAATATGTGCGGTCGATTTCCATGCGCTCTATAAGCTGGGGGATAAGACCGCCTTCCTGTCTTAAGAGCGAAAGAAGAAGATGTTCCTGTTCTATTTCCTGGTTGCCGTTTTCAATCGCGATCTTTTCTGTATCGTTAACGGCTTCCGTAGATTTTTGCGTGAATTTCGATATGTTCATTTCTGCCTCCTTTTACAGTCCCCACCAAGCTTCACCCTCGAAGTTCCATCCGTTCTGTGAAAGGATCTGAGCTTCTCCGGGCTGCATTGTATAGTGATGGGAACCCGCTCCTGTTGCTGCCGGACTGTAAAGACGATAAACCGGAACGTGTCCGTCGGGATCCGAATACCAGCCTATTCCTTCATAGCTCCATCCGGCATTTAAAAGATTGATCGCCTCTGCGGCGTTTAATGTGTAGTGATGGTCACCCACGTTTTTATTGTACATACGGTAAACCGGAGCGCCCGTCCTTGTGGGCGCCGTCCAGGCCGTGCCCTCATAGCCCCATCCTATTGCAGCAAGACTGTCTCTTTCCGCAGCGTTTGCGGTGAAGAAATGCTCACCGGAATTGGGATTGTAAAGCCTGTACATAACCTGGGGCGAAAGATCGTCCTGTGCTCCCGAAGGCGCCTCAATAAGAGTCGAGGGATTGATCCCGCCCGCATTTATATAATTTGAAAGTTCAGCACGATACTGTGCAACGGTTTCCGGTGTCTGACCGCTCTTGTCGGAATATGTAAATGTCTGACCGTAGCTTATGTTATATCTTCCGCTGTTCTCAACGGATACGGCAAAGCCCGCAACCGTGTATTCGGAATTTATGATATTAAGATAATGGCCTACCTTTGATGATGTACGGTTTCCCGCGTCATACTGCTGCTTCTCCGCGGTATACCATCCTTCGAAAGGATCGTCATATCCCCATGCAAGGTTCTCGCCCACGTTATAGAACTTCGAATGCTTTCCGTTTGTATCCGACCAGTTCAGCTGAACCTGGGCAACCGCCATCATGTAATCCGTAACATAAAGCGGAGCAAGCCCGTGCTGCGCCCGAAGGTTATTGCACTCATCAAGAAGATCCAGCGATTTAAGCATAAGATCAAGTCTTGTTGTATCGTTGGCTCCGCCCTTATGCGTGCTTCCTTCCGTGCCTTCGCCCCAGTCGAGAACCGCCATGGCATCCTTCGATCCTCTTGAATAATAGAATCCGTATGCGCCCTCATGGGTTCCGGAGCAGACAGCCTGTGCCTTCATCGGTGCGCCGATAAATGCGGCGGAGAGAACCGTTGCAAACGCAAGTGTTGCAGCTAATAGTGTTCCTAAATATCTCCTTTTCCTTCTCATGTCTAAGTCCCCCTTTATCTAAACTTTAGTCTTAAAATATTCTATCGTTTTCTTAAGTCCTTCCTCCAGCGGGATCTTCGGCTCCCATTCCAGTTCCTTCTTAGCAAGTGTTATATCCGGCCGCCTCATCTTCGGATCGTCCGAAGGAAGTTCTTTATATGTTATCTTTGAAGCGCTTCCCGTAAGCTCTATTACCTTCTCGGCAAGTTCCTTCATCGTAAATTCACCGGGATTTCCGATGTTTACCGGACCCGTAAAGCCGTCCCGGGAGTTCATGAGCCTTATCATGCCTTCTATAAGATCGTCCACATAGCAGAAGCTTCTTGTCTGCAGCCCGTCGCCATATATCGTGATATCCTCTCCGCGAAGAGCCTGCATTATAAAGTTTGAAACAACGCGTCCGTCGTCTGGATTCATTCGCGGCCCGTAGGTATTGAATATCCTCATGACCTTTATGTCCACATTGTTCTGTCTGTGATAATCGAAGAACAGGGTTTCCGCCATTCGCTTTCCTTCGTCGTAGCAGGAGCGTATCCCGTTTGGATTAACATGACCCCAATAGGTTTCCGGCTGGGGATGCACCTCGGGATCTCCGTATACTTCCGAAGTTGACGCCTGAAGTATCCTGCCCTTTACGCGTTTTGCCAGGCCGAGCATGTTGATCGCGCCCATAACGCTGGTCTTTCCGGTCTTTATCGGATTGTACTGATAATGCGGCGGGCTTGCGGGGCACGCCAGATTATATATCTGATCGACCTCCACATATAAAGGCTCCGTCACATCATGACGTATGAATTCAAAATACGGGTTATTCAATAAATGCCTGATGTTGTCCTTGCTTCCCGTAAACAGATTATCGGCACAAATAACGTCGTTTCCGTCTTCGATAAGCCTGTCGCAAAGGTGCGACCCAAGGAATCCGGCTCCGCCCGTTACAAGGATTCGTTTTCCCATAGCAGTATTACCTCCGAAAACATTATGATAGCACATTTTTATGTTTATGTCGCATTTTTTTTAAAATAATAAGGTAGAAAAGAGTGAGGATAATATACAGGGCAATCTTTATCAAAAAGACGGCCGCAAGAGCTTCTATGCCGGTCCCCAGACGGTTGAAAACAAAGTCGTAAGAGATGACCATGGTATCCACGGCGTGGATAAGGAAGATCGGGAAGGAATTTTTGCCGATGAAAGAAAGCGCATCCGACACAAAGGGTATATGTTGAAGAGAAAGATGTGAAAAAAGGATCACCGTAAGGATGACACACATTGAACCGAAAAGATCCATAAGTCCCCTGGGGTATTCGTTTATGCAAAAGAGGATCGCCGTCTCCTCTCCCCGGATAAAAAGATAAGATATTGTGATAAGCAGCGTAAACGCGACGACAAAGTACTCCGTGCGAAGATTTATCCCCTTTTCTTTTATGTATCCGATCCCTGTTTTCACAAGGAATCCGAGATAAACATAAAGAGAAAGAACCATTCCCGCCTGGAAAGAGAAGGGAAGAAACAGGACTTGGGACGTAAAATATGCCAGAGCCGACAAAGCCATAATAAAAACGGGAGCCAATGCTTTCTTTTTCAAGGCGCGGGCGGCAAAAAGCGAGAACCACACGGTAAGAAGAGCAAAGAAAAGCGCCGGCAAAAACCAGATGGGTCCGATAAAGGGCGCATCAAAGAGCGCATTTTTCGGTTTTAAGCCGGATCCGAAGAAAAAAGCCTTAAGATACGGGATAAATTCATTTGAAAATATCTTTAGTATAACGATGACCGCACCGGTGATAAGATATGGGAGCAGGAGTTTTTTCGCATTTCTTGCGGTAAAGTCTTTCGGTGACATTCCGGAACTTTCCGGATCTTTCAAAAAGCAGCCGCTTGCCACAAAGAAGAGCGGAAGATTAAAGGTGTAAAGGTAAACCGTACCGTAGGGCGACATGAAATGACCCCAGATCACGCCCAGCATTGCTATTCCTCTTGCAATGTCGAAGGTCTTCTGTCTGTCGTTTTTTCGAGGGATGTCACTTTTCGGAGCCTCTTTATCCGCTTCGGGATGTTTTGTTGACTCGTCATTAAACTTTACGTGGATTTCCGTTAACCGACTGAGGGAAAGAACGCCCGCTATGATGATAACAGGTACAAGAACGATCAGATACCTTGCCCGGGCTTCGAAGAGAATATCATAGAGAAAGATTCCAATGACCGAAAGATAAATAACCAGACTTTTTTCCTTCCCTGCAAAGTCTTTTTTGAACAGAAAACTCCACAGCCCCGCAACGATAAGGAGCAGGATCAGATACCATAAGACCTGGGCGACCTGAACGTAAACAGCGTAAAATCGCCCTTCCGGATAATACAGCTCCTTAAAGAAGTTATTTCCTTTTTTAACTTCCAGCCCGTAAAAACCGCCTTCTTCACTCCAGGCAAAGGTTCCGTCATTGAATGCAATAAGGGCTTTTATGGATGTATGGTTTAAAAGCCCCTTAATGCCGTAGTTTTCGATCCTTTCGCGGATAACCTCCGCCTGTGCCGCGGTTCTCTCCTCTTTTGATCCGAAGGAATAGGAAAACGAGACGTCCGTCAGCTTTACAACGCCGTGGTTTTCATCGTTCAATCCCAT
>JAFOND010000106.1 GCA_017418645.1 Lachnospiraceae bacterium | reverse complement strand
GTGTCAGCTTGCTGAACACGGGCTATGCACGAAGCGTGCCCTGCGAATGGGTGATAGAATTGCTTTGAATAGCGTATAATACTCCCTACCTCTTATACTTCCTAACAGCAGTATCATATAGATTGTTGCCTTTTGAATCAACAACTACAATCACCGGAAAATCAACAACTTCCAGCTTTCTTATGGCTTCGGCTCCCAGGTCTTCATAGCAGACGATTTCCGATTCTTTTATGCATTTTGAGAGCAGCGCACCCGCTCCTCCCACAGCCGCAAAGTATACCGCGTGGTTTCTTTTTACGGCTTCAATGACCTCCGGAGTCCTTTTTCCTTTTCCTATCATTGCCGTTAAGCCTAGATCCAAAAGCCTCGGAGCATATTTATCCATACGGCTTGCGGTTGTCGGGCCTGCGGAACCTATGGGGCGGCCTTCTCTTGCGGGAGAGGGTCCCATATAGTAAATAGCGGCGTTTTCTATATTTATGGGAAGGTCTTTTCCCTCATTAAGGAGCTCATCCATCCTTTTATGCGCCGCATCCCGGGCAACATACATTTCTCCGGAGAGATAGACGTAGTCTCCGGCGGTTAATCCGTCCGCAATCTCTTTTGTTATAGGAAGAGTTAATTTCTTATCCATTTGTTATTTTTCCTGTTTTATAGTGAAGATTTCTCGTCGCTTCGTGACCTCGGAATGACATTTTCCATTACAATTCTCGTGTAACGTGTCTGTTTACATGGCAGCAGATGTTCACTGCAACGGGAAGTCCGGCTATATGAGTCGGATATGTGTTTATATTGACCGCAAATACGGTGATCCTTCCGCCAAGGCCTCCCGGTCCGATTCCGAGACCGTTTATCTTTTCAAGCATCTCTTTTTCCAGGTCTTTTACCCATTCGGGACGGTCGGTATCATCATTCTTTTCTCTCGTAAGCGCCTGTTTTGCCATAATAGCGGATTTTTCGAAAGTTCCGCCGATTCCCACACCCACCACCATCGGCGGGCAGGCATTCGGTCCGGCATCCTTAACTGCCGTTAGTATGGCATTTTTAACGCCTTCTATACCTTCGGCGGGTTTTAACATAAAGATCCGGCTCATATTCTCGGATCCGAATCCCTTGGGAGCAACCGTGATCTTTATCTTGTCCCCCGGGACTATGGAAGTATGAAGTACTGCAGGTGTGTTATCCTTTGTATTTTCGCGGATTATCGGGTCGCTTACCACTGATTTTCTAAGGAAACCTTCTTCATAACCCGCCTTTACTCCGGCATTTACGGCATCAAAAAGTGCACCTCCCGTAAGGTGCACATCCTGCCCTATCTCCATAAATACCACAGTCATACCCGTGTCCTGGCAGATAGGGATCATATCGTTTTTAGCTATGGAAAGATTTTCCTTTAATTGACCGATTATCTTTCTTCCAAGCGGAGATTCTTCACATTTTTCAGCGTTATCAAAGCATTCAAGCATGTCATCCGAAAGCCCGTAATTTGCCTCGATGCACATCTCCTTTATGTTTTCCGTTACTGAATCAACACTTATCTCTCTCATATTTTATTTATATAAGTATCTGACTTAATTCTCTTCCGTATCTGTAGTATCGGAAGTCTTGTTCTCTCCGTCCTCGGCCTCTTCCTCATCCGATTCTTCGTCTATGATATCTTCCGAGCGAACCTTCGCTATGGAGGCCACAATCTCATCATCCTTAAGATTTATAAGTTTAACACCGGATGTTATTCTTGAAAGAAGCGCGGTATCCGCAACTCTTATGCGGATTATGGTACCTTCTGTGTTTATAAGCATCATCTCATCATCAACCGTAACGGCCTTAACACCCACGAGATTTCCCGTCTTTTCAATGATCTTATAGCACTTAACACCTTTTCCGCCACGGTGGATCGTAGAGAATTCTTCAATCTTTGTGCACTTTCCGAAGCCTTTTTCGGAAACGATCATTACGGCATCGCCCTGGCTTGTAAGCTGCATTGCGATAACCATATCGTCATATGTTAAGTTCATACCGATAACACCCATGGATGTTCGGCCCGTAGAGCGGACTTCCGAAACTTTGAAGCGTATGGACATGCCGTATTTAGTGAAAAGCATGGCCTCGTCTTCGTTCGTGGCGCGTTTTACGCCGATAAGTATGTCATCGTCACGGAGATTAATGGCAGCAAGCCCGTTTTTACGCACATTTGAGTATTCGGACATCTTTGTCTTCTTTACCATTCCCTTTGCGGTCGCAAAGAAGAAGTAATCGCTGTCGTTAAACTCGCTTACGGAGATCATTGATGTAATGTTCTCGTCCGGCTGCAGCTGCAAAAGGTTTACTATCGCAGTGCCTCGTGCCGTTCTGGACGCTTCCGGTATCTCATATACCTTAAGCCTGTAAACACGGCCTTTGTTCGTGAAGAACAGAAGGAAATTATGGGTTTTTGTGAGCTTCATCTCAACGATAAAGTCGTCTTCGATGGTCTCCATTCCCTTAATTCCTTTTCCTCCACGGTTCTGAGCCCTGAAATTCTCGGGTTCCATTCGCTTGATGTAACCGAGCTTTGTGAAGGTTATAACCGTATTCTTATTGGGAATAAGGTCTTCCATGGATATATCGAATTCATCGAATCCGATGGAAGTTCTTCTGTCATCACCGTATTTATCGGCAATTTCCTGGATTTCGTCCTTTATAACGGAAAGAAGAAGCTTCTCATCCGCAAGGATATTCTTTAAATATTCAATCTTCTTCTGAAGTTCGGCGTATTCCGTCTCGATCTTGTTTCTTTCGAGACCTGTAAGAGCGCGGAGTCTCATTTCCACTATTGCGTGTGCCTGGACTTCGGAAAGTGAAAATCTCTCCATTAACCTTTCTTCCGCGGCCCGGCCGTTTTCCGAAGAACGGATTATGGATATGACTTCATCGATATTATCCAGCGCGATAAGGTATCCTTCAAGGATATGAGCGCGTTCCTCCGCCTTTTTAAGCTCGAATCTTGTACGTCTCGTTACTACCTCTTCCTGATGACGAAGGTAATACTTAAGCATCTGGGAAAGGTTCATAACCTTCGGCTGGTTCTTGTGAAGTGCCAGCATTATTACTCCGAAGGTATCCTGAAGCTGTGTATGTTTATAGAGCTTATTAAGCATAACGTTGGGATTTACGTCTTTTCTGAGCTCTATAACGATCCTTGTTCCTTCACGGGATGTTTCGTCGCGAAGGTCCGTAATTCCGTCAAGTTTTTTTTCTTTTACAAGGTTTCCGATGTATTCAACAAGCCTTGCTTTGTTTACGTTATAAGGTATTTCCGTTACGACTATCCTGTTTTTTCCGTTTGCCATGGGTTCTATGTCACAAACGGCGCGAACGCGTATTTTTCCGCGACCGGTTCTGTATGCTTCTTCTATTCCCGCACGGCCAAGGATCGTTGCTCCCGTGGGAAAATCCGGTCCCTTTATGATCTCCATAAGCTCTTCGACCGTGGTTTCTCTGTCTTCGTTTATTTTGTTGTCTATGATCTTTACAACCGCGCCGATTACTTCTCGAAGATTGTGAGGCGGGATATTTGTTGCCATTCCGACAGCAATACCCGTTGTTCCGTTTACAAGAAGGTTGGGATAACGCGCAGGCATAACAACCGGCTCCGTTTCCGTTTCGTCGAAGTTCGGAACAAAGTCTACGGTATCTTTATCGTAATCTTTAAGTAAAGCCTCGGAAATCTTTGAAAGACGGGCTTCCGTATATCGCATTGCTGCGGCGCCGTCGCCGTCGACGGATCCGAAATTTCCGTGTCCGTCAACAAGGGGATAACGTGTATTCCATTCCTGCGCCATATTTACAAGAGCGCCGTATATGGAAGAATCACCGTGAGGATGATATTTACCCATTGTATCACCGACGATACGCGCGGACTTACGATGGGGCTTATCTGCGG
Source organism: Lachnospiraceae bacterium (assembly GCA_017418645.1). Taxonomy (GTDB): domain Bacteria; phylum Bacillota; class Clostridia; order Lachnospirales; family Lachnospiraceae; genus FD2005. The sequence continues at coordinate 684 of JAFOND010000106.1, read as the reverse complement.
TATTTCCCAGTTCAAGCATTGAGTAAAGAACACGTCTCTGAACCGGTTTTAAGCCGTCGCGGACATCCGGAAGCGCACGGGATGCGATAACGGACATGGCATAGTCGATATACGATGTTTCCATGGTTTTCTTAAGATCGACGTTCTTTATGCCGGAAATTATTTCTCCGCCGGTTTCAACCTCTTCCTCGGTTTCTTCTATTTCTTCTTCTAAGTTCTTGTTTTCGTCCATTTAGTGATCCTCTTACGTTTATATATATAAACGAATTGCTCCGTGCTTTGCACTCTCGCAATTCTAACCCCATTCGCAATCCGCTCATTTACTATGTAAATGGCTACTTGCTCATGGGTTTTAGGTCTCAAAGTATGACAATTTCTTACGTGCAAGCACGACGATATTGTCATACTTTTATCCCTTTATATATCTAAGTTTTGCACATACTTAGCATTTTCTTCTATAAATTCCCTTCTGGGCTCAACCTTATCGCCCATAAGAATCGAGAATGTAAGGTCTACATCCGCTTCATCAAAGTCTTCGATGCAGACTTTCTTTAAAATACGCCTATCCGGATCCATTGTGGTTTCCCAGAGCTGCTCCGCATCCATCTCACCGAGACCCTTGTAGCGCTGGATCTTGTTATTTCCGTCACGTCCGATCTCTATCAAAATATTGTTAAGTTCTTC
>JAFOND010000105.1 GCA_017418645.1 Lachnospiraceae bacterium | reverse complement strand
CCGACAACCGTATGCCCCTTTTTAAGTTCCGCAAAGGTAACCTCGTTCTCGCATTTATTACCGTAGTTTTGACTGGTCCAGTTATAATTTATATAGGTTTTTCCTCCCTCCGTTTCCAGATTATACATTCCGCTGTAATGCTCGGTTCCGGTTTCCGTGAGCTGTCTTCCGAAAAATGACTCATCGTTACAATTTGTTAAGTATACTATTTTCGAATTGTCCTTATCCCATGTGGACGGAAGAGCGATCTTCAGATTTCCACCCATATAAAAATCTAAGACCGAACCGTCGGATGCCGCGGCATATATCTTTAAAGGCAGAATGTTATCATAGTTATCCTTGAAAAACTGTGTATCGTAGGTAACTTCATTTTTTATCTTAACATCCTCTATAACAAGCTTTGCGGGAGTCTTATTGGAAGAAGTATTATACTCTAAATACGACGCTACCCACGCAGACTCGTTTTCGTGGTATGAGCTTTTATTTTCTATTGGAAGATTTATATTTTTTAAATCAGAAACCGTCTTTACGGTTGAAATAGTCGAAGCGATGGCATGATGCGGTATTGCCGTAAGTATCAAGGTAACGGCAAATAATGTGATTCCTATTTTCTTTATAAACCGGTTATTATTTTTCATATCTTACTCTCCATAGTGAAGATTTCTCGCATTCGCTCGAAATGACAAAGGGTTGTATATTCTGCGTTTCAGCTTTGGGTGATTTACCTGTTATGTTACCAACCAATTTAAGGCTTCCTTATTCCGTGAGACCGGGACCCAGGCGCAGTGCGGATGCACGCCGTACTTTTCCTTTAGTTCTCCGGTTTCATATTTCGTAAAACGAATGTTGTCTCCCATTTTATCCTTAAGTTCCCTGTAAATCTCGTCGGATCCGTAATGTGACGGAAAATACGGGCTCGATTCCCTTCCTCCACATTGAACTATATCATCGTCCTCCGCATGAAACAACCAAAAAGGCGTAGATTCCAGTTTTTCAAGATCCTCGGATGATGTTGCCCCGCAGATTATGATGGCTTTGTAAAACAGATCCGGATATTCCTTCATCATGCGAAGCGCTCCGATCCCGCCGGCGCTGTATCCATAGACACAGATCCTGTTTTTATCTATGCTCGGATACTTTATTTTCATGCGCTCGATCAAGGCCCGCATCGCTTTAAATACTTTTTCCCGTGACCAGTGAAGTCCGTTCCTGTATTGCGGCGCCAGCACAAAACACGGGTGCTCTCGCTGCATCTCTTCCCTTGCGAAGCAGGTTCCGATATCATGGGCGGCGATATGGATAACATTATCCTTTCCCGTAACATCCGCGCCGTGCAGGAAGATGACGAGGGGATATGTTCTTTCACTATCATCGGAACCGAACAAATCCCTGCCCTCACGGGCTTCCTTTGGTATAAACAACCTGAAGGGCATCCTGTCTGCCCCACCAAACTCGTCGGATATAAACTTTTCGCAGATTTCGTCATTGTCCGGCAAAGGTTCGTCCCAGTCCGGAAGTCGTTCTTTCCATGAGCTTACCATATTTATTGGTCTCCCGACAACATGTCAATTTGATACGATCTAAATCTTATACCCGAGACACACCTTATATACCTTTGTCTCCGCAATCTTTGAAACACTGATCAGATAGCATATTATCATGGTCGCTATCGTAATGAATATAACCCTGGCGCTTAAAAACGAGGTTCCGAGTAGTTTTAAAAAAATAATCCGGAAACCGCCCGCAACAAACTGATGAAGGCAATAGATATCCATTGTCTTTTGACCCGGTTTATAAAGAACTGCCGGGTACCTCGGTTCCCTGTTTTGATCCGAATGTTTTTCAAATGAGCTTAATATCTGCTTTCCGAAAAGTCCCAGGGCAAACCAGATCTGGAATTGATAGATTGTATACGATATCCAGAATATCGGAAGCTTTTCAAGATGATATCCCAAAATGTATAAAGCAATGCCGATGGAAAGAAATATCACATTGCTCCTTGTTTCGTCTTTTACTATCGCAACCACTATGCAATATAAAATGCTGATAAAAAACAGGGCATATAAAAACCAATAGATTCCAATGGGTTCATACCATGCACGTAAAAGAACAGAAAGTTCACGCGGATTATTCTGATAGTCGGAGAATATGACCTTAACAACCGTGGTCAGTACGGAAAATACCACATACGGGACAAGAAGTCTCTTTATCTTATCGATCAGAGCGGTTTTTAATCCGTGGGATGCGGTTTTATATGAAAAGATGCCGGATAAGAAAAAGAAGAGCGGCATATGAAAGAAATATATGAAGTTCTTCGCCGCAGGGATCCATGCGGGAGGAGTTTCAACAAGCGGACTTTCAATCACGTTATTAAGACAGTGACCGAAAACAACAAGAAGGATCGCAACACCTTTCAGGGTGTCGACCGTAAGATTCCTTTTGCTGCTTGATGCTTCTTTCCCCGTCATATATTCTTACTTGCCAATTCTTCCCTTTATTGATATAATACAAAAAGTTTTGTGCCGGTCAAAGCACAAAACACAAGTGTCCACGTAGCTCAGCAGGATAGAGCACTCGCCTCCTAAGCGAGGGGTCGGAGGTTCGAATCCCCTCGTGGACGTTCGTTACAAGAAAAGGTCTGACGCAAAGCGTCGGACCTTTTCTTATAAGAATCCCTTCGGGCTTCGAAAGGTTCGGTCTCCGCTTCGCTCCGGTCGGCGCAAACCCGACGTCCATTGGACGTCGTGCGCCCCCTCGTGGACGTTTGGGACGTTCACACTTTACGATATCTTCCCCTGCAACCAGATGTTACCTTTAAATCTGCGGCCCACCGCGGGTTCACCGAGAAGGTCTTTATCGTTTATAACAACATCAATGCTTATCTTGTTGCATTCAACCGTAAGAACATGCAAAAGTTGCATTGTATATCTGTTTATATAATTTCTGTATCCCGTGATCTCTCCGAGGATCTCATACTTATCGCATTCTATCCCGCTTGGCATAAAATATGTTGTGACGATGGAAAGCACGTCTTCTTTTTCAAGACGTCTCTGAATCATGGAATATGTGTCCATATCCTGCAATGTCAGCTTTTCCATGGCTTTCGGATCACCGTCTCTTGCCGCAAGAAGAAGATTGTTTCTCTCGCGGATCGAACGCTCCATACTGTCCTTCTTCTTGGCCTTTTTCATGGGAAGGATTATCTTTCCGAAATCGGAAAGGCCGGAAAGACGAACACCTCCAAAGTCCACGGTTTTTTTGTCTCTCTGATCGGACTGCAAAAGCGTGAACATATCCTGGAGATAAAAGATGAGGTCAACTCCAAGGCGGATATCGTCACACAGTCCCTGATAGCTTTCTTTATCGGACTGTTTGATTATCTCCACCTCACACGTGGTGCTTATATGGTTTGATGAAAAGTACGGAAAATAATAATCCGTCGTAAATTCATCATTTTCATCAAAAGATCCACGAAGTGCGATACCCATATCCGTGGCAACTTCCCGACGAAGTTCCACATACTGGTTTCCTTCGGAGTCCATTGTGACATCCATTTTTTCCGGATTTCCTATGATACTCTTAAGTATATTTTTTTCGCCTTCTTTTGTTATATCATGAAATCCTATAGATCTTAAATAATTGTGCATTCTTTATGCCTTTTCCTCTAACGCGATACGTAATGCTTCTTCCTCTTCTTCTGAAAGAGTCACTACGGAATTTGCGTCTATAATATCTTTGACATAACAATAGCAGCCTTCGCGGCTATGTACAACATTCATGATAAAACCGTTATTTCTTTCATCCAGCATTGCAAATGCAAAAGATATCTTTCCGCCCATTTCCTGAAAAGCATCATACTTTATCATTCCGAATCTCTGGAAACAACCCTGAAGCTTTGCAAAGATAAGGTCTATATCATCTTCAGCATTCTTTGTTCTCTCAACCAGATCGTCCACCTGTTCAAGACGACGTATAAGAGAATCCTCAAGAGATATTCCGTCCTTACCGGACATAAAGATCTTATACTTCTTTTTTAAAGACGATGATTTTACCATATTAATGATAAGAAGTATGATAAGGACAAGCACTATGCCGCAAAGTCCTATCACAACATAATCGGTCGGTATTCCAAGATATTGTTGTATCATATTATTTCCTTTCGCCTAAGCCTGATTTTATTTTATACTCTGCATAAGATTATAGATTCTGTCGAGTTCGTCTTTTGAGTAATATTCAAGCTCGATCTTTCCCGTGTTTTCGTCTTTTGCATTTATGGTAACCTTTGTACCGAAGATCTTCTTCATGTTTTCGGCGATGTCACCGTAGATCGCTTCCGTCTGGGAATTTAACTTCTTCTCTTTTTTCTTTCCTTCCGGAGTTTCCTTCTGGAGACGTTTTACTTCTTTTTCTACTTCACGGACGCTTAATTTATGATCAATACACTGCTGTGCGAACTCGAACTGTTGTTCGAGATCTTTAAGGCCCAGTATTGCTCTTGCATGACCTGTGGAAAGTCTTCCGTCTATTATCATTTCCTGTACACGATCGTCCAGTTTTAAAAGACGGAGTGAGTTTGTTACCGCTGTTCTTGACTTTGAAACTCTTTCCGACACTTCATCCTGTGTGAGATTAAATTCCTTTATTAATCTCTGGTATGTTATTGCTTCTTCTATCGGATTAAGGTCTTCTCTTTGGATGTTCTCTATGAGGGAAATCTCCAATACTTCCTGATCGGACATTCCTTCACGGATTACAACGGGAACTTCCTTTATATCTGCTATTCTTGCCGCACGCCATCTTCTTTCGCCGGATATTATCATGTAATATCCTTCTTTTTTCAACACGACAAGCGGTTCAACAATTCCATGCTGTTTTAAAGAATCAGCCAACTCGTTCAGTTTATCTTCGTCGAATGTTTTACGTGGCTGAAGCTTATTGGGTTCGATCTTTGAAATAGGAAGAGTTGTTATAGGTTCCCCTTCCACCTTCGCCGCGGGATTCGGGTTCTTGTCCCGGATCATTGTATTAAGTCCTTTTCCGAGACCTGTCTTTTTTGTTGCCATCTTATATATCCTCCCTGGCGATTATTTCTTTAGCAAGATTTCTATAGCTTTCTGCACCCGCAGATTTTGATTCGTAAAGGTTTATTGGAAGTCCGTTTGAAGGTGCTTCCGCAAGACGAACATTTCTCGGGATGATTGTCTGATAGATATGTGTATTAAGATTTTCCTTAACGTTATCTACAACATCTGATGAAAGATTTGTTCTCGCATCATACATGGTAAATACTACACCTTCGATCTTTAACTTATCATTCAGTCTCTGCTGAACAAGATCGATGGTCTTTATGAGCTGTGCAATTCCTTCAAGTGCATAATACTCGCACTGGATCGGAACAAGAACCGTATCGGCTGTTGTCATTGCATTAACCGTAAGAAGGTTAAGTGAAGGCGGACAATCTATGAATATAAAATCATAATCGTCCTTGATATAATCTATCTCGGACTTAAGGACATATTCTCTTTCCTTGATCTTTCCTGTCGGATTGTCTTCTTTCTCGACATCGATAAGTTCGATCTCTGCTCCTGTAAGATTTACGCTGGACGGAATGATCGTAAGATTATCTATTCCATCTACGTTATGCATACTTTCACGAAGTGAACATCTTCCCATGATAAGTTCGTAAACCGTATGCTCGGATTCTTCGAGTTCGTCCTTATCAAGTCCGAGTCCGGATGAACAGTTTCCCTGAGGATCAAGATCGATTACAAGAACTTTCTTTCCGGCTTCGGCAAGACATGCCGAAAGGTTGATCGCGGTTGTTGTCTTTCCGACTCCTCCCTTCTGGTTGGCTACTGCAATAATTCTTCCCATATT
>JAFOND010000104.1 GCA_017418645.1 Lachnospiraceae bacterium | reverse complement strand
GAATGACATTCTGTACAGATTATCCTTCCGCATTATCTTCCGTAACGAAATTTTCGGACGCCTGCTCTGCTCCCGGGAGCAGCGTATTAAGATGCTTTAATATCGCGCTCTCCATCACCATTCCGCTGCCCTGCACCTTTTCAATAAGGTCCGGGACCTTGTTGAGCTTTCCCGTATTAGCATAACAGTCTCCCAGGACCGTAAAATTCTTGCTTATGTCCGTTCCTATCGAAATCCCGAATTCCAGGACCGTAACGGCATCATCATACCTGTGTATCGAAAACAGGTACTCTCCAAGGTTTGCGATAAGAACCGTAAGCTCGCTGAAGTTCTCTCCGACTTTCTGCATTTCCTCGAGATGATTTCTTCCGTACTCCAGCTTGATGTCCGTATTGGTCTTGCCGTTAAGGTTTAACATCCTTGTATCGGAGAGCGCCCTGATCTTTCCGATGATCTCCATGTATTTATCATCATCCGTAAGATCCGAAGGGAACTTCGAAAGCGGCACCTTTATATACGGAAGTGCGTCCATGTCTATATCCCGTCGAACGGTCATATTTGCCTCCGACTCCCTCTGCCAGAACGCTTCCCTGCTGTCATCCGTCTTCTTTGAAAGATTCCTGTAGCGGAAAGCCAGAAGGATGAGAAGGACTAATATTATTGTAAGTATCGGAAATCCCATATTACAGTTTCATATCTCCTTCTTTAACCCATCCCATCTTCTTTAAGAAGGCATTGAAAAGAAGAGAGAGAATTGCCGGAAGCACAAACGAAACGGCAATAAGTCCGATCCAGTCCATGGCGGTTATCGCCATCTTTGAACCTGCCGCAATATCCGAAACCCATCCGGAATAAACACCGATCTGTCCAACAAGACCGCAGGTTCCCATACCGGAGGATACCGGAGCGCCGTTCATCTCTAACCTGAAGATGCAGGTTGCAACCGGGCCCGTCACAACGGACGCAAGTGTCGGCGCGATCCAGATCTTCGGATTCTTAACTATATTTCCCATCTGGAGCATTGATGTTCCGATTCCCTGGGAAACAATTCCGCCCCATCCGTTTTCCTTGAAGGATATTACGGCAAAGCCAACCATCTGCGCACAGCATCCCGCAACCGCGGCTCCGCCTGCAAGGCCGGTAAGTCCCAGTGCAGCGCATATCGCGGCTGAGGATATGGGAAGGGTAAGCGCCATTCCAACGAGAACGGCAACAAGTATGCCCATCAGGAAGGGCTGAAGTTCCGTTGCCCACATGATAAGGTTTCCGAGGGACATCGCCGCTTTTCCCAGAGGCGGTGCAATAAGCCATGAAAAGAATATGCCCACCGCAATGGTTACAAAAGGAGTAACAAGGATATCAATCTTAGTTTCCTTTGAAACAGCCTTACCGAATTCGGCAGCGATTATCGCAACGAAAAGTACCGCAAGAGGTCCGCCGGCTCCGCCGAGGGCGTTGGCTGAAAATCCCACCGCGATCATGGAAAACAGAACAAGCGGGGGACAGTTAAGCGCATATCCTATCGCTGTCGCCATCGCAGGACCGCTCATTGCTGTAGCGATCCCGCCCACCGTATAATCGACTCCTGCAACGGTTGCAACCGGCGTCGTCAGGAATCCGATATTAAACTGGGTACCGATGGTGTTTATTATTGTTCCTATCAAAAGTGAACAAAAAAGTCCCTGGGCCATTGCGCCCAGGGCGTCTATACCGTACCTTTTTAAGGATATCTCGATATCCTTCTTCTTCATGAAATCTTTTACTTTGCTCATTTCTCTGTCTTTTCCTTACTTTTTATTTTCCGCCGTTAGAGAACCGAAGCTGGCAGTCCAAAGTGCAGAACAAAGGAACATAGCCGGACTGACTGTATACATGTTCCTGGTAGGCGGAAGTTATTTCAAATTTCCTGCCGCAACAAGGACACGTCATAACAACTATAACCTGCTGCATATGGCACCCTCCTTTCGCTTCCTCTCTAAGACGGTTATATTATACTCTTATTATTGCGTAAATACAAGGTGTATCCCTATGGCGCAGGCTCGGCAGAAGTGTCTGACGGCGCCGGGGGTGCCGGGGGTTCTTCTCCCGGTGTCACCGGTTCCGATACCATTCCCGGTGTGGTATGCACATCACAGGTGCTCTTAACAATGTCCGCGCTGATAAGATACGGTCCGTCCTGGGTTCCGTATGTTCCGCCCACAATATAAACACTATCCCTAACTTCCGGACAGTACTCCGTTGCCATCTTGCCCGTAGCCGCACATATCCTTGCCCGGATATGATGGTCGCAGGTTTCCTTGGGCTCCGTGCCCTTTTCAAAGTATTCCGTATAAGCCTGGTTTCCACGGGGATCCGCGTCACAAACGCCTTCAACGGCAAGTTTTCCGGATTTCTTGCAGACAACCGCCGTAACTATATTATCCGGCTGCGCAAAATCCGCCGGCCATACTCCTTCATGAATCCGGTACATAACCTTGTTCCAGATCGTCTTTGAATATGATGTGCTGCCCTGGGGAGAGTTGTCATCATATCCGCCCCAGATTACACAGGTTACGAAGGGTGAGAATCCGGCAAAAACCGTATCCCTGTCCTTTGTCGTCGTACCGGATTTTCCCGCTACAATGCAGTTTCCGGGGTTCGCTCTTGTACCGGTGCCCATTGTCATAACATCCTTCATGGCGCTGGTAAGGAGCCATGCCGTGGTATCCCTTATGACCTGCTTGGGTTCCGGTTCCGTCCGGTCTATGATGATATCGCCGTTTCTGTCTTCTATCTTTGTATAGAAGGATGGCTTTATGTATTTTCCGCCGTTTGCGATGGTTGCATATGCTCCCGCAAGTTCAAGGTTCGTCACACCCTTTGTTATACCACCCAAGGCAAGAGACTGTGTGTTATCGCCGCTTGTAAGAGTCGAGATCCCGAAGTCCTGAACATATTCATATCCGAGACCGGTGGATATCTGCGTCAGGGTTTTAACGGTGACGATATTTATGGAGTATGTGATCGCAGTCCTTATGTTTGTAAAGCCGCGATAGGAATTGTCATAGTTTGAAAGCGATGTTCCGTTTGCGTATGCAGTGGGTGCATCGTCCTGAACGGAGGCAAGGGTCATTCCGCCCGCATCGAGAGCCGGAGCAAACGCCGCAATAACCTTAAATGTGGAACCCGGCTGTCTTGTAATACCCGTTGCGCGGTTTAGGGTTCTCGAACCCGGCTTTTCGCCACGTCCGCCGCATATAGCCATAACGTATCCGGTGCTCTGATCGATGACCGTCATGGCGACCTGAGGCTGAAGCGTTGCAGTAAGCGTCTCGCCGTTTTCCGGTATCTTATCCCCCGGTTCCATGATCTCTTTTTTATACGCTTCTATGGCACCGAGTGCGCTTAACGTATCCTTGAAATTGATGGAATAGCTCTTGTCATTCGCCTGATAATACGAGAGCATTGTCTGTTCGCTGTAATTCTGGAAGGAACCGTCCGCCTTCTCGACAGTCAATCTGTATGAAAACGAGATCAGCGGATCCATCGCATAGTTTTCTTCGTTGTTAACTTCTTCGTCGACGATAGTCTGAATCCTGGGATTCTGCGTTCCGTAGATCTTTAATCCGCCGCTGTAAAGAAGGGCATAGGCTTCCGATTCGCTGTATCCCTTTTCAACCGTAAGATCTTCCATGATCTGATCCGTAAGGGCATCCACGAAATATGTTGTCGAATTGTTCGTCGACGTTCTGAAAGCGTTGACGATGGCGATCCTGTCGTAAACATCATCCTTCTCCGCTTCCTGATATTCGGCTTCCGAAATATAGCCCTGACTCTTCATATCCTTCAGGACTTTCTCCCGACGTTTTTTATTGTCTTCCGGATGTGTTATGGGATTATATCTGTAGGGATTCTTTGTTATTCCCGCGATGACGGCGCACTCGGAAAGGGTAAGATCCGAAACGGATTTATTGAAATATCTTTCGGACGCAGCCTCAACGCCAAGGGTATTCTGTCCCAGGTTTATGGTATTAAGATAGTTTTCCAGTATCGTTTTTTTATCCACCGTCTTTTCAAGCTGGACGGCAAGATACTGCTCCTTTATCTTTCTCTTAAGCCTTTCCGTGTCATTATTCTCGGAGGTCCAGCCCGTGAAATAATTGTTCTTTAAAAGCTGCTGGGTTATGGTACTTGCGCCCTGGGAGAAGTCTCCGCCGGATGTTATTCCCACGGCAAGAGCACGAACAACGCCCTTAAGATCCACGCCGTTATGCTCATAAAATCTGGAATCTTCGACTGCAATAAACGCCTCCTGAAGCTCGATGGGGATCTCATCAAGCGTAACATATTGCCTGTTTGCACCGGCGCTCGCGAGACGTTCTATCTCGTTTCCGTCCGCATCGTATACAACGGTCTGAAAACCTTCCGGAGATATATTTATGGTGCTGGCATCCGGAAGATCCGAAAGGAGCTCCTTAACATATAAAAATCCGAGCGTGAGAACTCCCGCGATAAGAACAAGGATGAACGCAAGGGATGCCTTAATAAGCGTAACGCCCACACGCTTTACGTTCTTTTCTTTCGCCTCAGTGAGGTCTCTGCTTTTCTTTTCCGTGCTTTTTTTGCCGTAGTTCACGATCTATTAAACCTCAAAAAGTAAGTCTCCGTAGCTCGGGAGGGGCCAGTCTTCTTTGCTGACCATAACTTCCATAGAGTCCACGGCGTTTCTCAATGCTTCCATTTCTTTCGTGACAACATTGTAAAAATGATATGCCGCCTTCTTCGAATCGCCCTCGCCCATAATGCGAACGCCTTCGTCCGCGGCATCCGTTAGGGTCTTCACTCCGTTCTTTGCTTCCTTTAAGAGTGATGAAAGCTCTGTCAGGATCTCTTCCTGAACGGATGTGTCCGTGCCCGGCACTGCGGATTTTATCTCGTTTATGCCCTCCGCGATCTTTCTTTCGCAGCACATAACCGCGGGAAGGATCTGCTTTGATGCAATGTTTACCATTGCTCTCGCTTCAATGTTTATCTGTTTTGCATACAGTTCATATTCAATCTCTGCCCTTGATGTAAGTTCCGTTCTGTTGAACACGCCGAACTTCTCAAAAAGCGAAAACGTCTTTTCCGTCGTTAACGCTTCGATGGAATCCACCATGCATTCGATATTGGGAAGGCCGCGCTTTTCGGCTTCCGCGATCCATTCCTTCGAATATCCGTCTCCGTTAAAGACGATGCGCTCATGCGCCGTGGCATATTCTTTTAAGATGGATGCTATCTCCGCATTCATATCACTTGCGTATTCAAGCCTGTCACAGACATCGGAAAATGCCTCCGCCATTATCGTGTTAAGAACAACGTTGGGCTCGCCGATGGAATCCTGTGAGCCAACCATACGGAACTCGAATTTGTTTCCCGTAAACGCAAAGGGTGATGTTCTGTTTCTGTCCGTTGCATCCTTCTTGAAATCCGGAAGGGTATTAACGCCGGTATCAAGGTTCTCGCGATGAATGTAATGCGCCGCGCTTCCGCTCTCCTTAAGCTGCTCAAGGATATCCTGGAGCTGCGTTCCCAGGAATACGGAGATTATTGCCGGCGGTGCCTCGTCCGCGCCGAGACGGTGATCGTTGCCAACGTCCGCAGCGGATTCGCGGAGAAGATCCGCATGCTCATCCACTGCCTTTAAAACGCAGCATAGAACAAGATGAAACAGCGTGTTCTCATGCGGGTTCTTTCCGGGATCCATAAGATTTATCCCGTCATCCGTTACGAGCGACCAGTTGTTATGCTTACCGGAACCGTTAACTCCTGCAAAGGGTTTCTCATGTAAAAGGCAATGAAGGTTATGACGATATGCCACCTTTTTCATTGTCTCCATAACAAGGTGGTTATGATCCACCGCAACGTTTGCCACCGCGAATATGGGTGCAAGTTCATGCTGCGCGGGAGCGACCTCGTTATGCTGTGTCTTTGCGGGAACGCCCAGCTTCCAGAGTTCGATGTTAACATCCCTCATAAAGGCTCCGATACGGTCTCTTATTGTTCCGAAATAATGATCGTCAAGTTCCTGTCCTTTGGCGGGCATTGTTCCGAAGAGCGTGCGTCCCGTATATATGATATCTTTTCTCTTTAAATATTTATCACGGTCGATGATGAAGTATTCCTGTTCCGCACCCACGACCGGTATTATCCTGTTTGAAGTTGTGTTTCCGAGAAGCCGAAGCAGTCTTATTCCCTGTTCTGAAACGGCTTCCATGGAACGAAGGAGGGGTGTCTTCTGATCCAGAGCCTCTCCCGTATATGAGCAGAAAGCCGTGGGGATGCAGAGCGTTGCGCCCGCGGAATCCTGGCGAACGAAAGCGTTTGATGTGCAGTCCCATGCAGTATAGCCTCTTGCTTCAAATGTTGCACGGAGTCCTCCGGAGGGGAATGATGATGCATCCGGTTCTCCCTTTATAAGTTCCTTTCCGGAAAAGCTCATCAAAACTTTTCCGTTCTGCTGCGGTGCAGTTATAAAGCTGTCATGTTTTTCCGCGGTAAGTCCGTTAAGGGGCTGGAACCAATGGGTAAAATGGGTGGCACCCTTTTCTATCGCCCACTCTTTCATCTCGTGCGCGATAACGTCCGCCGTCTGGATATCGAGTTCGATCCCATCGCGGATAACCTCCTGAAGTTTCTGGTATGTTTTTTTCGGGAGACGCTCCCGCATTATCGCGTCGTTGAAGACGTTTTCGCCGAAGATTTCCGCAGCATTTATGTTTTCCATATTTTCTCCTTTAAAGAAAGAGCGCCCTGCCGAACCGGCAGAGCGCCTATTAAAATCCGTTTCTTACGCTTTACCTACGGAGCCGAAAAGTTCCATCTTTTCCTTAACCGTTGCCTTGATAGCTTCAAAGCCCGGTGCAAGAAGTTTTCTCGGATCGAAGCCCTTGCCCTGAAGGTCGTTTCCTGCCTCGATATACTTTCTTGTCGCATCTGCGAATGAAAGCTGGCACTCTGTGTTAACGTTTATCTTTGCAACTCCGAGGGAGATTGCTTTCTTTATCATATCATCGGGGATACCCGTACCGCCGTGAAGAACGAGGGGCATCTCGCCTGTAAGCTGCTGGATGGAATCAAGCGTTTCGAATGAAAGTCCTGCCCAGTTTGCCGGATACTTTCCGTGGATATTACCGATACCTGCAGCAAGCATATCTACGCCAAGGTCTGCGATCTTCTTGCATTCCTGGGGATCTGCACATTCGCCCATTCCCACAACGCCGTCTTCCTCGCCGCCGATGGAACCAACCTCTGCCTCGATGGACATGTTGTTCTCATGTGAAAGAGCAACGAGTTCCTTTGTCTTTTCAACGTTCTCATCAATTCCGAGAGAAGAACCGTCAAACATTATTGACGAGAAGCCTGCCTCAACGCACTTCTTGCAGCCTTCGTATGTACCGTGGTCAAGATGAAGAGCAACCGGAACCGTGATGTTGAGTTCCTCGATCATTGCCTTTACCATTGCAGCTACGGTCTTGAAACCTGTCATATACTTTCCTGCACCTTCGGATACACCGAGGATTACCGGAGAGTTCTGTTCCTGAGCCGTTAAGAGCACTGCCTTTGTCCACTCAAGGTTATTGATGTTAAACTGGCCGACAGCATAGTGTCCTGCCTTTGCTTTCTTTAACATTTCTGTTGCTGATACGAGCATTTTTTCTTCCTCCTTCATAACAGGCGGTTGTACCGCCGAACATTCGTGTTTCACACAGTGATATATTATAAAACAAAGTAGGGGATTTCGCAAGTTTTTTGGGATTAAAACAGGGAGACCGAAGTCTCCCTGTTACGCGTATGTTTACCACGATTTTCAGTTAAGATTCCTCGTGGCGCCCTTCGGGCGCTCCGTCGGAATGACAGTGGTTTATTAACGTCCGAACTGCGGATCGTTGTTTCCGGATTCTGTCGTGAACATCTCAAGCATGTTGATCGGGTCATCGAAGTCTGCAAGCCATCCTTCACGTGCGAATGTGTAGTTACCATCCTTACGATCCTGAAGGAATACGTTCCAGTCTTCGGATGTGATCGTCATCTCGATACCAAGAACAGCAAGGTCGCTCTGGACACATTCAGCGATTGCCTGATGTCCTGAAGACTCGTTGATGATATACGGGATAGAGATTGTCTTATCCGGTGTGTATGTACCGTCACCGTTATCCGTGAATGTATATCCGCAGCCTTCAAGGAGTTCCTTAGCCTGCTCAACATCTGTTGTTGTTGCATCATAGTATGACTTGTTCTTGAACATTCCGCCGTTACCGTCAGACATACCTTCCGGGATGTAGGAATCTGCAAGAACCTGCTCACACTGTCCAACTGTCTCTACGATGTAGTCACGGTCGATAAGGAGGCAGATAGCATGACGGAAGTCATTTGCCTGCTGCTCTGTAAGACCGTCGAAGAGATCGGACTTAACGTTGAATGCAAGATAGTATGTTCCAAGGTTGTCGATGATGTGGAATTCCTTGTTGTCCTTAAGAGACTGGATCTCATCTGTCGGAACTGTATCGATAAAGTCAAGGTCGCCGTTGTTGTATGCAGCGTAGATAGCTGTATCATCAGCGGAAAGCATGAACTGAAGCTTGTCCATTGTTACCTTGTCAGCATCATAGAAGTTCGGGTTCTTCTCGTATGTCATGGACTCGTCATGCTTCCAGGCTGTACATGTGTACGGTCCGTTTGATACGAAACCTGCTTCCTGGCACCATGCGCCCGGAGCGTCTCCGTTGGGGTTAGCAGCTTCTACGGAAGCCTGATGTACCGGGAAGTATGCCGGGAATGCAAGAAGTGACTCGAAATACGGGCACGGATTTGTAAGTGTGATCTTAAGTGTGTAATCATCAACTGCTTCAACAGCAAGCTTGTCATCATCGCCACGAGCGATTACGTCAAACATGTATGCATAGTCAGCAGCTGTCTCGTCAGCGACTGCACGGTTCCAGCTGTATACGAAATCGTTAGCTGTAAGAGCGTCGCCGTTGGACCACTTTGTTTCCTTAAGCTTGATCGTCCATTCCGTACCGTCATCGGATACTGAAGGAGCCTCAGCAGCTACAGCCGGAACAGTCTTGCCGTCCTTGTCATACTCCATAAGGCCGGAGAATGATGCGATTGCAAGGCAAGCGCCGTCAACAGAGCTGTTAAGAGCGGGATCAAGATAATCCGGCTCGGATGCAAGATTTAAGAAAAGAGTCTTGTCATCGCTTGAACCTGTCTTTGTTGCAGCCTGAAAATACTTGAAGCCGTATGCGTTTGCATAGATGCCGTCAACATTTGCCTTCTGCATATAAAGATCGTTGTAGTAGTAGATGGGGATAACAGCAAATGTTTCCATAAGCTTATCCTCTGCCTGATGCATGAGATCTACACGCTTTGCGAAATCAGTTGTTGTCTTGATTTCCTGGATAAGAGCGTCATACTCATCCCATGCGGGTGTTGCTACTCCCGTAGCAGCTTCTGTTGCATCACCGCCATCGGCTGTTGCGCCATCGCCTGTTGAAGCGCTGCCGCCATCGGTCTTTCCGCCGCAGGCTGCAAGTGAAACTACCATGCATGAAGCAAGCAACAGTGAAAGTAACTTCTTCTTCATTTTTGTTTCCTCCTACTTTCCTTAAAAATGTTACTTATTTGTTAGAACCTTTTTGTAAGGTTAAAACCCGGATTATCTGTTGTGGCATGCCACAAGGTGGCCGTCACCGCGGTCCGTAAGCTCGGGGTTTACTTCCGCGCACTTCTCAGTCGCATAGCGGCAGCGCGTTCTGAACGGGCAGCCGGACGGCATATGAAGCGGTGAGGGAACGTCTCCCTCAAGTATGATCCTCTTCGAATTCCTTGCGGTCTCCGGATCGGGGATCGGCACCGCCGAAAGAAGAGAAAGTGTATACGGATGCATCGGATTGTTGTTAAGCTCGTCGGCATCCGCGATCTCTACAATATGTCCGAGGTACATAACCGCGATCCTGTCGGAAATATGATGTACGACAAGAAGGTCATGCGCTATGAAAAGATAGGCAACGCCAAGCTTTTCCTGCAGTTCTTCGAACATGTTTACAACCTGCGCCTGAATGGAAACGTCAAGGGCGGATACGGGCTCGTCGCAGACAATGAAAGTCGGATCAACGGCAAGGGCTCTTGCAATACCGATCCTCTGTCTCTGTCCGCCGGAGAACTCATGTGCATAACGCATTGCATGCTCCGCATTAAGTCCTACAAGTTCCATAAGATGAAGGATCTTCTCGCGACGCTGTGCCTTGTTTGAATAAAGCTTATGAACGTCCAGCGGTTCTCCGATTATGTCTTCGACGGTCATTCTCGGATTCAGCGATGAATAGGGATCCTGGAAAACCATCTGCATCTTTTTTCTGTACGGGAGCATGTCCTTATCGATCTTGTTTTCGGAATCGTAAAGAACGTCTCCGTCGAATGTAATCTTTCCGCCCGTGGGCTGATAAAGTCTTAAAAGAGTACGGCCTACCGTTGTCTTACCGCAGCCGGACTCACCGACAAGTCCAAGTGTTTCGCCGGGTCTGATCTTAAAGGAAACATCATCAACGGCCTTAAGCGGTATTTTCTTAAAACCCTGTGCCACAGGGAAATATTGTTTTAAGTGTTCTACCTCCAAGAGGTATTTTTCTTCGCTCATTGTCTTCCCTCCCTGTTTTCTACAAGGTCTTTCATATTCATAAAGCAGGATGCAAGGTGGTTATCGCCAACCCAGTATTCATCCGGCTGTTCCGTCAAACAGATCTTCATCGCATTCTCGCATCGCGGGCAGAAAGCGCAGCCTTTCGGCATGTTAAGAAGGTTGATGGGTGTTCCGCCTATGGGAACAAGTTTCTCTCCCATGTTGTCCTGCTTCGGGATGGAACGAAGAAGTCCCTTTGTATATTCATGGCAGGGATGATAGAAGATCTCGTCCGCGGTACCGCGCTCACAGATTCTTCCGCCGTACATGACAAGGATCTCATCGCACATGGAAGCGATAACACCAAGGTCATGGGTTACCATGATTATCGACATGCCCATCTTCTTCTGAAGTTCCTGCATAAGTTCAAGGATCTGGGCCTGGATCGTAACATCAAGGGCCGTTGTGGGCTCATCCGCGATAAGGATATCCGGTTCGCAGGCAAGAGCCATTGCTATCATGACACGCTGTCTCATACCGCCCGAAAGTTCGTGGGGGTACTGCTTAACACGGCTCTCCGGCTCGTTAACGCCGACAAGTGTAAGCATTTCGATGGCGCGTTTCTTTGCTTCTTCTTTTGACTTTCCGGTATGAAGGCGGACAGCTTCTTCAAGCTGGAAGCCAACGGTAAATACCGGATTTAAGGATGTCATCGGATCCTGGAAAATAATGGAAACCTTTGATCCGCGGAACTCCTGGAGTTTCTTTTCGTTCCAGTTTGTGATGTCCTCGCCACGGAAAGTTACGCTTCCTTTTACGATCTTTCCCGTCTCCGCAAGTATCTGCATTATTGAATATGCCGTAACGGATTTTCCGGAACCGGACTCACCCACGATTCCGAGAGTCTTTCCCGGTTCAAGTTTGAATGAGATTCCGTTTACCGCACGGACTTCACCGTTCTCCGTAAAGAAGCTTGTGTGAAGATCGTCAACTTCGAGTAAGAAATTATAGTCGTTTTCGTTCTGTACTTCGTTTTCGTTTGCCATTTCCTTCACACCTCCTTTACTTTAATTTTGAATCGAAGGCATCGCGAAGACCGTCGCCGAGAAGGTTTAACGCGAGCACGATAAGACATATGATAACTGCCGGGATAACCAGTCTTAAGGGATAAGACTGCATTGCTCCGCGGGCATCGTTTGCAAGTGACCCAAGGGACGTAAGCGGTCTTGAAACACCGAGTCCCAGGAACGAAAGATAACTTTCCGTAAAGATCGCGGAGGGCACCTGAAGTGCAGTAGTTATGATGATAACGGAGAGACAGTTCGGAAGGATATGCTTTCTTAAGATTCTTCCGTTCTTTGTTCCGATACATCTTGCCGCAAGAACGTATTCATTATTCTTTATCGTAAGGATCTGTCCGCGGATAAGACGGGCCATGCCGACCCAGTACAAAAGCGCGAATACTATGAACATGGAGATCATGTTCGTTCCGAGTTTTGCAAGCATTGTTCCCGAAATAAGCGGTGTAAGGGTTTCGTTCAAAACAACGGAGAGAAGGATGATCATAAGCATGTCCGGAAGCGAATAGATAATATCGACTATTCGCATCATTATAAGGTCCACGGTTCCGCCGAAGTATCCGGCGATGGAGCCGTATAAAAGTCCGATGATAAGAACCATGACGGCGGCAACAACGCCGACCGAAAGGGAAACGCGGGTTCCGTAGATAACTCTTATGAAGTAGTCACGGCCGAGAGAATCCGTTCCGAAAAGATGTGGGAATAGTTCCTCTCCGGTTTCGTCCATATATTTCTGCTCCATCTTGGAAAATTCCATCGGTCCCATGTTCGTCGCGGACTTATCGCGCTTGCCGTTTACCGTTATGATCTGATCATAGCTGTAGGGGCAAAAATGCGGCGCGATGATTATGGATGCGATGATGAGCACCAGCACGATAATGGAACCCATTGCAAGCGGGTTCTTACGAAGGCGGCGCATACCGTCCTTAAAGAATGTTGTGGACTCACCCATAACATCCTGCTGTCTCTTTTCTTCATCCGTTGCCTTTTCAAAATCTTTCGCGTTGAACTTTGAAAGGTCGACCTGTGAAGAAAGGATCTGTCTTCTTTTATATGTATATTCTTCCTGATTCATTTTCTTCTCAACTTTCTGCTTACTTGAACGTAATTCTCGGATCTACAAGCTTATACGCAATATCCGTGATAAGGTTCGCGATTACCATTAAGATTGCAAGGAACATCGTCGTTGCCATGATCATGGTGTAGTCACGGTTTGTGATACTGGTAACGAATGAACTTCCGAGCCCGCCGATGGTAAAGATATTCTCAACGACCATGGATCCCGTAAGGATATAAGCAACCATCGGTCCAACATATGTTATAACCGGGATAAGAGCATTACGAAGTGCATGCATGAATATTACCTTGCCGCGGGGAACGCCCTTTGCGCGAGCCGTGCGGACATAGTCCTGATTTAAGGAATCAAGCATGGATGTCTTTGTAAGACGTGTGATATATGCCATGGGATAAACCGAAAGCGCGATTACCGGAAGGACATAGTTCGGGCTCTCCGCATTCCATACCGGTACCCAGCCCAGCTTTAAGCAGAACACCAAAAGAAGAAGTGTTGCAAGAACGAAGGACGGCATGGCCGTTCCCAGGGTCGTAAAGAACACTATCAGTCTGTCCGGAAGCCGGTTTCTTGTCAGCGCGGCGGCGGAGCCTAAAACCACTCCGACGATTATGGCAAGGATTGCAGCCGTTCCGCCGAGTTTTGCGGATACTGAAAACTTGCTGCTGATATCTGTCCAGATATCACGTGTTGTCTTTAAGGATACGCCCCAGTCGCCGTGAAGCAGGTTGTTCATATACATAAGATACTGCTGTCCCACGGGCTTATCCAGATTGTACTTTTCTTCCAGAAGCCTTATTGTCTCCGGAGAAGCAGCCTTTTCCTTATTGAACGGACCACCCGGGATAAGGTTCATGGTAAAGAATGTGATGGCGCTTATTATAATGACGGAAAGTATTGCAAGAAGCACCCTCTTCACAAGATATTTTCCCAATTTGTTTCACCTCTTTTTCATATCGCTTTACTGCTTTACCACTCTAAAGCAGCGCTAACTTTCATATTATAAGTGAATTTCACGGTTTGTCAAGAAAAAAGAGTCCGCTCCCGTTAATAAGAGCGGACTCCGTTGTCCATCGAATATGTATGTTACTACTTTAATGTTGGATTGTCAACTACTGTTGCTGATTGTATTGTGCCGATTCTATACTCTCCCTCACCAGCTGGGCGAAGATCTTTGCGCCCTCAACGTTGGGGTGTTCTCCGTCCTGCCACAGCCATTCGGGATGATCTTTTATGAGCGAGCACCAGTCAATGACCGTAAGGTTCGGATATTCCTGACTGATGTCTATAAGGTTCTGGTTTGCTTCGTCGCGCCATAAAACCGTTCTTCCGAAAAGGTTTACCCAGAATACTGAGGTATCCGGTCCGAAGGTATCCATTATCTTTCTTGCAGTATCCTTCGTTATCCTTCCGTTTGTTCCCAGGGATATTACAACCGTTTTATTAAGATCGCCGTTTGCGATATGCTCTTTGCCTACCTCTATCGCGCTTACCACCATTCGGTTCTGCACCGCATCGATTGTGGCGCCGGGAAGCTCGTTAAGAAGATCTTCCGATGCGCCCAGCATAATGGAATCGCCGATCATCAGCACTCTCTCTTTTGAAACCTCAGCGGAGTTTGTAAGATCGGAAGCGGCATATTCAAATTCGGGCGCCGGCTGTTCCTTTGTCTCCTCGGTTTCCGTTGTTTCTTCGCTAGCGCCTTCCTCGGTTTCTCCGGTTTCACCTTCGGCCGTTTCGGTGTCCGCTTCTTCCGTCTCGTCCGTACCGTTCTTTTTATTCTCCTCCAGTTCCTGCAGCTTCTTCTGGTTCTCCTCAAGAAGCTTTGCAAGCTCGTCCATATTTCCCGGTCTTTCCTTGGGAGCAGTAAATATTCCGACGCAGCCCACTATCATGACAAGACAGGTTGCAACGATGGCGATTGCATTTCCCACGTTGAACTTTTTCTTCATGATCGCTTCAACAACATAGTGAAGGATTGCCGCAAGGATAACGATTGCAGCGGCTTCGATCAGATATGATCCCGGAAGCTTGTCGTTTAAGCCTTTGTACAGGAAGAAATATATAACCGGATACTGCCAGAGATACATTTCATAACTTATCTTTCCGATCCATGCGATGGGCTTTGCTTCAAGTAGTTTTCCGATATGCGTTCTTTTATCCGTTACCGTTAAAAGCATGAGTGCAAACACTAACGTCATGCCAAGCATTCCGCCAAGGTATGTAAAGGGAAGCTGACCGTCCAGCAGGAAATATGCAACGATGGTTATGGCAAGCATCGTAACAAAAAGGATGGGTCCCAGGGTTCTTGCCGCACCCTTTTTAAAGCGTATAAGTCTTCTTTCGTTTTCTGCCATTCCCAGGAAGGTACCGAAAAGAAGGGCATAGGCTCTTGTATCCGAGCCGTAGTAAAGTCTCGTTACATCATCGCCGGGATGATACATTATCGGCGTAAGCGCTGCGGATGTTATGGTAAGGATCATTAAGAAAACAAGGCCCAGGGGCGATTCCTTCTCGTCCGAAAGGAAGGAATATATGATAAGGATTATCGGCCAGATAAGATAGAACTGGACCTCGATAGCAAGGAACCAGAGGTGCGTAAATGCCGATGCATTGCTTATCTTTGTAAAGTAATCCGCGTTGCCCGCGATCTGCCACCAGTTGTTGTATCCGAAAATGATGGAAAGGAGTTCCGGTCTTGTGCCGCCCAGCGCTTCGCGGATGAATATATAATACACTCCGGATGTCACAAGTAGCACGATTATAAGCGCAGGATAGATCCTCTTTAAACGCTTCAGATAATACTCACCCACGCTGAAGGTTCCGGCCTCCATCTTTTTATCCGACGTCTTTGCAAGAAGATATCCTGTAAGGACGAAGAAAAGGGAGGTACCAAGGTATCCTCCCTTAAAAGTGCCAGGAAACATATGAAACAGTGTAACGCCTATGATGGCAAGGGCACGAAGTCCGTCCAGTCCGTAGATATGGTCACTCTTGCCCGCAGGCTTTGTTGTTTCGCTCATTTTTTATTTCTCTCCTATAATAACGAGTCCAATTTCTCAGCCAGCGCATCCTCCGAAACGGCTCCGATAAGATTATCCACCTTCTCTCCGTTCTTGAAGAACAGGAAATTCGGGATGCTCATAATTCCGTATTTCTGTGCAAGTTCGCCGGCTTCATCGGAATCTATCTTTCCGATCTTAACCTTGCCTTCGTATTCCTCCGCAAGGGATTCAACAACCGGCATCATCATCTTGCACGGTCCGCACCAGTCAGCATAAAAATCCACCATAACGGGGATATCACTCTTTAAAACTTCTTCCTCAAAATTCTCCGGTGTAAATATTACTTCTGCCATTTTGCACCTCCTTTGGGGTTGTTAAAACACATATAAACGTTGATATTATAAGTTACCGACGGGGATAATGTCAAGACAGAGGGGATATCTAAAAGAAATCCGCGCAGCGGACGTTGATCCACATTCGTGAAACGCGGGCATTGTCTTCCGGCGGGAAGAAAGCCATGACTACGGAGCGCTTTATGACGTCTTCCGTGGGGTACTGCGCAAAGAGCATACCTTTAGTGGAATCCTCGTCGGACATGATCTCCACGGTGCCTTCCGGCTCGCCGAAGAAGTAGCTTATATCATATGGAATGAGTTCTTCGGAATCTTCGCTGTCTTCCTCAGCATCGGCTTCTTCATCGGTAGTCTCCTCGTCCGACACTTCATAACACTCACGCACGTACTCTTCTATATCCCCGCCGACTTCGCCGGAGATGACGGAGGTATATCCGATGTAATCCATGTTTCTTACCGCGTTTTCCGGACGGGAAAGGAAGTTTACAAAGGCGGTTGCCGCATCTATCTTTGCTTTTGCCACAACGCTTTCTTCCGCAATCCTGTCCGTTTTACGATCACCCTTTGACGGAAGAGTAACTCCGGTATTCTCGAGTATGCCGTCCTTAAGCATGACCCAGCCGTCGAACCAGAGGTTCGTCGAAGATTCGGGAACGCTGTAATACAATGTAACGCCCTCTTCTTCCGCCTGTTCCATGGAATATACGGCATCGCCGGACCACTGAAGGTTGGATAAAACTTTGCCGGTTACCAAGTCTGCTTTTCCGCTGTCTGTTTCGAAGGCATATACATTTTCCTTCACATCCGTAAGGACCTTCTCCACCTTGTCCACGGTTGCTTTCGATGTATCGTTTAACTCATCCGAAAGTTTTGTTTCATAATCCGGATCCTCTTTAAAGGCCGGCGACGAAACAAGGTCCGATGTCAGCATACCCATCGCAGCAAAATAGCAGTCGCGAACGGAGTCCTTTGTGGTTATGCGGCGGTTGTATTTTTTATTGACCATAAAGTCCCAATCGTCCACATCTTCTTCCGCGACTTCCTCCGGATTATATACGAAACCCAAAGTACCCCACATATAGCCCGCGGCGTAATCCGAAAGCTTTTTATCGTTTATGGTAAGAGCCTCCAGCCGCTTTTCTATGTACGGGGAAATATTGTTTACATATGCGTTTTCTTCGTTTTCTTTATCATAAAATGATGAGGGATAAGCGAGTACCATATCCTCGTCCATAAGCTTCATGATCATGTATTCCGAAGGACATACAAGGTCAAAACGGTCGCCGATGGATATACGGTGATAAAGGTCCTCGTTGGTTCCGAAAGTTGAATATTCAACCTTAACTTTCTTTCCGGTTTCCTCATAATATGCCTTCTCAAAGTCGTCTATGATGGAAGGCGTTCCTTCCAGTTCATCGCCCTCGTCGATATATTCTTCCCAGTTGGACACGCGAAGAACGATGGTGTCGGAGGACGCGGCGGTATCGCCGGCAGCTTCTTTGGAACAGCCGGAAAGAAGGGTCGTCGCCATAAGCGCGACTGTCAGGATGTATGAAGTTAGGCGGTTATATCTCTTTGTTCTCATTTTTTTCAAATACATTTATTAAAACAACAACCACCAGCACGATCACAAAGATCACTGCGGAGAGCGCCCAGAGTGCCGTTTTTATGGTGGTATCGGAGCCGCGTGTCGCGTTTACAACGTATGTGCTTATGGTGTCAAAGGTCGCGGGCTTTGTATATGTCGTGATGAAATAATCATCCAGAACAAGCGTAACGGAAAGCATAAATCCGGAGGCTATGGATGTTGCAAGCTGCGGCAGTATAACGCGGAACATGGCCGCTGTCGGTTTGCAGAAAAGATCCAGCGCCGCTTCATATATCATCGGATCCATCTGCTGCATCCTGGGCAGCACCGAAAGATAACAGAAGGGTGCGCAAAGTGTTGTAAGGGACAGCACCAGCGGGATATACGTATCCTTTTCCATTCCGAAGAATGCGATCAAAAGAACGCATATTGAAAAGCCGGTAACGACATCCGCGTTTACCACCGGGATCTGGTTCATAGCTGTGTATGCGCTTCTTCTTCGCCTGCTGCCGTAAAATGCGCCGATGGCTCCAAGGGTTCCCAGGATAGATGAAAGTGCCGCAACAACAAGTGATAAAAGGATCGTGTTTATTATCATCGCCCGAAGATCTTCCTCCGAAAAAAGAACGCGGTAATTCGTGAGCGAGAGCGCTCCGCTCTGCCCTATCATGTCCGCATCCGTGAAGGAGTATGCCGTGATCATAAGGATAGGAAGATAGATCAGGGCAAGGATCAGGACTATGAATGAAATTGTAAGTAAGTTGTTTTTTTTCATCTTGTTTCCTCCACACTCTTACCCGTAAGCAGTGTAAGGATTAATATCAAACTCAAAAGCACAAGGGATACCACGGATCCGTTGTGCCAGTCGTAGGCCATAAAGTAACTTCCTATAAGACTTCCCATAATATACGTGCTGTTATAGACAAGGTCCGGCACAACATAGTTTGTCATGGCGGGAAGAAATACCATGGAAACTCCGGACAGAATTCCGGGAAGCGAAAGCGGGATAACAACCTTTAAAATGGTCTCCCTTTCGTTGGCAAAAAGATCCTTCGATGCTTCGATAAGGCTCTTGTCTATCTTTTCAACCGAGTTAAAGATCGGCAGGATCATAAAGGGAAGAAAGTCATACGTCATTCCCAGGACCGTGTTAAGGAAGGGATGGAACGCAAGGTTTCCCTCGATAAGCGTTAATATCTCTTTTAGCGCGGTGATCCTTAAAGTAAAGTTTATCCACATCGGCATGATAAAAAGAAGGAGCAAAATTCTCTTTCCCTTAACGATCTTTTTCGAGATAAGATATGCGCAGGGGTATGCGATAACAAGGCAGAGAGCCGTTGTGCACAGCGCGATCAAAAGGCTGTACACCAAGGTGGAAAGCGCTCTTTTGTTCTTAAAAAAGCCGATAAAATTGGACGCGGAAAAAACTCCGTCCGCGGATGTGAATGCATAGTAAAAAAGTATAAGAAGCGGAAGGATGAAAAACAGGATCATAAAGATCATGTAGGGCACGCTGTAAAAGCGTCTCTTGTCGCGCGCCATTTAATTCTCTCCTCCGTTGTTTTTCTTTATTATGATGCTGACAAAGTCTCCGGCGTTCCAGAGATATTCGTCATTGACGGAATATTCCGTATGGTCTTCCGCCTCAACATGATAATTATAGTGATCGCCCTTATAGATGATAAAGGTGATGTATCCCTTGATGATGCCTGCATCCGGATCGTCGGAAAGATCAGCTTCCGCGGGAGTGAAGGTGATCTCTTCTCCCGTTTCTTCGTTTGCGAAACGGTTCATTATGATGTCGGACTTCATTGTATGGATGCCTTCTTTTACGAATTCGAAAGACACCTCGGTTCCTTCGTCATAAGCAGATTTCGATGCGGCATAGATCTCTTTCTTTCCGCTCTCCAGGGCGACCTCGAAAAATCTGCCCTTAAAGTTTGAAGACGTAACCGTTGCATCCTTTCCGTCTTTTATGAGAACGTTTTCCGGACGGATCATAACATCCACAAGAGCTCCTTCCGGAAACTCCGTTTCGCATTCATAATCCCTGTCCGCAAAATTTACCACGTTCTTGGAAACAACCTTTCCTTCAAAGATATTTGAATCCCCGACAAAGTCCGCAACAAAGGCATTCTGCGGACGGTTGTAAACTTCCTCCGGAGTACCTTCCTGCATCTTTAATCCCTTTTGCATAACAACGATCTTATCGGACATATACATTGCTTCTTCGCGGTCATGGGTAACAAAGATAAAGGTTATTCCCAGTTCCTTATGAAGACGCTTCAGCTCTTCCTGCATCTCCACCCTCATCTTATAATCAAGGGCTCCCATGGGCTCGTCGAGAAGAAGGATGTCCGGCTCGTTAACGATGGCCCGGGCAATGGCGATACGCTGCTGCTGTCCGCCGGAAAGACTCTGCACCTTTCTTTTCTCAAAGCCTTCAAGGTCGACCACGTCAAGAACGCGCTTTACCTTTTCGTCTATGACCGCTTTCGGAACCTTTCTTTCCCGAAGTCCGAAGGCAATGTTTTCGTATATGTTAAGATGCGGAAAAAGAGCATAGCTCTGAAAAACCGTGTTTATCTTTCTTTCATAGGGAGGAAGGGCGCTGATGTCCTTTCCCTCAAGAAGGATCTCTCCGCCGCTGGGTGTTTCAAAGCCCGCGATCATACGAAGGATCGTTGTCTTACCGCAGCCCGAAGGTCCCAGAAGAGTAACGAATTCTCCGCGCTCCACCTGAAGATTAAAATCGTGTACGGCAAAAACGCTCTCGTCGTAACTCTTTCTTAAATGTTTACATTCAATAATTACTTCACTCATTACTTTCGTTAATCCTTGCATAAAAATAATGATCTCTCCAGACACCCTGGAGTTGTATCTTTTCGCGAAGATAACCTTCGCGCTTAAAATTAAGCTTTTCAAGAAGTCTGATTGACGGTTCGTTGTCCGGAAGAACTGTGGCTTCTATCCTGTGGAGCTTTACTTCTTTTTCCATGAGCTCCACGCCGAAGCTTACCATCTCCGTGGCGTATCCCATGCCGCGATAATCTTTGTCCACCTTATATCCCAGGGTACAGCATTGGAAGTTTCCGCGGTTTATATCCCTGAAAGATACGGTTCCGCATATCCTTCCGGGCTCCGCCTTCGGTATCGCCCAATAACGGATAAGCTCGCTTTTTAATATCATCTGGTGTTCATATCTTAAGATATCCCTGAAATATTCTTCGGAAAAACTCTCCGGATCTATGGGTTCGGAGACCTCGAAGCTTCCCAGGTTATTCTGATAGAATTCCAAAACCTCTTTGTATACGCCTTCATCCAGGATCCGAAGATACATCCTGTCCGTTTCGTATTTAAACTTAAGCAATGTTATCTTCGCTCCTTTTTAAATATCCTTGCCTCGTAAGGCGAGAGCCGGTTCATTCCGCTCTCGAGGAAATGCGGCATGAACACCGGCGTAAAATCTTCCCTTCTGAATACGGAAGGTATCTTTTTATCCGAAAGATTTATGTCTATTACAAAGATCTCGTCTTTATATTTTCTTGCATATGTAAAATGATCTTTGTCTTTGTTTAAAAGTTTAAACTCACCGTAGATAAGCGCTTCGTTTTCTTTTCTTATCTTTATAAGATCCCTGTATGCGTTAAGGATCGCGGGGTCCGGAGTCTGCTTAAGATGCTCCGGTCTCTTTGTCTCTTTATCCGCCCAGGGAAGCGGTTCGCGGGCATGATCCCTTGATCCGGCCTTTATGATCTTAAAGGCTTCCTTTTCCGTCTTGCCCTGATTTATAAGCTCCTTGTAAAGGTTCTTTGATTCGATATCTCGGATGTCTTCCATGGATTTAAAGTTATAATTCGTAAGCCCCATCTCGTCGCCCTGGAAGATAAAAGGCGTTCCCTTCAATGTCATCTGCATCGTCACAAGGAGTATCTCAAGGCGCTGTCTTAAAACCTCATCCTTCGATGTCTTGGGGTTTATTTTCGAAACCATTCTCGGATTGTCATGGTTATTGTAAAACAGAGACATCCTGCAGCGGTTTCCGTAATTCTCCATCCAGTCGATCATGTAATCGCGGTAATAATTAAGGTCATATTTATAGTCGTCAAACTTGCCCTTTCCCGGATTTTCCAGATGATCGAAGGAGAACATCATATCAAGCTCGCCCCGGTCGTCTCCCGTGACAAGCTTTGCCATCTGCATTCCAAGTCCCGGGCATTCGCCCACGGAAAATGCGTTATAGGGCTTAAACGCCTCTTCATGTATCTGCTTAAAATATTTATGAAGATTCGGTCCGTAATAATACTTTTCGATTCCCGGGAAACCCATCATTTCCGCGATGGTCTCATCCCCGTCAGGAAGTCCTTCCACCTTCGAGATGTAGTTGATGACATCCATCCTGAAGCCGTCCACGCCTTTTTCCAGCCAGAACTTTATCATGTCGATAACGTCCTCGCGAAGCTCGGGATTGTCCCAGTTAAGGTCCGGCTGTTTCTTTGAAAAGAGATGAAGTGCATAAGGTCTCTTATCCTCTCCCACGATGGGTTCAAGGGGATAGCGGTCCCATGCCGGTCCGGAGAAGAAGGAATTCCAGTTATTCGGAAGAGGATCTCCCTCCTTTGCCTCCCGGAAGAAATAATAGTCGCGGTACTTCGATTTCGGATCCTTAAGCGCGGTCTGAAACCATTCATGTTCATCGGAAGTATGGTTTACCACAAGATCCATAAGAAGTTTTATATCACGTTTATGCATCTCGGAAAGGAGGGTATCGAAATCCTCCATGGTTCCGAACTCTTTCATTATCTTTCTGTAGTCACGGATATCATAGCCGTTGTCATCGTTGGGCGAATCATACACGGGTGAAAGCCAGATCGCGTTAATTCCGAGATCCTTCAAATAATCAAGTTTTTCGATTATGCCCTTTATATCGCCGATGCCGTCTCCGTTGGAATCCCGGAAGCTCCGGGGATATATCTGATAGAAAACCGCTTCCTTCCACCATGCCTTTTTCTCCGGCTCGTCCTCTCCCCCGGGAGTGTCCGGTTCCGAATTGATAAGGTGGATGAGCGACATAAGAAAGGTCGGAGGAACCTTGTCCCCGAACACCTTTGAAAGCGATGAGATCTTAACATGCGCGGAAACCGGGTTTGTCACCGTGCTTTCCGGCAGGTTCAAAGTAAGGAGAAGCTTCTTTAAAACGTCGTGTCCGACGGGCGTCTCCCAAACATCTTTTATTGTACTGTCAACGGTTATGTAACTCATAGCGTTCCCTTTCCATGGTCTCCCCTGTATACAATCCATAATAGTATAGTTATGAAAGCTTTGAATTTCAAGGAAAATCTTGTTGACGAAGCGTGTTTTTTTTAGGATAATGTATGAGGTTATATAAACACATCCAATATAAAGGAGGGAATGAAAAATGGCTAAATGGGTTTGCAGCGTTTGCGGTTATGTTCATGAGGGAGATCAGCCGCCGGAAGAATGTCCGGTATGCCACGCTCCGGCAGAGAAATTCAACGAATCAAAAGAAGATAAAGTGTATGCGGCTGAGCATGTTCTCGGCGTAGCACAGGATGCTCCGGAAGACATTAAGAAAGGTCTTCGCGAGATGTTCACGGGAGAGTGCACGGAAGTCGGCATGTATCTTGCAATGGCGCGTGTTGCCATCCGCGAGGGATATCCGGAGATCGGCGCTTTCTATGAAAAGGCAGCCATGGAAGAAGCGGTACACGCTGCACAGTTTGCGGAACTCTTAGGTGAAGTTCTTACGGACAGCACAAAGAAGAATCTTGAGCTTCGCGCAGAAGCTGAATACGGCGCAACTCAGGGAAGATTCGAACTTGCAAAGAAAGCAAAAGAGCTTAATCTTGACGCGATCCACGATGCGGTTCACGAGATCGGTCGTGACGAAGCAAGACACGGAAAAGGATTCGAAGGATTACTTAAGAGATATTTTTAGAATACTATTAAAAAAAGAGGCGGCTAAAGGCCGCCTCTTTTTTATTTTCCGTAAGTTTTAAGTCAAAATGTTATAAAACTCCCGCAGCTTCCTTCGCCAATCGGTCCGCCTCTTCGTTTCCGGGGATTCCGGTATGTGCTTTTACATGAACGAAATCAATTTTTATACCACAGCCTTCAATGTATTCTTTATATCGTACGGAAACCGGTTTATTTGTTTTCCATGCTCCGGTTGCCCACTTTTCCACGCCTTCGTAATCATAGTATATGGTCAGTTCTTTTATTCCGAGTTCCTTCGCTTTTTCGATCGCCGCCATGGCTCCCACGGTTTCTCCCGCCACGTTCCAGCTTGCCGCAAGTTCGGGATCGTCGGAAGAGCCCTGTAGCTTGTATTTTATACCATCATTTATCAAAAAACCACCATAACCGAAAACTCCCGTCGCCATGTTATATGAGCCGTCGGTAAACGCATAGGGTTCAATTAAGTCCGTATCAGGTGTCCTCTGTACCGGTTCGCCGGGCGTCCCAAGGTCAAGTGTCATCTGTACCGGTTCACCGGCAGTCTTCACGTCGCAAACGAAATAATCGGTAACTCCGTTTTCTTCCATAAGCGCCTTGGCTTCCTCAAAGGTCGCCGTGCCCTTATATCCGGCGCCCGCAAACCCTGAAACCTGCGCCTGCGCCTGGGGCCAGTTATCATATATCCCGGGCGTAAGCCCTTTCCATACCGCGTAATAATTCTTTTTTGCCATAGTCTTCTCCTGTGGTATAACGGTCGCAGAGCGACCGTTATCACGTACGGTCGTCAAATGCAAATAAATTTGCATTTTCCTCGTCGTTTCGTGGTATAATCTCTCTAGAATATATCACAAATTTAGTGTAAAGGGTAGCGTTCAAATGGAAATAAAGATAAGAGAGATGGCTGAATCCGACAGGGATAATGTTCTTGAAATGATGCGGGAATTCTATTCTTCACCCGCCGTGTTTACCGACGGCTCCGACGAGATTTTTCTAAAGGATATAGATAACTGCGTAAATGACAATCCTTATGTGGAAGGATATATTTTCGAAGGCGAAAGCAATATTCTCGGATATGCAATGATCGCGAAAAGCTTCTCCACGGAGTTCGGGAAGCAATGCATCTGGATTGAGGACCTGTACATAAAAGACCAATACCGGGGTCTCGGTATCGGGAAGAAGTTCATGGAATTCGTTACGGAAAAATATACCGATTGCATCTACCGTCTGGAAGTGGAAGAAGAAAACGAACGCGCTGTCCGGCTGTACGAAAAGAGCGGCTTTACGGTTCTTCCGTATATGGAGATGAAGCTCTAATCCACGAAGGTTGTTTTTACATTCGCTCCTTCTTTCTCCGCATCCGCAAATACTCTTTTAAAATGCTTCATAAACTTTGCGTCGATAACGGCGGACGCGGACTTTGTTCCGGTAAATGTTATATTCCACTCCTCATGGGGATCGGTAAGAACGTCATGTAAAGCGTCAAGATTTCCGCCGTAGTGTTCCGAAAGATTAAGCGCCTCCTTAAGTACGGCGTGAACATCATCAGGCGAAAAACAGGTTGAAAGATCAAATTTTACTTCCATGTCGGGTACTCCTTATTGTCGGGATCAAAAGTTGCTTTTTTAAAGGATTCGTAATGGTCATCCGTGTAATAGACCGTATCTTCGTCAGCATATATTATACGCTTCGAACCACG
>JAFOND010000103.1 GCA_017418645.1 Lachnospiraceae bacterium | reverse complement strand
GAAGCTTCGATGCACAGCGTTCGCGAAGTGGTAGACGAGATGGAGACCATTGTTCCGCTGGATATCTGGCCATATCCCACATACGGACAGATCCTTTACTCGGTAAGATAACTCGTATCACAAAATAAATAAGTCAACGGCGACTTTCTTAAACACATAAGAGAGTCGCCGTTATATTTATACAGAACCATAGAAAGAGAGGTATTGGTTATGGTAACACAAGAAATTATGGATTACGTCGGAGGCGAACTTTACGGCGTATGGTTCCTGATCGGAGCCGCACTGGTCTTCTGGATGCAGGCAGGTTTTGCAATGGTAGAGTCCGGTTTTGCAAGAGCAAAGAATGCCGGCAACATCCTTATGAAGAACCTTATGGACTTTTGTATCGGAACTGTAATGTTTATCGCTATCGGTTTCGGACTCCTTCTTGGAGAAGATGCTTTTTTCGGACTTTTGGGAAAGCCGAATCTCCAGATATTCTCGGGATACGGATCATTTGACTGGTCAAATTTTGTATTCAACCTTGTATTCTGTGCAACAACGGCAACAATCGTTTCCGGAGCTATGGCTGAAAGAACGAGATTTCTTTCATACTGCGTATATTCCGCGATCATCTCCGGTGTGATCTATCCTATCGAAGCTCATTGGACATGGGGCGGCGGCTGGCTTTCACAGATCGGATTCCATGATTTTGCCGGAAGTACATGTATACATATGGTAGGCGGTATCTGCGCCCTTATCGGTGCGATCATGGTCGGTCCCCGTATCGGTAAGTTTGTACGTGACAAGGACGGAAAAGTTGTAAAAGTAAATGCTTTCCCGGGTCATAACATTCCCATCGGCGCCCTGGGTGTATTTATTCTCTGGCTCGGCTGGTACGGATTCAACGGTGCTGCGGCAACATCTTTGGGACAGCTCGGTTCAATCTTTGTAACAACAACCATCGCTCCGGCAGTTGCAACGGTTGTATGTATGATCTTTACATGGGTAAAATACGGTAAGCCCGATGTTTCCATGTGTCTGAATGCTTCCCTTGCGGGTCTTGTCGGAATAACGGCTCCCTGTGATGTGGTTGATGCATTCGGATCTATTGTTATCGGTGCAGTTGCGGGACTTTTGGTAGTGTTCGGAGTTTGGCTCCTTGATCATAAGCTTCATATCGACGATCCTGTAGGCGCGGTTGCGGTTCATATGATGAACGGTGTTTGGGGAACTGTTGCGGTTGGACTTTTCGCAACGGATTCGGCTCCGGGATATTCATTGGCGGACGCTGACGGAAACGTTCTCATCGGTCTTTTCTACGGCGGCGGCGTTAAGCTTCTTGGCATACAGTGCCTTGGCATATTATCAACGGCGGCATTTACCGTAGTAACAATCTTTATAACATTTGCTGTCATAAAGAAGATCTTCGGCCTTCGTGCAACGGCAGAAGAAGAGATAACAGGTCTTGACATAACGGAACATGGTCTTCCCAGTGCTTATGCGGACTTTGAGATTCAGAACTCTTACGGTGCTGAATATCTTGACGGTATGACGGATATTGACCTTGGCGACCTTGAACTTGCCCCGGTTGAAACCGCAGTAGAAGTAAAGGTTGCTCCGAACGTTGATAAGCAGACTATGGAGCAGGGCGGACCAAAGATGACAAAGATCGAGATCCTCTGCAAAGAAAGAAACCTCGAGCGGCTTAAGAATGCACTTATCTCTCTCGGCATTACCGGTATGACGGTATCACACGTTATGGGCTGCGGTGCACAAAAGGGTCAGCCGGAATACTACAGAGGAGTTGCTCTCGAAGCGGCCCTCCTTCCGAAGATCCGAATCGACGTCGTTGTCTGTGCGGTACCTGTACGTAAGGTTATCGAAGCAGCAAAGAAGACGCTTTACACCGGACATATCGGTGACGGTAAGATCTTTATCTACAACGTAGAGAACGTAATTAAGATAAGAACCGGCGAAGAAGGCTATGATGCCCTTCAGGATGAAGAGTAAATTTAAAAAACCGTCCCCTGAGTGAAGGGGACGGTTCTTTTTTATTTCTTTTTTTTGCTGAAAGGATTCCAGCTTTTCTTTTCGCCGGCTTATTGTTTTTTTGCCTCCTCAGCCTGAAATTTTCTGGTCTGAACGATAATATCCATAAATGTTATGTCCTCATACTTCATTCCGGATTTCAAAAGAATGTCAACCTGTTGCATCATAAGATCATGATTTATCAAAAGCTTTTTATCTTTTCCTTCTATTGTAAAGAGTTTGTGCACTGCGACTCCGGATTCATAAACATTTCTCATGATATCAAGTCTTCCCTGTCCCGTAAGCACACCGCCGAAAAACTTCTTTTCCTGCTTTTGTGCGTATTTGTTATATGCATCCGTTGACTCATCAAGGGCCTTCCTGAATGCGCCATATACATCCGCGAAAGCATTTTTTATCACGGATTCCGCATTCAGCCTGTCTGTCTCGTTTTTGATCGTCTTTCTTCTTTTTTCGTATTCCCTTACAGCTTCGGGAGGGAATACCTTCATTGTCGGTATTTTGGCCAATTCCGCAAGCTTGTCGGCATACAGCGTAACTTCGGGAGAGTTTCTACGCCTTGATTTAAGGGATGCGTCCATCTTCTGTGAATACATAAAGAAGGGTTCATCCTTGTACGCAGTTCTTTTCTTTGCATCGGTCAAGCGCTTTTCGGCTCTGTGTTTGGATCCTGCGGACTCGCCCTTTTCGTGATCTATAAGCATCTCTTTCTTTACCATGAGGCAAAGATCGGCAATCGTTATTTCCTCTTTCTTTTTTCCGTCCTTAACGATCTCGTCCGTAAGGCGTTTAACTTCGGAACGCTTTATGGAGAGCGCACCGTCCTCGCTCTTTTCAAGGAAAGTTCCGATCTCATCGTCCAAAAGATCCAGGAGATCTTCGATTATCGATATTCTTGAATGGGCTGTGGTTCCGTTAATAAGCCGGTCATCATGCTTTTTTAAATATGCGGCTCCGGTGTCGGCCAGTTCTTTAACGGCACCGATAAAAGCCGTAAAGCCTTCGGGCACTTTACCGGACTCTGTCCGTATAACCTTATCGATGAGATCGGGAATATCGATGGCTTTAACTTCTCTCTCTTTTTCACTTTTCCCGGCATCCTTTCTCGCCTTTTCAAGCTCTTTTTTTACATTCTTCTTTAGTCTTTCGTTCAGCTTTCCAAGGCTTTCGGTATCCGTTCTTTCACAAAGCTCTTCTTCGGAGAATACCATACCGCGGTAAAGGTCGCTAATGGAAAACTCTCCGGCTCTTCTCATATTTTGCGCAATGACCATTGCCTCCCGGAAAAGCTCGTCATAGGATATTGCCACTTTTCTTTGGCTTTTTTCTTTTTTTAGTTTATCAACCCAGTCGCACATTTCGTTAACATGCATTCTTACGGTGTTTTCCTGGTGTATTGATGCGTTTAACAGCTTGCCGACTGCAAGACGGTTGGGAAGATCTTTGGCATCCTTAGAGGTTTTAAGATATTCCCTGAGTTTTGCCTGAAGATCATGATCCTTTTTGAATTTCTCATCAAGTTTATTTGAAAGCGCGACTTTTCCTTCCTGCAGCGGAGCAATATCCGTGCTTCCTTCCGGAAACAGAACATTTATAGCCTTTATCTCCGTTATGATCTTATTTAATGCCTCCGCTTCTTTTCCCTTAGCCTCTTTGATATCCTCCATCAACTTCTTTTTTGAGACGAGCAGTCCTTCCTCCGGAAGTTTCTCTTCCGGAATCGCCGCACCTGCCATGGCACGATCTGCATCAAGATAAGAAGGTATATGGCTTTTCATGCCGGTAATCTTATCCGCAAGGGCAACCGGATCCTGTACCATCTGTTTGTAAGAATCAGTCGTTTTAAAGGTTGACTCCGGATATGATCCGTCGGGCCCCATTTTTTCCCTGATCCTTCCTTTAAGGCTTTCAAGACGCTTTGCAACGACCATTCTTTCCTCTTCGGGAAGAACACCCGCCATCATTGTAAGAATATCCTTCTCGTTAAGGCCCATGATATGTTCGGCCAGTTCCTTATCCATCCAGCCGTCCCCGATCTCGGGAAAGGGTTCAAAATCCGTTCCGAAGGCGGTTCTGGCTTCAATATGTCCGTCGGCTATTATTCTTCCGAGGACCGTGCCTTTTCCGGTATCGGTCTTTTCCGTACGAAGGTCTTTCATATCGCGACCCTTTACGCCGCAGAGATAATCTATAAACGGAAGGGACAAGAGGTCCTTCAGATGCGCCTCGCTGTAGGAGGGGTCGGTTTTTGTCAGAAAAACGGACCCCGGACGTTTTATTTTATAGTCTTCGTTATAGTATTCGGAAGAAGTTGTTCCGGTAATGCCGGATGTTACGCAGGCAACGACAGGCTTTCCGTTTATCATCATTGTTGCCATTCGGGTCTGCATACCTTCTCCACCGGAAAGGCTGCCAACGGAGAGCTTTCTTGCAAGAGCATCCATTGCAACGATACGACGGCATTTAACAAGATCTTCATCGTTCATCGCATATGTTATATATTCCTGCGATTTTGTGTCACTGTGTTTTACCCTTACGGTTCTTCCCGCAGACTGTACGAGTGCCGCATCATAGTCGTCTCTGTTGTGATCCAGAACCCGGAGCCTTCCGTGGTGAACGATATCGTCCCATTTG
This sequence comes from Lachnospiraceae bacterium, assembly GCA_017418645.1. Classification (GTDB taxonomy): domain Bacteria; phylum Bacillota; class Clostridia; order Lachnospirales; family Lachnospiraceae; genus FD2005. Next base: position 2,321 of record JAFOND010000103.1, on the reverse strand, counting down.
AGGGTTACGTCCGCAGCAGCATTTTTGGATTTTGCTTCGTCAAAAGCGTTTATCGCGGCGTCATGGAGCATATCAAGTTCGGAGACTGCCGCAGAGAGAAGACTCTGTGCCATCTTCTTTCTTGCTTTTCCTGCGATGGTTCGGGGGCTCTTATGTGTAAATACATAGGATTCGCAGGCAATAATAAGCGCCTTATATTTTCCCGTGACCTCATCGACCTTGGTGCGGATATCGTTATGATCGAAAAAGGTGACGTTTTCATCGAGTTTATTCGTAAGAGCGGTAAGACAACCCTTTAGTTCCGTCATGCTGGCGGAATCCTTGCCGTTATAGCGCTGAAGGCTCCAGGCTTCCGCAAGCTCCCTGTTCATGGAAGATATGCTGAATCCGCTTGTGGCACTGACATATTTATCCGATAGTTCATCCCGCTTTTTCTTTGATTCTTCGGTGTAGTATTTTAAAAGAGATTCTCTGTCGGCAAGAGAAAACATCGGCGCGTTTGCATCCGCAAGTTCCTGCTTTGAACGGCGGACCGTTTCTTTTCGCTCATTTTGTGAATAGAAAAGATCCCCACTGTAGAAATGCTCAGACATAATAATTTCCCCCAATAAAACAAAAAAACAATTATACTTCATCTTACCACAGATAAAAAATTTTGTCCGCTTGTTTTTATGTTGAAACTTGAACCGTCCCCCCGATTCATTGCACTTGACTAATCCCTTCAATATATATACAATGCTCCATTGTATGAATATCCTGACTATAGAAAAAATAAAAAGCTTTTTGAAACGCGAAACGGTTTTATGTGCGGCATTTTTGCTGGCGCTTGTTTCGTGTTTTTTTGTGTTACCGGACAAGGAATACTTTGGATATATCGATTATAGGACGCTTGCGATCCTGCTTTCTCTTATGATCGTAATGGCAGGATTCCAGAGATTGTCGGTCTTTCGACAGATCGGAGAAATGCTTGTTTCAAAAATGAACACGGTCCGTGGCGTCGTGCTTGTACTTCTCTTTTTATGTTTCTTCTCGAGCATGCTGATAACAAACGACGTTGCTCTGATAACGTTCGTTCCTTTTACCATCGTAACGCTCTCCCTTGCAAAGAGAAAGGATCTTTTCATAATAGTTATTGTTCTTGAGACTGTTGCGGCAAACCTTGGAAGTATGCTTACTCCGCTGGGTAATCCGCAGAATCTCTATCTTTATTCTCTTTCGGAAATGAGTGTTCTTTCCTTTATCAGGCTGATGCTTCCGTATAGCATCATCTCGCTTATACTTATTGTTTTATGCGCGTTCATCTTTGTAAAAAAAGCAGCTGTAGGCTCAGGCGAAAAGAATGATTATGAACGAACGAAAAGACAGAAGCTTCTTATTGTTCTTTATATTCTATGCTTCATGTTATCGGTATCGGTTGTCGCCCACTTTCTTGATTACAGGATCGGACTTCTGCTTGTTCTTGCCGTCGTTATCATCACGGACAGGAAAGTTCTGAGAAAACCCGACTATTCTCTGCTTATGACCTTCATATTCCTCTTTATATTTATAGGAAACATGAAGCGTATCCCCGCATTAAGCGATGCATTATATAAGATCATACAGGGAAACGAAGTATATGTTTCCGTGATCTTAAGCCAGTTTATAAGCAACGTCCCCGCTGCGATCCTTTGCTCCGGATTTACGGAGGATATAAAAAGCCTTATTGTGGGAACTAATCTCGGCGGCCTCGGAACGCTCATCGCTTCCATGGCCAGCCTCATTTCTTTCAAGCAGTATTGCTACACAAACGATGCGGACAAGAAAAAGTACGTACTTGTTTTTACCATAGTAAATGTGCTGTTTCTTGCCATACTTTTAATCTCCTTAAAAATTATTTCTATAATTTAAACTTCGTTTAAGGTTTATACTTTATCATCTCCATCATCAAAGCAAGAGAGCAAAGAATGATGGAGGTGATTTTTTATGAAGAATAAGAAATATTTAATGGTTTTAGGACTTTCACTTATACTCGCAACAAGCACGGTTGTAACCGGATGCAATGTGTTAACGGGAAATACCGCAACGGAAAAGGCAGCGGAAGTTTCCGATGAGACTACGGAAGCCTAACGCGAAGACGCGATCGTTGCAACAAACATGAGTCTTTCGGATGCGTTTACGGACAGGGATCTTACACAGGACTATGATGATTCCGAAGCGATCCACATAACACTTTCCGGAACGACCGTAACTTCCGATTCAAAAGAAGGAATCGAAGTATCCGGCAGCACGATAACAATTACAACCGAAGGAGTGTATGTTTTTTCCGGAAACCTTACGGACGG
>JAFOND010000102.1 GCA_017418645.1 Lachnospiraceae bacterium | reverse complement strand
GCAAAAGCGCGTTTTCTGTTCATTTTTTGTGAGAATTTATGCATATGATTCACCCCCCGTAATTACGCCAATTATAACCAAAACCCGCGAAAATTGCAATATTACGCCGATTTGACAAATATATACTCCCGCAATATAATTGGGTGGCAATTTTTTACATTTTTGGAGTTTTTATATGGACAGTGTTTTAGACATGCCCATGGGGCGTGATGAAAAGAAAGCATATCAGTTAGAGCGGATCCTGGCTCTTTTTGAGAAAAAGGGCGGTGTCTGCAAGACGGGCGAGCTTACCGGCCTCGGCATAGATTACCGCCGCATCCAGACTTTTGTGGATGAAGGAAAGATCGTTAAGGTTAAGAGCGGATACTTCGCGGGGCCGCCGGAACTGTATCCGGAGGAAGCCCTTGTTTCGGCTCTGTTTCCGGACGGTGTTCTGACGATGGAGTCTGCGCTCTTTTATCACGGCTATATTAATGAAAGACCCGGCGTTTGGAAGATTGCCATAAATAAGAATACTTCCAAATCCAGGTTTAATCTTACTTATCCGACCATCGTGCCGTATTACACCAAGCCGGAGGTTCTGACTCTCGGTGTGGCGAAGACGCCGGTAGGAAACGGTTTTATGAAACTGTATGAAAAGGAAAGGCTTATCTGCGATGTACTTAAATACATGGACAAAGTGGATAAAGCTGTTTTTCGTGAGGCTGTTTTTTCCTTTATTAATGATTCGACTAAAGACATAGAGAAGCTCATGCGCTATGCGGATGAGAGGCGCGTACGCGACAAAGTCATGAATATGATCGTTGCCTGGCTGACGGATGCTGAAGCCGAAGTTGCCAAGGCAGCTATACGCAACCGCGGGGACGGTTCTCGTGATTCGGAACCGGAAAATCCCACAGATTCCGAATTGGAAATCAAAAGAACCGTCCCCGTGGTTCAGGAATCGGAACCAGAACCACAAGAACCGTCCCCACAGTTGTCGGAAGAGCCCTCTCTTCAAGAGGAAAATCCTGCTCCCGTCGAGCCCTATGTATTTGAACCTCTCACCGATACGGAGGCAACGGAAGTTCTTTCCGAAAAGCTTTACAACATGCTTAACTCCCTGTCTCTGAACACACAGGTCGAAGACTTCCTTACCGTATACAACATCCTCTGCAACAACAACATCTACGGCCGCGCCATATATCAGAGTATGTCCGACAGGTTTAAAAATGAGGGCAAAACTCCCGATGCCAAACGGTTCGAATTCTTCGCGAGCCAGAAGGACAGCAGGATGATGACTGACAAGTGGGAGAAAACTCTCAAGAAAAAAGGATTAAACTCTCCGAATCTTGACGAATGCGTGGGACTGATCCTGAGATTCCTGGAACCGGTTTATGAGAGCATTCTTAAGGACGAGATCTTCCTCTCCGACTGGATGCCGGAACTTAAAAGATTTTTGGACTAAACATTCATCCCGAGCGAGGAGCCAAAGGCTCCGACGAGGGATCTTAGCTAACGATAAAGGAATATTACATTGCAATGGCTTGATATTGAATTAGAGAAATATGATAAAAGTGGCGTATACCCATTCCACATGCCGGGACACAAAAGAAAGTGGTACCCTTGCGATATCACGGAAATCACAGGTTTTGACAACCTGCATAACCCGACAGGGCTTATACGTGAACTGGAGCTTAAGGCTGCAGAGATTTATGGCGTGCGGGATGCCTTTTTACTGGTAAACGGAAGCACCGCGGGAAACCTGGCATCCATTATGGCTGCGGTGAAGCCCGGGGAAAATGTCCTTATCGAGCGCGATCCGCATAAGAGCGTGCATAACGGGATAAAACTGGCCGGCGGAACTGAGGTTATCGCCTTTGAGAATGATGGACGGTTTATTGCTAACACCTCATCTTCAACAGATGAGCTAAACGGTAAAGCCATAGTTATCACAACGCCGTCCTACGAAGGAGTTTTGAAGGATATTTCTAATGCGGTAAAGATAAAGGAAGAGACCGGAGCATTTCTTATTATAGACTCTGCCCACGGAGCGCACCTTCCATTCATGGGATGTGACAATTCCTCAAATGACGGGAGAAAAGAAAAGCGTACTTTCGCTTATTGCAGCGAGTACTATGAAAGCTTAAAGGTCGCGGACGCCATAACGGTAAGCCTGCATAAGACATTGCCGGCTCCGACGCAGACCTCGCTCCTTCTCCTTCCGGAAGGATCACGACTTAATCCCGAGGTTGTACGGGAAAAACTCAGGATGATAGAAACCTCGTCGCCATCCTACCTGCTTATGGCGGGAATATCCAGATGCCTTCGGTTTCTGGAAGAAGATGCGGCGGAAGAGTTCGAGAGATATGAAGAAGCGCTGGAAGAATTTTATAACCGCGGGGACGGTTCTTGTGATTCGGAACCTGTGATTTCTCACGAATCAGAACTGGGAATCACAAGAACCGTCCCCGGGATTACCGACCCGACTAAGATCGTAATAAGGGGCGGTGACACCGGCCTATCCGGTGAGGACATCTTCAGGATCCTTCGGGATGAATACAAGATAGAATGCGAAATGGCATCGGAGGATTATGCCCTTGCCATGAGTACCGTGGCTGATACAAAAGAAGATCTGATGAGACTGACGGAAGCCGTGAAGGGGATTGAACGAACTACGGGGACGGTTCTTGTGATTCGAAACTGTCAGAATCTATCGATTCCGGATACGGAATCACAAGAACCGTCCCCGCAGTTTAATACAGATATCATAGCGCCGGCAAACCATCCGCTGGCTGAAGAAAAAAGGAATACAAAACATGAACACTAACGAAAACCCATTGGGTACAAAACCAACAAACGAGTTATTAAGACAATTTGCGATACCGAGCATCATCGCGATGCTCGTAACCTCGCTTTATAATATTGTAGATCAGCTGTTTATCGGACAGGCTGTGGGAGAGCTGGGAAATGCCGCAACAAACGTCTGCTTCCCGCTTACGACGCTCTGCATCTCCCTGGCGCTCTGCTTCGGAATCGGCAGCGCATCCTCCTTTAACCTTGCAATGGGCGAAGGAAAAAAAGACATAGCCGGATTCTATGTCGGAAACGCTGTTACCATGATGCTCATCATAGGCGTTGCCCTTATGGCTGTTGTTCTTCTCTTTAAGAAACCGCTCCTCGTAGTCTTCGGATCACCGGACGAGGTGCTTCCCTATGCAATGACTTATGCCGGCATCACGGCATTCGGTTTTCCCGCATGCATCTTACAAGCCGGAGGCGCGCATATTATCCGTGCGGACGGAAGCCCAAGGATCACCATGCTGGTTAATATTGTCGGCGCTGTAATAAACACGGTGCTGGATGCTCTCTTCGTTTTCGGCTTTCATATGGGAATCGCCGGAGCGGCTTATGCCACAATAATCGGCCAGTATGTTTCCGCTGTTATCGTTATAATATACCTCACCAGATACAAGACAGTGAGACTTACAAAAGAAGTCTTTATTCCGGCATTTAGACATATCTTGCGTGTCGTTTCTCTGGGTGTGGGACCGTTTTTTAACCAGATTTCATTTCTGGTCGTACAGATAACTCTCAACAATTCGCTCCGTCACTACGGCGCTTTATCAAAATATGGCGAGTCCATTCCCATCGCCGTGGCGGGTATTGTAATGAAGGTAACACAGGTTGCGGGCGCGTTCGTCATAGGAGTCTCACAGGGACTGCAGCCCATCGCAAGTTTCAATTACGGCGCAAAAAAATACAGCCGTGTTAAGGCTGCTTATCTTCTGGCGATAAAATACGGCGCCATTATATGCGTGATCGCGTTTACAATCTTCCAGGTATTTCCGCGTCAGATCCTTTCCGCTTTCGGAAACGGATCGGATGAATATTTCGAATTCGGCATCCGCTTCATGCGCGTATTTATTTTCTGCTTTATAGTGTTCTTTATGCAG
>JAFOND010000101.1 GCA_017418645.1 Lachnospiraceae bacterium | reverse complement strand
TGATCATTACGATTGCGGAAAGGATAAGTTCGATCAGTCCCATACCGACATGATTTCCTTCGAAGAACGAAGGGATCGGAAAGTGAAACATCATATGTCCCATAGAAAAATACAAAAGGACAAGAAGGAATCCTATTGACAGGATCAGTCTCCTTTTAAGGATCGGCGTTTCGTGATCCTCCAAAGCTTCTTCCTGTTCTTTTATTCTGTTTTTTCCTGCAGCAGCGGTTCCGTTTTCGCCGGCAGGATTGCCGGCCCCGGTTTCCCCTTCGCCGCGCTTTTTTGCGCCGTATCCCGCATCGGTCACGGCCTTTATTATCGCATTTTGATCCGCGGTTCCTTCCACGCTCATGGAATTTGTCAGCAGGCTCACATTGCATTCCGTAACTCCCGGAACCTTTGAAACCGCTTTTTCAACTCTTGCCTGACAGGCCGCGCATGACATGCCGGTAATATTATACTGTTCCATTAAATCACTCCCGGATACGCACTTTATCTGTATTAAGCTTTTTTTTCATTTTCTGCCTCCCCAGATGGATCATTTTCTGTTATTATAACATTGTACAATAAATCTGTTAATCGAAAAGCAATTAATTATATGATATGAGAAAAAAATCAGCTTTAATCACAATCTTCATATTACTGATACTGTTCAAAATCCCGGCGCAGGCTGCGGGACAGACGCTTCACGCCCGGGAGGACGGAAGTTTCAGAATTCTTATCGTGGCTGATACCCAGGATACGGAAAAGCCAAGGCAGCCGATGCTTGATCTTCTAAACGCCGAACTTGACTCTGCAGACGCAGATCTTGTTGTCCTGTTGGGAGACAACATCTACGGCCCGTATATCGGTGATGACGAAGACAAGGTCCGTGCTGCCATCGATGCCATTATGGCACCCATAGCCGAAAGAGGCCTGCCCTTTGTTGTAGCCTACGGAAACCATGATGATGAAAAATGCCTCAGTAAAGAGGTGCAGCTTGAAATATATAAAAGCTATCCGGGATGTCTTAATGATAATCCCGATATTTCCGGGGTGGGTAATACCTGCCTTTCCCTTTGTGATGCGGACAGTGAAGATGCCAGGGCCCTTTTATGGGTAATCGACAGCGGCACCTATGCGCCGAAAGATATCGGCGGATATGGGTATGTTGAAGAAGATCAGATAGAATGGTTAAAAGAAGGGGTTGCAAAATACAGTTCCGAAACTATGCCGGTATCATATGTTTTCCAGCACATCCCCGTACGTCAGGTGTTTTCGCTCCTTTCTCCGGCAAAGCCTTTTGAGAAGGGTTCCATCAGTTCCATCTTTAATCCCTTCAGCAAACGATATCTGCAAAACACAGATATGATAAGCGCCGGAAGTTTTGGGGAGACTCCCGCTCCGCCCAAGATCGACACAGGAGAGTTTCAGGCATTTAAGGAATGCGGTGTAAAGGCTGCTTTTTTCGGACACGATCATACGAATGACTATGTGGGAACCGTTGAGGGGATAGACCTTATCGCAACCTCCGGCATGGGCTTTTATGCCTATGGAAACGGTGATGAGCACGGTGCAAGGATACTTGTGCTCCATACCGACAGACCGGAGGAATACGAAACGGAAATGGTCTATTATAAAGATCTTTTTGATAAGCCCCTTTCAATATTTTCCCTTTCCCATACCGGAGTCGGGCTCCTTAGGGTTTTTGCAGGCGTCATCGGGGGCATCGTTTTAATAACTATTCTGATAATCCTCGTATCTTTTAAAACTACTCCGTGAGTATACTCCTGCTTGTCCATCAAAAATTCCACAATTTAAAAGTTTGAGATAATCTCCATCGCTCTCTCGACCAGGAAAACCACTCCGCAGGCTGAAAGAGCAACTGTTATAAGGCTTTTTTCAAAGTATGAAAGAATGACTGCCGTAGCGAATCCGCAGGCCGCGGAGATCACGCTGTCCGTTGATGAAAGGATTGCCGGGAACGTCATTGCAGCAAGGGCCGCATAGGGAACATATGTAAGGAACGAACGGATAAACACGTTCTTTATCTCCTTACGAACGAGAACGAGGGGTAGCATACGGATTAAGTATGTGGTTACTGCCATTATTAGAATATATACATATATGTTTTTCATTTTCTGTGCCTTTACGTTAAGATTTCTCACTACGTTCGAAATGACATGAAGACTATAAGTCTTCCCCTTCCGGGTCGGTTACGGTTACCGGTCTTATAAGCGCAACAATCGCTGAAACAAGGACCGTAACTATTATTATCATCATTCCCGACGATACGGTTTTAAGAACCGGAAGGTATGTAAAGCAGGATGCAAGAGCCATGGCAAGAAGTACCGCAATAAGTATCGCGGAATCCTTTTTTGCCGGCGGGATTATTATTGCAAGAAACATCCCGTATATAGCAACGGAAAGGGCACTTATGAACATGGCGGGAAGAAGTTTTCCCGAAAGAGCTCCCAGGAATGTTCCCAATACCCAGCCCGGTATTGCGACGGACATGGCGCCGTAATTATAAAAGGGGCTTACCGCTCCCTCCTTTGCCGCGGAAATCCCGAAGATCTCGTCCGTAACGCCGAAGGAAACCAGCATAAGCTGGGGTATCGTACTCGTCCTTTCCATCTTCTGTGTAAGTGATAATGACATCAGACAATAACGAAGGTTGATAACAAGCTGGGTTAAAAACATAAGAAAATAACCGCCGTTTTCCGCAATTATGGAGAGCGCGGCAAACTGCCCCGCAGATGTAAGATTCGTTGCGGAAATAAGAACGGATATGCCTATGGGTATGCCGTTTTTTGTGGCGGCCATACCGAATGTAAAAGAGACGGCAAAATAGCCCAGGCCTATGGGGATGCCGTCTTTTACGCCGTGAGTGAATTGTTGTTTTTTGTCAGTCATAATATTAGTTTTTGAAACTATGTATCGGGGCGGGGATCCGTCCCGTTCTGTTAACAAACGCTTCGCATGAATATTTGTTTACCGGCATGATCGGAGCATAACCGAGAAGCCCTCCGAACAAAACGGTATCTCCCACCTTCTTCCCGTATGCGGGGATAAGGCGTACGGCCGTTGTCTTCTGATTAACCATTCCAATAGCAGCTTCATCCGCTATGATCCCTGATATGGTACTTGCAGGTGTGTCTCCGGGAATTGCGATCATATCAAGTCCCACGGAACATACACAGGTCATGGCCTCCAGTTTTTCAAGAGTAAGGGCTCCGCATTCCGCGGCATCTATCATTCCTCTGTCTTCGCTTACCGGAATAAATGCTCCCGAAAGTCCTCCCACATATGATGATGCCATAACACCGCCCTTTTTAACCTGATCGTTAAGAAGCGCAAGCGCTGCAGTGGTACCCGGCGCGCCGGCTTTTTCAAGTCCGATCTCGCAAAGGATATCCGCAACGGAATCTCCCACAGCCGGTGTGGGGGCAAGAGAAAGATCAACGATGCCGAAGGGGATATTAAGCTTCTTTGAAGCCGTCTTTGCCACAAGCTGACCCGCACGGGTTATCTTTAAAGCAGTCTTTTTTATGGTTTCGCAAAGGGTTTCGAAATCCGCTCCGCGAACGCTCTTTAATGCGGTATTAACAACTCCCGGTCCGCTTATTCCGACATTTATTATACTCTCCGCTCCCGATACTCCGTGGAAAGCGCCTGCCATGAAGGGGTTGTTATCCGGCGCGTTACAGAACACCACAAGCTTTGCGCATCCCAAAGAATCCGTATCCTTTGTAAGGAATGCCGTCTCCTTTATAACCTCTCCCATAAGTTTTACGGCATCCATGTTTATACCGTCTTTTGTGGAACCGAGGTTTACTGAAGAGCAGACAAATTCCGTCTCCTTCATTGCAAGGGGTATGGACTCGATAAGAAGCTTATCGGAGTCTGTCATTCCTTCCTGCACAAGGGCGGAAAAGCCTCCGATAAAGTTTACGTTAAGTTCCTTCGCACAGCGATCCAATGTCTTTGCGATCTTAACGAAATCCTCCTTTGTTTTGCAGGATGATGCGCCCACGATTCCTATGGGAGTTACGGAGATTCTTTTGTTTACAATGGGAATACCGTATTCCTTTTCGATCTCTGAGCCCGCTTTATAAAGGTCTTTTGCTACCGTAGTTATTTTTTTATATATGTTTTCACAAACCGTATCGACGTTTTCATCCATACAGGATAAAAGACTTATGCCGATGGTGATGGTGCGGATATCAAGGTTTTCCTCCGCCACCATTCGGTTTGTTTCTTCAACTTCCCAGATGTTTATCATTTTATACTCCTATACTCTGTGCATCATTTCAAAGATCTCGGCCTTCTGGCATTTGATCTCGACACCGATATCTTTTCCGATGTTATCCAGGGCTTCCTGTACACCTGCAAATTCTTCCGAAGACTTTGAAAGGTCGCAGACCATCATCATATTGAAATAGTCCTGTACGATGGTCTGTGAAATATCAAGAATGTTTATGTTCTTTTCGGAAAGGTATGTACACACCTTCGCGATGATGCCGACTGTGTCCTTTCCTACAACGGTGATTATTACTTTTTCCATATTGTTTTCCTTTCCTTTATAACTCCACCAGCCGGGAGGCGGTGTCTCTCGGAGCGACTTCTATGGGGAAGTCGGTGCCGCAGTAAGGATTGTCCCCCATGGAGACTTCCAGTTTTACCGTCTGTTCCGCCAGTTCCGGGTAATTGTTCTCTCTTGATAAATGTCCCAAAAAGATGTGTTTCATATCGTCATGAAGAAGCCTTCCGAGAAGCTGTCCGGAAAGTTCGTTTGAAAGATGTCCCACATCGCTTAATATCCTTTGTTTTAAAGGGTAAGGGTAACTCCCGACTTCAAGCATCTTAACATCATGATTCGATTCGATGACCATCGCGTCAAGATGCTGCATGTTTTCGACTATATAATTATCAAAAATTCCAAGGTCCGTAAGCACGGCCACGGAGTTCCTTTTATCTGACACCCTGTATGCAACCGGATCAGCCGCATCATGCGAGATACGGATCGGGCGTACAACAAGATCACCCAACGAAAAATCCTTATCCGGTTCAATCTCATAAAAAAGACCGTCGTTTATGTTTCCGACACTCGATGATCTTCTTATGGCATTTATCGTTCCCCGTGTTGCATAGATCGGGATACCGTGTTTTCTTGATATTACTCCGAGCCCGCCGATATGATCCGCGTGTTCATGGGTTATAAGGATGCCGGCCATATCCGAGGTGGTAAAATCGTATGTGTTAAGCCCCTCTTCTATCCGCTTTCCGCTTATTCCCGCATCCACGAGAAGTGTCGTCTTTTCGTTTCCGATACATATGCTGTTTCCGGAGCTTCCGCTTGCTATCGTAAAAAAATGCATTGTCTTACTTATCGTTCCAGAATACTTCTACATGATCGCCGTCGGTAAGTTCGGTCGCATAACCGCACTTCATACCGTTTCTCTTCGTTGTAAGAGATCTTCCTTTTCCGGATTTGGGATCAAAATTGATTGCATCAAATACGTCCACGAAAAGGAAACTGGACTTTCCTGTAAGCTTATGCATGGCGCCGTTAACATACACGGTAATGCCATCCGGTTCCGATCCGGTTGTTTCTTCCGTTTCCGCTTCCGAACTTCCCTTATCCTCTTCATCGGAGACTTCATCCTTATCCGATCCCTCTTCGCCTAAGCCGGCTTCCTCAGCGGCCGCTTCTGCTTCTGCCGCCTTTTTCGCCTGCTCTTCTTTATAAAGCTCGCTCTCTTCAACGCTCTTATAATCATCATCAAGTGCGCCGAATTCAAGCGTATTCCATTCAATGTTAAAGTTCTCGTATATAAGCGTTTCTTCCGTTGCCACACGGTTGTTTACGATGATATCGGAGTCCGGATCAAGTTCTACATCCATAAATTCCTTGAGCTGTCCTACCGTGTAATAATTCCTGGTTTCGATGACATCGCCGTCTTTTATCTCGTATGAACCCGGTTCCAGAATACCGTTTACTTCAACAAACTTCGGACATCCCACAAGATGGTTGTTAACCACAAACGTAACCTTGTCCCCGTTGAATTCCGGAAGGCTTTCAACGGTAAGTACACCTCTTGTTCCTTCCGTTGAGGGTGTGATCCTCACATCCGAATTCGGTACAAGTTTTTCGTTCATTCCGACTTCGTTTCCGTTCATAAGAATAACGGCGGATTCTCCCTTTTCGCCGCGGAGCATTCTCTTTGTTCCGTTTACGGTATAAGTTATCTCTTTTCCCCTCTGCGGGAAGAGTTCTTCCGTCATGAAACCTGCCTGAAGCGCAGCGTCAAATATCGTAAGATGACCGTTGTCGTAAAGCTTCATCATCTCTCCGTTAAAGTGGATCATGATAAAGTTGTTCTTGGATTCAAAGTAGTTTAAGCAGATACCGATGGGAGTTACGAGAAGGGGATCCTTCTTTATTGTCTTGTCCTCGAACTCGATATTCTTCATAACTTCTTCGCCGCGGAGGGCAACACGTTCCTTTGCGATTCCGAGTTTATCCGCCAGTGCTTCACAGAATCCGTGGATCTTTCCGCCGCCACCCACAACAAATGCCGCGCTGACGGATTTATTGTTAAGTTCTTTTATCTTTTCAGATATTGCAGCCGTAATCTTTTCTCTCACCGGCTCTGTAAGTTTCCAGACATCTTCTGCCTTTATCGTATGTTTAAGACCCATGATGTCTTCGTATTCTATCTCGTTCTTTTCTAAGGATTCTTTCTTAATGTGCTCCGCCATGGCAAAGTCCACAAGATATTCCTGTACGATGACTTCCGTAAGCTCATCTCCCGCATAAGGTATCATACCGTATGCGATGATGCTTCCGTCCCTTGTTATACAGATATCGCTTGTGCCCGCTCCCACGTCCACAAGAGCGATATTTAAAAGTCTGAAGTTTTCCGGGATAGCAACGTTTATGGCCGCGATAGGCTCCAACGTCAGATTGGCAACCGAAAGCCCCGCACGTTCAACCGCGGTATAAAGACCGTCAACAACATCTTCCGGAAGGAAGGTAACGATGATGTCTTCCGCAATCTCATCCGCTTTATGTCCCTCGATGTTGCTCATGATATCTCCGTTGGAATAATACTTCATAACGGAATATCCGACGCAATAGAACCTGTATTTTGTCTCGCCCTCCGAAAGGAGTTCCTGCTGAGCCTTGTCTATTCCCAGAAGATCAAGTGTATGAAGATCTTCTTCCGTAACAACCGTACTCTCCGGATACTCATGACTCACGTGGGTTGTTATGGTACGAAGCACACGACCTGCGGCTGCGATACATACTTCTTTAAGGGTTATTCCCGTGTCTTCCTCAAGTTTTTCCTTTACCTTCTGCACAACCTTTGCAACACGGTTTATATCGTGGATCTGCCCGTCCATCATGGCGCGGCTGTCATGTTCCATACTGCATTGCGAAATAACATAGAAGCCGTTATTTTCCGTGAGATGTCCCACGGTTCCCACAACGTTTCTTGTTCCTATATCAAGACCGAAAACGATCTTATCTTCTTTCTTTAATTCTTCTTCCATAACATCCTCTGTCACGGTTTCCTTCTCTTCTTTTTCGATTTCCTTTTTACTCTCTTCTTCCTTTGGACCCATATGCGCCCAGATAGCGGCATCCTTTCCGATCTTCTTTGCGCCGAGTCCCTTCATTATCCGGTCGATCTGTTCGTGAAGTTCCTCCTGTGTGCCGTTGTTTTCTATAACGACGGTACATTTCTTTCTGAACTGATCATCGCCCTTTTGTGTTCTCTGTACAAGATTTATCTGCTTATCATCCATTCCTCTTGTTTCGATAAGCCTTCTTCTCCTGACTTTCTGGGATGAATAAACATACCAGAGTTCATCGCATATCTCATCATAATGCTCTTCTATAAGGAGCGCGGCTTCGATAAAGAAAAACTCCGCGCCGCTTTCGTTATACTCCGATGCGAGCCGAAGGACTTCTTCCTTTACTGCGGGATGAACGATGTTATTTACTTTTTTCCGAAGCTGGTTGTTCTTGAACATGGCATCGGAAATAGCGGATCTGTTAAGCGATCCGTCCTCGTTATATCCGTCTATCCCTTCCTCCGAAAACAGATCGGAAAGAAGATTTTTGCAGGGACCTTCCTTTGTCATCAGCTCACCCGCAAGCTTATCCGCGGATAAAACCTCTGCCTTATAATAATCTTTAAGATAGTTTAATACTTCACTTTTACCGGCGCCTATCCCGCCTGTTATTCCATAGAATTTCATAGCGTTTATTATACCATTCCCCAAACAATTTAAAAACTATTTTGCGTCAAACCACGTGCTTCCCTCATGAACGTCCACGGTCAGCGGAACAAGAAGCTCCACCGCGTTTTCCATCTCTTCTTTCATGATCTTAAGCACCTTTTCTTTTTCTTCGATCTTCGTTTCGATCAATAATTCGTCATGAACCTGGAGGAGCAGTTTTGATGAAAGCCCTTCGGCCTTTAATCTGTCATGCACCTTTATCATTGCGATCTTTATTATGTCCGCCGCGCTTCCCTGGATCGGAGAATTCATTGCGACTCTTTCTCCGAACTGGCGCTGCATAAAATTCCCTGAATTAAGCTCCGGCACCGGCCTTCTTCTTCCGAAAAGAGTAATGGCATAGCCCTTTTCTTTAGCATCTTTTTTCAGATCCTCAAGGTATTTATGCAAAACCGGATAGGCCGCGAAATAATCCTCTATATATGCCTTTGCTTCCGCATTCGACATATGTATGTCTTTGGCAAGGCCGAAAGCGGATATGCCGTAAACAATACCGAAGTTAACTGCCTTTGCTCTTCTTCTGTCAAGTTCCGTAACGTCTTCGAACGGAATGTGGAAGACTTTCGATGCCGTGCTTGCATGTATGTCTTTCCCTTCCTTATATGCCTCAATAAGACCCGGATCCTTTGAAAGATGCGCAAGAACACGAAGTTCTATCTGTGAATAATCCGCATCCAGAAATACATATCCTTCCTTCGGATAGAAGACCTTTCTTATCTCTTTTCCAAGTTCCATACGGATGGGAATGTTCTGGAGGTTCGGATCCGTACTCGATATTCTTCCCGTTGCGGTTACGGTCTGTTTAAAGGTTGAACGGACTCTTCTGTCTTCCGACACACATTCCGAAAGTCCTTCGACATATGTGGACCTCAACTTTGTATACTGCCTGTAAGAAAGTATATCGGACACGATGGGATACATGGGCGCAAGCTCTTCGAGCACATCCGCCGCCGTGGAGTATCCCGTCTTTGTTTTCTTTCCGTTGGGAAGCTGCATCTTTCTGAAAAGAATCTCTCCCAGCTGTTTCGGAGAATTAATGTTAAACTCTTCTCCCGCTTCGTCATATATCTTCTTTTCAAGTTCTTTTATGGAAACGGAAAGCTTCTCTCCGAATGAAAGGAGCGCGGCCTTATCCATCTCTATACCCTCTTTCTCCATATCGGAAAGGGTAAAGCAGAGAGGCAGTTCAATCTCTTCATAAAGAGAAAGCATGCCGGTGTCTTTAAGAGCTTCTTTCAGTTTTTCAACGGATCGCGCCGAAACATAGCTTTCAAAACAGAGATATCTGAAGAATCCTTCCGGATTTTCCTTAAACGCTTTCTCTCCTTTTGTCTTTCCAAAAAGATCCGTAAAAGACGGAATGGTTTCGGCAAGATATGTGCGCGCGATATCATCCGAAGGATATTCCTCCGAAAGAGGATTTAAAAGGTACGCCATAAGAGATACGTCATCAATGTTTTCATATCCCGCTTCCGGAAGTTCTTTTAAATCTTCTTTTATATCACGTCCCGATAATTTCTTTTTGTCTTTTAAAAGACCGTTTAAAAGAGAGAAGAATTCACCGGAAAAATCTTTTTCCATTCCCGACCCGTTCTTAAAAAGAAGTGTCTTTTCGCCGTCCGAAACGCTTATTGCATCACATCTTTTTTCTATCCTTCCGACAGAAAATCCCATAACCGGTCTTCCTTCGGAAAGAGATCTAACTTCTTTTTCGAATTCCGAAAATTCTTCAAATGTCTTAAATCCCGATTCCGCATTTTTATTCTCCGCCTTCTTTTCAAATCGCGGGAGCAGACTTTTAAGTTCAAGTTCCTTGCAAAAGTCGTATGCCTCATCCGTAAACGGGTTGGACATAACCGCATCGTTCAAAGAATAATCAAGTTTTGCATGGATATCTATTATGGCAAGTTTCTTTGAAAGAACAGCCTGATCATAGAACTCGACAATATTTTTTGAAGCCCTGGGAGGCTTTAGTTCCTCGGCATTTTCATGGGCAGTCTCGATGTTATGATACTTTTGTATTATTGCCGTCGCCGTCTTTTCTCCGATTCCGGGAACCCCCGGAATATTATCCGATGAATCACCCATAAGTGCCTTAACGTCAATAAATTCTTCGGGTGTCACTCCCTTAACGGAAAGAACATCCTTTGCAAAATAATCTTCTATTTCCGTTCCCGTTCTTTTTGTTTTCGGGATACTTATCTTTATATTGTCCGTGGCAAGCTGAAGCATGTCGCGGTCTCCGGACATGATCGTAACAAGAAACCCTTTTTCTTCCGCTTCATGTGAGATCGTTCCGAGGATATCGTCCGCCTCATATCCTTCTTTTTTTACTATCGGGATATTCATGGCGGTAAGAAGATCCTGCATGATGGGAACCTGCTCTCGAAGTTCGGGATCCATGGGCTTTCTTGTACCTTTATATTCGGAAAACATCTCATGCCTGAAAGTGGGCGCACCGGTATCAAACGCAACCAGAAGGTGCGTCGGCTTTTCAGTATCAAGATATTTAAACAGCATATTTAAAAAACCGTAGATTGCGTTCGTATGCTTTCCTTCGCTGTTTGTAAGGTCGGGAACGCCGTAATACGCCCGGTTTAAAATGCTGTGTCCGTCGATAAGCAGAAGTTTATTCATGTTATAAATGCCCCGTGCCGATAGTTAAGATTCCTCACTGCGTTCAAAATGACAGGGTTAGATCTCCCTTGTAGCGTTTTTTAACCACACTCTCTCCTCCTCCGTAAGTCTCGGGGAAAGAGTCTCATATACTTTTTTATGGTAAGCGTTTAAATATTTCTTTTCGTATTCGGTAAGCATCTCCGGTATCACCGCATCAAGATCCAGCGGTGCCATGGTGATGTTTTCAAAACTAAGATACTGTCCGTATTCCGTCTTTTCGTCAAGCACACAGATAAGCTCATTCTCATGTCTTATACCGAACTCGTCCTCAATATAAAGACCGGGTTCATCCGTCGTTATCATGCCCGGCTTAAGCGGCCATACTTTTCCTTCATCGATCACTCTCCAGCGAAAAGCCTGGGGACCTTCATGAACATTTAATATATGTCCCACTCCGTGTCCGGTGCCGCATCTGTAATCGAGGCCCATATCCCATACGGGACCGCGCGCTAAAATATCAAGGTTCTGACCGATACATCCTTCAAGGAATTTTGCGGCTGCAAGACGGATATGCGAGCGGAGCGTCACCGTGAAATATTCCTTCATCTTGTCCGTAAGGGGACCCACAACAATGGTTCTCGTGATATCCGTTGTTCCTTCAAGATAATGTCCGCCGGAATCCACAAGCAGAAATCCCTCCGGTTCAACCTTCGAAAAGCTCTCCGGTGTTGCGGAATAATGCATCATCGCAGCATTGGGACCGTATGCGCATATCGTTTCGAAAGAAAGATCAAGAAAACCTTCCTGCTCCTTTCTTCTTTCAAAAAGATACTCAGCCGCGGAAAGTTCGTCGATATCGATCTTTCCTATGTTCTGCTTTAACCAATATATGAATTTTGTTACGGCAACGCCGTCTTTTATGTGCGCTTCCCTTGTGTTCTTAAGTTCCGTTTCATTCTTTACGGTCTTTAAAACATTGGTGGGATTTGCCGCCTTAAGAACGGAAACATTCTTCGGGAGAGCATGGTAAAGATTATAATTTACGGTCTTATCGTCAAGAAGAACCGCCTCCTCCTTAATGCTCTTTAAATCCTCATAGATCGCATCATATGATGAAACCGAAACACCGTTTTCCTTAAGATACAAAACGGTATCATCATCTATCGCTGCATCCTGAATATAAAGGGTTGCGCCGTCTTTTGTGATGTACATATAAGACAGGAATACCGGCACGTTTTCCACATCATCCGCACGGAGATTCAAAAGCCATGCGATATCATAAAGAGATGAAAGAATATGTCCTTCACATTTTTGATCCTTCATCAGTTTACGGACTTCATCAAGCTTTTCTTTAGCGGTCTTCCCCGCATATTTAACATCGAGGATCCAGGTCTTTGTATGGGATATTTCCGGACGGTCTTCCCATACGCGTTCGAGAAGATCTTCCTCACACTTTACCTTTCCCTTCTTTTTCGTTGCAACGGCGGCATATTTTTCCGCAAGTTCAATGCTCTGTACTCTGCCGTCAAAGCCTATCACACCGTTTTCCGGAAGTTCTTTTTCCAGGTATTCTTCAACAGTCGGATATCCTTCAACTTCCATCTTAAAGAGCTTAACTTCCGAGCCCTTTATTTCTCTTTCCGCCTGTATAAAATATCTTCCGTCCGTCCAGAGGCCGCATTCTTTTTCCGTTACCACAACGGTTGCGTTCGTGCCTGTAAAGCCGGACATGTATTCAACACCCTTAAAAAAGTCACCCACATATTCGCTTGTGTGATAATCCGCCATGGGTATGATATAGGCATTTATACCTTCCTTTTGCATTTCGGATCTAAATGCGGTTATACGTTCATTGATGGTCATATTTCTTTACTTCCTTTTACTGTTATTGTCATTCCGAACGAATGTGAGGAATCTTAACTTCAGTCTATTGCGGACTCCGCTTATCTCTCCCACTTATCCGAGAGTGCATTTATCTGATCCGCGAACTTTCCGAGATCCTTGTTTGCCATGCCTTCGCAGGCATTTATAACGTGCATGAGTCTCTGTCCCGCGGCAAGCAGTCTTGCAAATACATTTGAAGATGCGCGAAGGTTTGAAGGTTTCGGCTTCTTCTCGCGGCTTCCCTGAGCAATCTGTTCCCCTGTTATGAGGTCGAAACTGTCTCCCGAATACGGCGCGTATGCCGGGAAACGTAGTTCCTCTCTTACCTTGCTGGCAAAAGCCTCACATCCCTCATCGTCTCCGTGTACAACAAACACGTTTTCCGGCTTCTTCTTGAAATGCGAAAGCCATTCCTTAAGATGAGGTTCGTCCGCATGTCCCGATATTCCCGGAAGCTGGGTAATATTTGCGCATACCGTAACATCTTCCCCGAACATCCTTACTTCCTGAGCTCCGTTAAGAAGCGAAAAGCCCAGGGTTCCCGGAACCTGATAGCCGACAAAGATTATGGTACTTTCTTTTCGCCAGAGGTTGTGCTTTAAGTGATGTCTGATTCGTCCGGCTTCGCACATACCCGACGCGGAGATTATTACCTTCGGCTTCATGTCCGTATTTATGCGGCGTGATTCGTCGGATGATACCGCAACCTTTAATCCCGGAAAACCGATGGGGTTCTTTCCCGCCTGTACAAGGGAAAGAGCTTCCTGATCAAAGCATTCGGAAATGTTTTCTTTAAAAACATGAGTCGCTTCAACAGCCAGCGGACTATCCATATATACATCGAAATCCGGAAGATCCGGGATCATTTTTTCTTCTTTTATACGGCGGATAAAGTATAATATCTCCTGTGTACGTCCTACGGAAAACGCAGGAATTACAAGGTTTCCACCGCCTTTTAAGGTCTTTTCTATCTCTTTTGCAAGTGCTGCCGCAAAATCCTGGGGAGCGGCATGGGTCCTTACTCCGTATGTGGACTCTATAAGGACGTAATCCGCATCTTCCGGAAATTCGGGATTCTTAATGAGGGGATGATTGCCGTTTCCGAGGTCTCCCGAAAAGACGATCTTTCTCTTTTCGTTTCCTTCCGTAAGCCATACCTCTATAAATGCCGAACCGAGAAGATGGCCGGCATCGTTAAATTTGATCGTAATCTCCGGACAGATTTCAACGGTTTCATGATATGAACAGGGTACAAAATGCTCAAGTACACCTACCGCATCATCAATTCCGTAAAGCGGAACTATCTCCGTATTTCCGGCACGCTTTGCCTTTCTGTTTCTCCATTCTGCTTCAGATTCCTGTATGTGTGCGGAATCCTTTAACATGATGTCGCAGAGTTCACAGGTTGCCGCTGTGGCATATACCTTTCCGCGGAAGCCGTGACTGTACAAAAGCGGTAACAGTCCGGAGTGATCGATATGAGCATGTGTTATAAAAACATAGTCGATCTCGGCGGAGTTTACCGGTATATCCTGGTTCTGATAGATGTCCGGTCCCTGTTGCATTCCGCAGTCTACAAGAAATTTCTTGTCACCCACTTCAACAAAGTGACAGCTTCCCGTTACCTCATGATCTGCTCCGATGAATGTAATTTTCATATTATTATCCCCCCTTAAAGTCAAATAGCCTTCGTAAATCATCTTTACGAAGGCTATCATTAAAAATTATTTCTTTGCGTTTTTCAGAAAGTCCGGAATCTTGATGTCCTTCTCATTTGTCGGTGTCGGCTGAGGCGGTCTGTTTATTCCAAGCTGAGTTGTAAAGCTTGATGTTGCCTGCGATGCCGTCTCCGTCTGCAGTGTCGGTTGCGGTGCCGGAGCGGATGCTGCCGGTG
Organism: Lachnospiraceae bacterium; assembly: GCA_017418645.1. Lineage (GTDB taxonomy): Bacteria > Bacillota > Clostridia > Lachnospirales > Lachnospiraceae > FD2005. Next base: position 28,575 of record JAFOND010000101.1, on the reverse strand, counting down.
TAACCGGAGTCTGCGGTATCGGTGCCGTAGCCTGTGAAACAGGCGGTGTTACCGGTCTGAATGATGCAGTATTCTGTGAAAGTCCCGCATTCCTTACGGATTCCGTGCGAAGTCCGTTCTGAATGATGGAAGTTGTTCTCGTATTTCTGAGACCCGAGCCGTATCTTGAAGTACCGGCTGCAGGTGCAGTTATCGGAGCCGTGTTGTCCATGGGATCGTCGATACCCGTAGCAATGATGGTAACCGTGAGACGGTCTCTCATATCTTCGGAATCATCATCCATTGCGCCGAAGATAACGTTTGTATCTTCGCCCGTGAGATCCTGAACATAAGAACCGATCTCGTCGCAGTCCGTCATCTTAACATCACCGCCGGTGATATTGATGATAACGTCCGAAGCGCCCTCGATGGATGTTTCAAGGAGCGGACTCTCAACTGCCATACGAACCGCCTCAAGAGCTCTTTCGTCTCCTTCAGCCGTTCCGATTCCGATATGCGCAAGTCCCTTGTCCTTCATAACGGTCTTAACATCCGCGAAGTCAAGGTTTACAAGTGCCGGAAGATTTATAAGATCAGTGATGCCCTGAACACTCTGCTGAAGAACTTCGTCCGCAACGCGGAAAGCATCCTGCATCTTTGTCTTTCTGTCTACGATCTCAAGAAGTCTCTCGTTCGGCACAACGATGAGCGTATCAACGTTTGCCTGGAGATTCTCGATACCGTTTAATGCGTTTGTCATTCTGCGGCGTCCCTCAAATTTGAACGGCTTTGTTACAACGCCGACAGTAAGGATACCCTGCTCTCTGGCAATCTTTGCGATGACGGGTGCCGCACCGGTTCCGGTACCGCCGCCCATTCCGCAAGTTACAAAGACCATCTGCGCGCCTTTAAGAGCGGAAGCAAGATCTTCCGAATTCTCTTCGGCTGCCTGCTGTCCAACCTCCGGCTGTGCGCCTGCGCCGAGACCTTTTGTTAATTTTTCTCCGATGGGGATGGTTGTCTTTGCGCGACAGAGCGCAAGTGCCTGCTGATCCGTGTTAACGGCAATGAATTCAACGCCGCCCACGTTTGCATCGATCATTCTGTTTAACGCGTTATTACCTGCCCCGCCTACGCCCACAACGATAATCTTGGCGCCGGTAGGACTCTCGTTTGTTACTATCTCCAGCAAGGTCTTTTCCTCCTCTTAAACATGTATTTTTCGTATATGTGTGTATTCTTCGTTTTTCCCTAAACAATTCGTCCTATATAATACTTTTTTTTCGGAAAATTATCAACCCATTTTGTGCTTTTTTTAAAAAAATCTTAAAAAAGCCCCAACATATTGTTGATAAACCCTTTTGTGAAAGCAAGATGATTTACAAAGATCACGTCTTTTATGCCTTTTTCTTCTATAAGAGATGACACGCTCCCCTTATAATACCTGTGGTCTATAACATAAACGTACTCGTAATTGTCCACAAGAAACGGAACAAAGGCGTTTCCGAAGGATTCTTTTATTACGACGCAGGACGAGCCGTCATGTATCTCGGGGTTATGGATCTGTGAATACGGGTTATCGCCGTTTATGAAGCAACTGTACTTGTTTCCCGCTGAATAATTGTTTACATCGCATACTATCGGCCAGTCAAGTTCTTCGCCCTCCGCACTTATGTGATGCATGGTATTTGTTCCCATCGGAATGTATACTTTTAAAGTATCGGGATCCGAAAGCTCTTTGGATTTATTTGATGCAGCATAAAATGTTCCCAGGAAGCCCTCGTAATCCTTTGTTTCATATTCCGTAATGTCATGGGGCTTTATACCCTTTTCCTTACAGAACTGGAAATATGCGTAATATGCTCCCAGCGCCGTCCAGTGATGATCGGTCCTGAAATATATGTACTCCCCGTTATGGCGTCTTAAGATATCAAAACAATTCACCTGTTTAACGTCGGAATTTAGTTTTCCGTAGATATAATCCATCGCCTGCTTCTGATTCGATCCGCCCAGAGAATTCTGTATCTCGTCGTCGAGCATGATACCGAAGGATGTGGGCACGAGAAGATCATATACGGTAACATCCGAGGGAAGTTTTGAACGAACGGTGTTTATCATGGATGCGTAATAGTCCGCGTTTTCCTTTGCGAAATAATACATTTCATAGCCGCTCTTGTTTGCGATATATACGGTTCCCGCAGCCTCCGGCTCAACATGAACGGTTCCGTCCGCGCCTGCCTCCGGCTCCTCGGTTTCGTCTGAAACTTCCTGTTCCTCTTCTTCCGGAATCTCTTCTATTATCGGCGCTTCGATGATCTTTGCTTCGCCCGTATCTTCATCGGGAATCTCGTCCGCTTCTTTTGCGACGTCCCCATGGATCTCGTTATCATGCAGACCGTAAAGACGTTTTATGGTATTTCCTCCGGCGATCAACGGCTCCCTCAGAGGATAGGTGTCAGTATACCAGGTCTGGATATCCGTAAAGTACGATCCGTCCAGAAGACCGGAAACTGAAAAAGCCGGGAATTTCGCAAGCTCTCTTTTTTCCGTATCCGAATAATCCGGTCTTAAAGGAATGATAAGGCCGAGAATCATCAGCGAAACTATTATGGTCATAAACAAAAAATAATGTATCTTTTTCATGGCATTAATCCTAAAACTGGTTATAAAGGAACGGCTGATAACTTGATCCCGCCATTATTATTATCGAGAGTATAAGCGCAACAACCGATATCAGCATCTTTACAAAAGATACCGTACGTTTTTTCACCTTTCTTTCTTTTGCCCGCTGATCCAGTGTATCCGTTATCTTCTTAAATACCGGCGTGCAGACAAGTATCGCAACGATAAAGAAGAAGACGTTGTTCTTCGCCATAAGGGTAACGGTCTGCATCGTAAAACCGTTTTCTCCCATTCCGAAAAATGTCTTTAACGCGGTCAGTAAATATGAAGTGTTTTCGAATCTGAAGATCAGCCAGCCCAGGTTAAACACAAAGATAACATAGATATGTTTTATCACCGCGGGAAGATCGAATTTTACATGTTCCCTCCAAAGATCTTCTATACAGAGGAAAACAAAATAGAAAAGTCCCCACACAATAAAGTTCACGGTGGACCCGTGCCATATTCCGGTAAGGAGCCAGACAATAAGAAGGTTTAGGATCTTCCTTCCCTTTCCTTTTCTGTTTCCCCCCAGTGGGATATATACATAATCCCTGAAGAAGAAACTCAGGGAAATATGCCATCTTCTCCAGAATTCCCTTATGGATTTTGAAATGTAAGGATAGTCAAAGTTTTCGGGATATTTAAATCCTATCATCTCTCCGAGACCGATAGCCATATCCGAATACGATGAGAAGTCGATAAACATCTGAAGCGAGAAACAGATCGAACCCAGCCATACGGAAAGCGTCGGGACGGACGATATATCCGCTGCATTGGGAAGAAGGCTGTTTGCAAGTTCTCCGGCATGATCCGCAAGCAGAACCTTTTTAAAGAGTCCCGTGCAGAAGCGGAAAATTCCGTTTGAAAGAGTTGTGGAGTTATAGTTTCGTTTCCTGAGCGCCTCGCCGATATCGTTGTACCGAAGGATGGGGCCCTGAAGAACGTGATGAAAACAAGCCGTATAAATAAGAAGGTTCTTAAAGCTGATCTCCTCTTCTATCTTTCCCGTGTATACATCCGCGACGTATGAAAGCAGCTGGAAAATATAGAATGAAAGACCTATCGGCATCGAGATGCTGATAAAAAATCCCGCATATTTAAAGAAGGCGAGAATCAGTACAAGAAGCGAAACAGTAAGGATCAGCGGAACCTTCCGGGCGGATTCCTCCGCGTGGATCATCATCCTTCCGCCGATGTATGCGATCACCGTTACGACAAGAAGGACGATCAGCCCCTTCAGTCCTCCGAAGGCATAAAAAAACAGGGAAAATATCAGTAAAGCCGTATTCTCCCTCTTTACATTCTTTCCGGAAAGTGCAGCGACAAAATGATACGCTATCAAAAATACCGGCAAAAATAAAAGCACAAAAAATAAATTAGAAAAAAGCATAATGTTAATTCTTTTCGAAGATTATATCCGTCTGTTCCTCCGAGTAGTCTTCCATATGAAGAATACCCTTTTCATCGGAGATCTTCGGGAGAATTGCGGAGAGCCTTAAAACTTTATCCGCAACATCCTTATCCACGCTTCCGAAAACCACCGAAATGCGTGAAACATTATACGTTAAATTTCCTCTTTCGTCAAAATAAAAATTCTCTGCTTCAATCTCATATTTTTTAAGGTTCTTTAGGAGTGTAAGTATTCCCATAAGGGTCGATTCTTCCACCGGAAGTTTGCCGCCCACGCTCGCTCCCTCACAGGATATTCCCATTATCGGAAGCACCCCCTCGATAAGACGGTCCGAGATTTCAAGCACCGTACCGTCGTCATCAAAATAAACATATTCTCCGGAATCCGAAGTGATGTATGCAAACAGTTTCTTTTCCGTAACGTCTATCCTTATCTTGTTGGGAGAAAGCATTGTCACTCTGTAATGATCCACAAACGGAATATTCTTTACGGGAAGAAAAGCATTCTTCACAAAAACGTAAACCGTGTTTACGGAGTATTTGTCGTTAAGTATGGTTTCTTCTATGAACTTGTCATCATAGAGGGTACAGTTTGTAACTTCCGCTTCCTTAAGCGGACATACCATTATAATAAGAAAGAGCGCGCCGATAAGTATTATCGCAATCCCGAAGAACACGGAGAAAAACATAAGGATCTTTGTTACTTTTATATTTTTGGGGCCTTTATTATCGAAGTCTACGCTCCTTTGCATATCCTCCGTTTCCTGATTTCTGTTTACTTGTATTTCTACTATTCTCTTATCCACATCACACCTCCGGTTGTATGCCCTTCGACACGGACAGCACAAGACCGACCTCCGCAATGAGGATCGCTATCGAGCTTCCGCCGTAACTGATAAAGGGAAGGGTAACGCCGGTATTCGGCAGTGTATTTGTAACAACCGCAATGTTTAATATTACATGAAGAGATATATGTATCATAACTCCCAGCGCAACATACGACCCGAAAAGATCCCTTGCATGTATTGCAATAAAAAGACATCTCCAAAGCAACAGAATATACAGAATGATTATACATATGGCGCCGAAGAGACCCAGTTCCTCACATATTATTGAAAAGATCATATCGTTCTGAGCTTCCGGAACGGAACCCATCTTCTGAATGCTCTCACCAAGCCCTTTTCCGAAAAGTCCTCCGGAACCTATGGCATAAAGTCCCTGAAGCGTCTGGTATCCTTCGTCGTATTTCTCCGGATCCCTCCAGATCTTTATACGGTCAAACCGGTATGCAAGCTGCGGGATAAGCATGGTTATCGCAAGTCCTGCAGCACCGAAACCCGCAACAAGAAAGAACAGTCTGCTTTTTCTTGAAGCGATAAAAAGCATGATAAATCCGATGGCAAAAATGATTATCGCGGTACTTAAGTTGTTTACGGCAACCGCCGCGGTAGGAACAAATACGACGATAAACATCTTCATCACGGATTTTTCTATCTTTAGTGCCCCGGAATACTTTTGTATTATTGCGGCAAGCACCAGTATCAGGGCAACCTTGGCTATCTCCGAAGGCTGAAACGAAAACTTTCCTCCGATATCGATCCATCTTGACTGACCATGGGATTCGCGTCCTCCGAAAATAACGAAAACGCAAAGGAATACGGATGCAAGATAGATCGGCCACGCCAGTTTTTCAAACAAGTGATAATCTACAAGGATACAGAAAAAGAGCGCAAAAAACCCCAGCGCAGAAGATATCAGCTGTCTTTTGAGATAATATGTGCCATCGCCGAAGGATAAGGTTGCACGATATGCACTGGTGGAATAGAGCATAACAAGTCCAACCCCAAGGAGCACTATCAAAAAAAACAGAAGACTGTAATCAAAGTATTTTAAGTTTAATACGATCTTTTTCTTTTCGTTTTCCATGATAAGTTTATCAGAGCAGTTTCATAACATGCTCTTTAAAGAGGTCTCCCCTCTCTTCATAGTTCTTAAACATATCCCAGGATGCGCATGCGGGCGAAAGAAGGATGGCATCGCCCCTGTTGGCCTCCGCGAAACAAATATCTATTGCCTCTTCAAGCGTGTCGCAGAAAATATAATTCGTAAAGCCGTGTTCCCTGGCACACTTTGCTATCTTCTTTTTTGTTGCTCCGATAAGGACGAGTTTCTTAACCTTATCGCCGAAACTTTCTATCCATTCGTCATATTCGGATTCCTTGTCATAGCCTCCCCCGATAAGGATCGTGGGTCTGTCCATTGCAAGTACCGCCTTTATTGCGGCATCCGGATTTGTTCCTTTGGAATCGTTGTAGAATCTGATGCCCTGACATTCGCGAACGAATTCTATTCTGTGTTCTACTCCCTTAAATTCTTTCAGACCCTTTCTTATCTTACTCAAAGGAACGTTCATCGCCTTAGCCATGCACACCGCGGCGCACACGTTCTCGTAATTATGCATTCCGATTATCTGAAGATCGGATACGTCTATCACCTCTTCCTTAAGATCGTTTTTCTTAAAGAATATCTTTTTGTCTTTGTAGTAGCATCCGTTCTTTAATTCTTCTTTTACGGAAAACCAGAGGATCTGCGGCTCAATCTCGCCGTCCTCTCCGAATTCGCGAAGAATTATATCGTCATAGTTTAAAACTATGGTATCGTTCTTTGTCTGATTCTTTATTATGTTTTCCTTTGCCGCAATATACTCTTCCATCGTATGATGACGATTTAAATGATCCGGCGTGATATTAAGGATTGCGGATACGTTTGCATGGAAGGTATCCATTGTTTCCAGCATGAAAGAACTGATCTCCGCAACGGAAACGGATTCATCCGTCATTTCGTCAGCCTTGTCCGCATAAGGATAACCGATATTTCCCACAACGAAAGTCTCCGGATACTGAAGCGCGCAGAGTTCTCCCACAAGGGTTGTTGTGGTCGTCTTACCGTTTGTTCCGGTTATTGCAACAAGCTTTCCTTTTCCCTTTCTGAAAGCCAGTTCCACTTCTCCAATTATGGGAAGATTCATTTTTTTAAGCTGTACCGCTATCGGCGAATCAAGGGGAACTCCGGGAGAAAGCACAGCCTCCGTAACGCCGTAAAGCATGGAAGACTGAAACTTTCCGTTCCTTATTTCCATCCCCTCTATCTCGGGATGTTCTTCCACAAGTTTTTCGATATCAAGGTTCTCGTTTTCGTCATAAAGAACCCCTTCGATACCCAGTCTTTTTAAAAGCGCCATTGCGGATATCCCGCTCTTTCCCGCTCCTACAACAAAATACTTTTCTTTCTTCATCTTAAAGCCCTGCCAAAGATAATAATGATAATAATAAGGTTACAGTTGCAAATACCGTTACGACCTTAACTTCCGACCAGCCGGAAAGTTCAAAATGATGGTGTATCGGAGCCATCTTAAATATCCTCTTTCCATGTGATATTTTAAAGTATGACACCTGGATCATAACGGATAAAACTTCAACAAGATAAATAAGTCCCACAAGGATTATAAAAAGCGGCATCTGCATTATGTATGCGATTCCCGAAACATAACCTCCCAGCATAAGGGAACCCGTATCTCCCATAAACACCTTTGCGGGATAACAGTTAAACTGCAAAAATCCGAGAAGAGCTCCCGCCATGATAAGAGAAACCGTTTCCGTTCCCGTACCGAGTTTTATCGCCGCAAGGGCAAAGAATGCACAGACAATTATGGTAACCGTACTGCTCTGTCCGTCGATACCGTCCGTAAAGTTTGTTCCGTTTACTGTCCCGATAACCGCAAGATATAAAACCGGATAAGCAAGGAATCCTATATCAATGGTTCTGCCGTTCATAAACGGCACCATAAGTGTCATGGGTACTCCCGAAAACTTTATCATATAAATAAGGAACGCTGTCGTCAGAACGATCTGCATAAGCATCTTCTGCCAGGGAAGAAGACCGTCCGAGCGTCTCTTAACAACCTTAAGATAATCATCCAAAAAACCGATCACTCCGAAGCCCGCGGCAAGAAGCATTACCGCTATCATCCTGTGATCGTTATGGCAGAATATAAGAGTCGTTACCACAAGCGATGTAAGGATCATAACACCGCCCATGGTGGGCGTGCCCGTTTTCTGGACATGGGATTCCATGATATTTCTTTCCGTCTGCGATGCCTTAAGTTTTGTAAGCGCGGGAATAACAAACGGTCCCATAATACGTACTATAAGAAATGATATAAGTACCGGTAAGAAATAGTTCATATTCCTGTTCTCCTTTTATACTCCTGTATCCTCCGCTTCCCAGGTCGGTTCCGCGGTCGCGGCTTCCTGTTCGTCTTCGGTGTTCTGTATTTCGGGTCTGGTATTGGGAACATCACCCGTTTCGGCTTGCGTTTCGGTTTCCTGCTCAGGCTCCTGCGGCTTTGTTTCCGTTCCCGCTTCTTCGCCCTGTTCCTGTTCCGTTCCGTTGGTTCTTACTCCCGAGTATTCAACACGGGAAGTGTCCACCGGTTCATCTATGGCACCGACACCTTCTTCGGCAGCCGTCTCTATATTAAGGTATGGAAGTATCTGTGTAAAGATGTTATGTACTATTTCCTGTGCATAATTCGAGTGGGGCTGATCGTCAACGTTGGGAGTGTCGATTATTACATAGCATACGATCTCCGGGTCATCAAACGGTGCAAATCCGATAAAAGATACAAGATAATTACCCGCCGAACGGGGGAGTTTCTGTGCCGTACCCGTCTTTCCGCCGATGTTATATCCCGAAACTCCCGCAACCTTTCCGGTACCTTCCCTTACAACTCCGTAAAGGTATCCTTTCATGGTCTGGCTGACCTCTTCGGATAAAGTGCGGCGCATTATCACGGGTTCCACTGACCTTATAACGTTTCCGTTTTTATCAAGTTCTCTCTGTACGACGTGCGGATAATAAAGATTACCTCCGTTAATAAGAGAAGAAAACCCTGTCGCCAGCTGGATCATTGTAACGTTAAAGTTCTGTCCGAAAGAGTTTGTCGCGAGGTTTATGGTTTTTTGAAGATCTTCTTTCTGATAGATGACCGCTGCAGTATTTGCTTCGCCGGGAAGATCGATATTTGTCTTCTGCCCGAAACCGAAGGTATGCTGATATCTGGAGAAGATATCGCCGCCTATGGAATATGACATCTGCATAAGAGCATCGTTACAGGAATCCCAAAGAGCTTTCTCCACGGTTTCCTGTCCATGTCCGTTTCTGTTTACACAATGGATCTCGAATCCGGAAATATCTTCCTTTCCGTTACACTCGTAAATCTCGTCTCCCGTCAGAGTTCCGGTCTCAAGCCCCATGGCAACGGTAAAGGGTTTGAATGTCGATCCCGGTTCATACGAATAATTGATCGGAAGATTCTGCCATATCCTGTTAAGGGAATCCATCTTCTCTTCCTCGGACATTACCGAAAGCTGCTCCTTAGAGTAATATGCGGTTAAATCTCTGGGATTGTTAAGATCGAAGGAAGGGAAGGACGCCATTGCAAGAATGTTTCCGTTCTTCGGATTCATCACTATACATGCGGTGTGAACGGATCCTTCCTGAAGAACGTTTCCCGCATCGTCAGTTGTTCTGTGCTGCAGGTTCCATGTTTCAAGTTCGTTCTGTACTATGGTCTGCACATTAACGTCTATCGTCATCTCTATCGTATGGCCGTCTTCCGGTTCAACAACCGTCTGGGTCAGGTTATTGTCTTCGCTCTTATAGCCGTAAGATCTTCCGTTTACACCGGAAAGCGCCGTATTATACTGCGCTTCAAGACCTATAACTCCGCTCTCGCTGTTTGCAAACCCGATAACCGCGGATGCGATATCGTTATACGGATATTTTCTTACATATTCTTTTTCAAACCAGATGCCTTTAATATAGCCTTCCTCGGCAGCAACCTCGCTCTTTCTTTCGGCATCCTTCTCAACAAGTTCCTGGAATTTCTGTCTGTTTTCGTATGGTGTTTTTTTGACAAGAACGATATACGGACTGGTCCGTTTTTCGTCCAGAGTCTTCCGGATCTCCTCTTCCGACAGTTCCGGAAAAACCGTAAGAAGCGCGTTTATGGTATGGTTGATGTTCTTTTCCGCGGCGTCGACTTTTTTCTTTACGAATTCGCCTTCTTCGTTTGTATCGAAACGACCGCCGTTTAAGACGTTACAGTCAAGGATAACGTTATAGACATCCACGGATGTTGCAAGAACCGTACCCCTGGCATCGGTAATATCTCCTCTTTGAAAGGGGATTATGGAAGAATCGAAGCTCTGCTGGGAAAGAACGATCTTTTCATAACGCTTCCCGCTTGTCGCTTCGATATACATGAGACGGCCTATTAAAACGACAAGAAGAACGCAAACGCCTCCAAACACAATGTAGAGCTTTCTTTGCATTCTCCCCGTTAACTTTTGTATCTTTTTTCTTTTTCTTCTTCGCTGATTTCTTTCGGCCAATTCCTTATATTTCCTTTAACATATTACGGTATGTCTTTATACTGACTCATATAGTCCGTATCCTCCACATCATAATACACTATTTTACCCGCATCCGCATATACCATTCCGAGAGAAAGTGCCCCATCCTTTATGGCCTGGAGATTGGCATCGGAATTTATTCTGTTTATCATCGCCTGGTTCTCCGCCTTAACTTCCGTGATCTGTGACTCGAGGGAACCGATATTCTTTATGCTGGTATTGATATCATTCTGAAGTCTGATATATGTTACAAAGAAAAAGCACATGAAAGCGGCACCGATTATCATAAGTGTCGTATACACCATATTACGGCGCATTACGGCAGCGTTTTTCTTTGCGAGCGCAACTCTCCTCTTATGCGCTTCGTTTCTTCTTTCTTCCTGGATGACCTGCCACTGCTCTTCCGGTATGGCAACCTGTCTTGCAGCATTTCCGTCTTCAAAATAGTATCTTTCAAATCTTGCCATCTTTGTCACCTCTCACAAAGATCCTGAGCTTTGCGCTCTTTGATCTTTTGTTTTCCGACAGTTCTTCTTCCGTGGGGACTATCGGTTTTGTTGTCAGTACCTTTCCTTTGCTTTTCTTCCCGCATACACAGACCGGAAATTCTTTAGGGCATGTGCACGGGTCCTGTAACTTCTTAAAATGTAATTTTACTATTCTGTCTTCCAACGAATGGAAGGTGATTATACAAAGTCTTCCGCCGGGTTTAAGGAGATCTGCCATATCGTCTATGGTGTTTTCCAATATGGTGAGTTCTCTGTTAAGTTCTATCCGGAGAGCCTGATATGTGCGTTTGCTCGGGTGTCCGTCTTTCTGAAGCTTCTTGGGGATAGAATCCCTTATTATGGAGTTCAGTTCTCCTGCGGTCTCGATTCTCTTGTCTTTTCTTCTTTTAACAATTTCGGAGGCAATTTTGCCTGCAAAACGTTCTTCTCCGTAATCTCTTAAAATACGCTTTAATTCCTCTTCGGAATAAGTATTTATGATGTCGCTTGCAGTTGTTCCGTCTCTTCTATCCATTCGCATGTCGAGGGGTGCATCTTCGTTTCTGTAGGTGAAACCTCTTCCTTCCGTGTCAAGCTGGAAGGATGATACGCCGAGATCAAGCAGGATGCCGTCGACTGCCTCGACATTAAGATTCGAAAGGACTCTTTTAACATTTTCATAATTTTCCCTGACTATCGTTACCCTTTCCCCAAAAGGCTTAAGCCTTTCCGTTGCTGCCTTTATTGCATCTTCGTCTCTGTCAAGACCAATAAGTCTTCCGTTATTAAGTCTTGATGCAATAAGACTTGAATGTCCGCCTCCCCCGAGGGTTCCATCCACATATATTCCATCCGGCTTTATGTCCAGCCCGGATATTACCTCTTCCGCCATAACGGAATAATGTTTAAATGCTGATTCCAAGTTCCGCCATATGCTCCGCTATCCGATCCATATCCGCATCATCCGAAGAATTGCCGTTTTCCCAAGTCTCTTTATCCCAAATTTCAATGCGGTCAAGGACTCCGACCAATGTTACATCTTTTTTTAACTGTGCATATGCACGAAGCGGTGCCGGGATATTAACTCTGCCCTGCTTGTCTATTTCCACTTCGCTGGCACTTCCGAAGAAGAATCTGGAGAATATCCTCGCGTCTTTCGAAGCGAGCGATGTTTCTCTGAAGCGGCGCTGTATCTCTTCCCATTCCGTCATGGGATATACAAAAAGACATCCGTCAAGACCTTTTGTAAGAACGAAGTTATCTCCCAGCTGTTCCCTGAACTTTGCAGGCATGATAACGCGGCCTTTTTCGTCTATATTGTGGCCGTGCTCTCCCATGAACATCTTAGAGATTCCTCCTTTCTTTAAGTCTTTCCAAAATTCTCCACTTCAAACCACTTTCTTCCACCCGAATTACATAATATGCTTTATTCTGCTAAATTGCAAGTATTTTTTTGCCGTAAAACCGCGGTTTTGCGGGTGGTGGAGAATGGTGGGGGATGTTTTTGTACACCTTGTAGTGGGGTATAAAAAAGAGAACCACTAGATATTGTGGTTCTCTTTCTTATGGTTGTTTTAAAAGATTTTTAATTTTCTATGATATTACTAATTTATAAATATTGTATTTGTTTATTTTAACCATTACGACTTTTACGGTGTCCTATTTCACTTCTCTTCTTTCTTCTCGGGTTTTTGTTTCTTCTCCGGCCGAGGACGTCGTATGCCTTTTTTAAAGCCGTATATAAGCCCTATGGACGAAAGAATGATCATAATTACGGAAACCACCACGGAAACCGGTATATCGGTTCCCAGAAGCTTTAACTGGTCCGTACGAAGGGGTTCTATCATCGCTCTTCCGATGCCGTACAAAAGGAAGTACAGACAGAATATTTCCCCATCAAACTTCCTCTTATTAAAAACAAGAAGAAGCACTATCAGTACCAAAAGATTCCACGCCGATTCGTACAAAAACGTGGGATGAACAGTTATAAACTGCGTTCCGTCGACTGTAAATGCATTCTTTACCATCAGTTCCGTTATATCATCGGAAGAACGCACCGCATCAACGGGAAGACGCATGGCAAAAAGGCCGTTTGTATATTCTCCGAAAGCCTCACGGTTAAAGAAATTTCCCCACCTTCCGATGCACTGTCCCACCGGGAACCCGAATATACAAAAATCCGCTCCCACCGGCACCGGGATCTTCTTATGTATCATCATAAGAACGCCGGCTATAGTCCCGAATATTATCCCTCCGTAAATCCCGAGGCCGCCCTGTCTCAGGTTAAAAATGTCGGACGGATGAGCCCCGTAATAGTCCCAAGAAAACACAACATAATACAATCTCGCGCCGATAACCCCCGCAATAAGCCCCGCTATCATGCAATCAAGGATATCATCCTGTGAATAGCCGGAAACATGTGCCTTCCTTAATACCAGCGCGCCGCCGAGCACCATTCCGACGCCTATTATTATCCCGTAATATGCCACGTTATATCCGAACAACTGCAACGACTGACCAACATTTTCAAATTCGATTCCGATATTCGGAAATGCAATACTGTTCATTATCAATACCTTTCTTTTTCTTAAGCCTTATACACTGCCGCAAGTTTCCCGAAAGCATCAAGGGATCTTTCCACTTTCTCCGTATCCGTACAATATGCAATACGGAAATATCCGTCAACGCCAAAGTTATCCGAGGGAACAAGGATAAGATCGAAGTCCTTTGCCCTTGTACAGAATTCATTGGCGTCGGAAATAAGTGCCTTCGGGAACATATAAAACGTTCCGCCCGGCCGGACTATCGAAAAGCCCATATCCGTAAGTGCATCATATAATATGTTCATGTTTCTTTCGTATATCGAAAGATCGCTTGTTTCCCATTCGTCTTTTAACACTCTTTCTATTCCCAGCTGCGCCGTACTTGCCGGACAATTGTGTCCGATGCCACGGCTTATCTGCCCGCACATTGCGGAGAATATATCTGCATCTTTTGCCTTCGGGTTTATGGCAACGTATCCTATTCTCTCTCCCGGAAGGGAAAGACTTTTGCTGAAAGAATAACAGGATACGGAATTATCGTAAAAATCAGCAGGATAAGGAACTTCCCCGCCGTCAAAAACTATCTCGCGATAGGGTTCGTCGGAGATCAGGAATATCTCGTGTCCGTATTTTTTCTCCGCATCACGCATCATATCGGATAAAGCCTTTAATGTTTCCGCGGAATACACCGCTCCGGAAGGATTGTTCGGAGAATTTATGAGAACCGCGTTTACTTTATCATCAAGCATCTCTTCGAATGCTTTCAGATTTATCTGAAAAGCCTCCGTATCCGCCGGAATAACAACAAGTTCTGCACCCGTTGTATTTACGTAAGGTATATATTCGGGAAAATACGGAGCAAAGGTGATAACCTTGTCTCCCGGCTTCGTCACGGCGCGTACGGCGTGTGCTATTGCCCCCGCGGCACCGCTTGTCATAAAAATATGCTTTGCTTCGTAAGACACGCCGAAACGCTTTTTTAGAGCGTTTGCAAGGGTCTCCCGGACGGACTCTATTCCCAGCGAAGGACTGTATCCGTGAAGCGAAACCGGTTCAAGATTATTATACATATCAATAACGCCTTCGGTAAAGGAAGGCGCGCATGGTACAGAAGGGTTTCCCAATGTAAAATCAAACACATTCTCTTCGCCTATCTCCGCCTTTCGCGCCGTTGCATACTCAGAAAGAACGCGGATTATGTTCTTGTTGGATAACATGTTTTTATAGGTTTCGTTAATCATTTCTTTTTATCCTCATCATCCTTCATGCCTTTACGCATGAACAAGGTTTCCTTTATGGATACGATCTTGTCCGCAATACACACGATAACGGCTTCCTTATACTTTGGAAAACGGCTGGGCGCAAGCGGCCACATATGCGATGCTATTATGTTCTTTTCTCTGTCCGTAAGATCCATAAAGTCCCGAAGTGCATTAAAAAGCGCTGCCTTCGGATGATAGGGGCCGTGAAGCGGGCCGTCATGGAGATGCCAGTCGTAAAGATAGTAGTCATGAAGCATGGCACCGCGAACAAGCTCTTTCTCACTTGATTTTGTATGCAGAAATTTGTCCATGCCGTAAGCAAGCTTGGCAACGGAATAACAATGATCGTAAGTCGATACTCTCCCGTGCTGCTTGTAGTTTTTCATTTCGGCAATATGTCCCTTGCTTTTTAAGTCGTCCACAAGGGATGCAAACCTCTTTTCGTCCGAGCCTTTCATATAAAGATTCCCCGCATCACTTGCCCTTCTTATCCACGTCCGGATCTATATCGGATACTATTTCGTCATTGGAAGGATCCATATCTATCGATGCGATAACTTCCTTCCCTTTTCTTCCTATCTCCCTAAAGCTTTCCTTCATAGCCTGCGCCACCTTGTTCGGAGTTTCAAAACGGAAGGTAACATTCATCATGACTTCCTTCTGTCTGTCCGTAAGCGCGGTGGCCGCTTCTTTTGCCTTATCTGAAAGCATCTGTCCCGTAAGCGCAGCTTTATCCGTTATTGCCTGTCCGGCGCTCATTGCCTTCTCCGTAGCGCCTTCCATCATAATATTAAATTCCTGGTCCGCCTTTTCAACCTTGGCCAAAAGATCCGTAAGAGCGGAAACGGAAAGAATAACATCCGCGGTAAGGGCTGCCATGAACAAAAGTGATATAAGCTCCGTCAGAAGCGGAATATTCATGGCTTCAAGCTTATACACTATCGGAAAAACAAAATGCACGATTATGCATCCCGCAAACCCGAAAGCAAGAGACGCAGGAAGACAGACCCGACCGTTAATGTTCATGGGCACGTGTGAATAATCCCACCAGACCGCATGAAAACACTTTTCAAGAACATATGATGTGGAATACTCAATTACCGCAGTCCCGATCATACAAATAAGAAATATCTGCCAGATCGGAGGCTCCGTTCTGTTTGTAAGCGCCGGGATAATCCTCCCGAAAAGTATTACGGCACCCGTGGCGCCGAAGCCGTAGATGGGACAGATCGGTCCGAATAGGAACCCCCTGTTCTGCCACGTCTTCTCCTTAAGGGTGCAGTAAATACTCTCGTATACCCAGCCTAAAAAGCTAAATATTATAAGTTCGTTAAAATATTGGCTGATTATCATTATGAATCACTCTTCCGTCAGTTCGAATTCCATAAGTACAGGATTATGATCCGATGAAACAAAGGAAAGATCCTGGGTTTTTACGGATAAAACGTTTACATTCTTTGAAACAATAAATCCGTCTATTATATAGTACTGAAAATTATCCTTGTCCGCTCCCGCATAAGGCTTATCAAGCGATCTGCAGCTCGGATTTTCATTATCCATATAAAGATTAAAGTTATCCGAAAAATCGTTTACGTCGATGACCCCGGCCTTCCACATTCCGTCATATACGGGATATGCGGAAATATCCACATCGGAAAACGTCTGGTTAAAATCTCCGCCCGCGATAACGTAATTTCCTGCCTCAACTTCTTTTTCAAGATATTCACGGAGCATCTTGGTCTGGGCTATCTTTCCTTCTCCCGAATCATAAGCTTCAAGATGAAGATTTACGACAACCAGTTCCCTGTACGATCCGGAAATCGGCATTCTGTTTATGGACAGGCAGCGTTTAAGGTTTCCGAGCCTGACCGGCCATTTGAACGGGCACGGAAGCTGGATCCTTTCCGCGGAATTAATCTGGTATCTGCTTGCCGTGGAGATTCCGCCACGGACTATGCCGATGGGAGGAACCGGATACGGCACCAGCGCCTTGAAATTATATGCAAAGGTGCTTTCGCTGTCACTCTCATGGTTTCCGAAAGTGTTGCCTATAATATATTCGTGTTCATTGATCCTCGAAGATCTTCCGGACTTTATGTCCGCCTCCTGCATCATTATGATATCCGGATCCAGCGAATTAATCTCAAAAACGATACCGGAAAGATTCTCCGTCACTCTTTTCTTATCGGCAGTCTTTACTCCCTTTCCGCCGTCAAGGAAAAAGTCCGCATTATCTCCCAGCGCGCCGTAACCTATGTTCCACGAAAGGATTTTATGCGTTCCGTACGGTTCGATGGCATGGGGCACATTTCCGGAGACCGTCAGCGTTTCAACATCATCAGGTCTGAATTCGATTATCGTAAGAACACCGAAAAGCAGCACTATGGCAAGAACAATAACACCGATCACACATAAAACGACTTTAAGGACCTTTTTAGCCATTTACATTCTCCTATCTCTTTCCATCTTGTCATACCACGGTTCAAGAATCTTCGCCATTTGGGCGGAAAGCTTCATGTCCGCATTTGTAAAATAAATGATTATGCTTGCGATAAAGAGAAGCAAAAGAACAAGAAAAAGCTTCCCTATAAATTTCATTACCTTTTCAAACATGTATTGTTCCTCCCTTACCATGCGTTGCTGTCGTCAAATTCTTCAAGCGACGGATCTATGGGCTCTTCCTGTAAAACCGTACGCATATAACGGTTAACTTCCGTTCTCATATCCTGTCTGCTTGCGATACGCGGATCCATAAGTCCGTGGGTAACCCAAACAAGGTGTACATTATGCTTTCTTGCCTCATCTTCAAAGATACCGTGATAACCTGTCATGGACTTGCAACGGGTATGCTCATACATGATAACCATATCCGCTCTGAATTCCTCGCAGAATCTCCAAAGGTCGTCCACGCCTACGGCAAGACCGCCTTCGGAACGGTTTCTCATGTTTTCTTTTGCATAAAGATCCGCAAGATCGTACATTGCCTGATCCTTATCGTTTTCGCTGTAGAAATCCGTGGATGTAAGCGAAAGCATATCGATGAGGGGAACAATTCCCCAGCAGTTCTGGAGCCATACCGGGAATGCGGAATAATACTGTGCCTGAACACCCCAGAGGATTGCACGGTGACGAACTTCCGAAACAACCGGCACCTTCTTGTCATAGGCTTCATACATAAGCTTACATATTGCCTGTTCGTTTTCAAGGAAGGTTCTGTCTCTCCCTCCGACAACCTGATAATATGCATCACGGTAAAGCGCAACGTTGTTTCCGATAACCTGGGGATAATCCGTCTTTGAAACTTCCAGCCATTCACGGAAACATTCCGTCTCACCGTTAAACGTCTTCATTCTGTCGAAGTATGCATCCCAGTCGAACTTCTCTCCTGTCTGGTCTTCGATGAACTTGATCGCGTTTCTTATTTCCTGTGCCGCATATTCTTTGGTCTCTTCGTCCGTATAACGTATCGGTACGGCAACCTGGAAAGTCGGAAGGCTAAAGCGTCTCGCTTCGATTCCGTTACCCATCATGGAACCGTCACAGGTCGTATTACATTCCACCATACAGCAGCCCACCTTAGGATAATCATCCTCGATGGCAACACCGAGTTCCGCAGCCGGCATCGGGCAGACATCACCCGGAACACCATATTCCTCAGCAACGTCAAAGTAATGAAGGATGCCGTCCTGTGCCATCGTTGAAGACGTATAGATCGGCGGTATTTCCGGAACAACACACATAAGGTTCGGGAATCCGTTCATGATCTGTGTCATCATATTTTCGTCAAAAAGAACCATCTTCTTGGACTTCTCCGGATCTCCTCCGATATGCTGGTCCGCCGAGAAAAGATTCGTCATGGAATCGATCATATGCTCAACGATCATATCGAATTCTTTATGAGCGATACGGAGCTGAGGTCCGCGAAGACCTTCCGTATGTCTGTCCAAAAAGTCCAGTGTACTTAAATAATTAAGCATCCAGCGATATCTGAAAAAGCCCTTTATGTTCTGCGGCTTGCTCATGAATTTCATCATGCACTTCCAGATATAAAGCCACCTTGTATAATCGTACCAGGTATCTTTCAATCCGCGCCATTCGCGGTGGGTTCTTGTTCTTCCGCCCTTATAAAATTCGCCAAGGGCCTGGCTGTTAATCTCTTTTCCCATCAGTCTCTGCCCTCCTACTTATTATTAATCTTCTTGATCTCGATACTTTCAACGAAAGCCTGCACGCGCGTGCGAAGCTGTCCCTGGCCGCCCGCAACATAGGGCTTGTCCAAAGAAAGTACCGGCCATCCGTAATCGTCACGAAGGAAGTTTGTCATGGCAGCACGCTCATAGCCCCAGAAGTTACAAAACTTCATCTGCTCAACTATGATACCGTCCGCCTTGTATTCCTTCGCCAGCGTATCGATAACCTTCTTTCTGTTATCGATGGTCGCGCCGTCCATATATCTCGGGCACTGGTTTGTCGTTACGGACTGACGGCAGATCTGGAAAAGTATATCCTCTTCATCGTTTAATTCGATGGGGATCCTTGCCGGATACGATCCGAAGCAATAACGGTCAAACACAACGTTTGCTCCGGCATCTTCAATATCCTTTATATACGCGGGATCATCAATCTCCGAACCGCAAAGGAGAACTCTTGCGCGATATTTCTTTGCGTAATCTTCGTCCGGTTCTCTGGTCTTTAATTCCTTAACGGTTTCTTTGAGATACGGAAGAATAAGATCTTTGGGAGCGGCAAAGGTTGCCGTACAGATAACCGCAAATTCATACCCGGTGATCCGCGGATTATCTTCTTTTCTGTATTCTCCGATCTTGTTTATCGCCTTGCATACATCATTATGTATCTTTACGGCTTTCTTTAAGGCCTTATCGGAAATATCGATGCCGTATTTTTCATGAAGCGGCTCAAGTATTCTTCTGCGGCACATATTTGTCATATGACGTATGGCGTTATCGTCGTTTTTCATCGGCGCGTCAACAAGCTGGATAAAGAAATCATCCTTCTTGTTAACATTCAGACGCTCCATGTTTTCGATGCAGTCCGCCATCTGCGAACATGCGGCCGGAGCAATAAGGCAGTCCAAAAACTGATAACCGCCCTCAAGTCCTCTTTCAAGAAGCGCCCGGGCAAATTCACATGTCATACTTGTCATGTAATACGTTCCCATATCGATTGAACCCGTACGCGGTGCTCTTAAATATACCGGAAAAACCCCCGGCAGGCTGTAGACAACTTCGGGAAGCTGGAAGCATGTAGTGCCGACGCATACATCTCCTCTGTCCCTTCCTTCTCTTACAAGATCGTTATTGACCTCCGTAAGAAGGTTTTCGAAGAAGATCAAATGTTGTAGATCCTTCATTCCTTTTCCCCCTTTTCCCCTTTTTAGAGTTATTTACGCTGCAGAACATAATACCATAAAATAACCTTTTATTGCAATAAAAAAACACCTCCTCCGGTTCTTCCGGAAGAGGTGTATTGAGGGATTCATTTAATGTACTTCGGCAACCGTTTGGCCCGCGTATATCTTCCCTTGTACCATTATCTGTTCCGTAAGGGAAGTTTTCGGTTTTTCAATCATTTCCACAAGCTTTGCGGCGGATTTTTTTCCGATTTCCTTTGTGTCCTGAAAATATGTCGTAAGCTTCGGATGAACAACCTGTGAAAGCCGTATTCCGTCGTATCCGCAAACGGATACATCGTCCGGAACCGAAACATTCATACTTTCGAACGCTTCCTGTGCACCTATGAAAGAAAAGTCGTCCGGATAGAGGATCGCGGTAGGCGGTTTCTTTAGCTTTAAAAGCTTTTCCGTCGCTTCCCGGCAGGCGTTGGTATCGTGATACTTTGCCTCCTCGATATATTCGTCCGGCACTTTTATTCCGGCTTCGGCACAGGCCCGGTAGAAACCGGTCAGCCTTTTTTCCGTCACGGATGTAAGTTCCCCGTGAATAAAGGCTATTCGTTTATGCCCTTTGTCTATCAGATATTTTGTAAGGGCATATTCCCCTTCGGTATTGTCCGACATTATGCTGGACGCCCCGTCATATACATAATCTATGACTACAACAGGGATATCGCTCTGCACAAGTTCCACAACCTCGGGGTTTTTAAAGTCCACACTTGCGATAAGGACTCCGTCGCATTTTCTGTATCTTGCGTGTTCAAGAAAACTTGTGTCTTTTCCGCCGATCTTTCTTGTTATAAATGTTACATCATAACCGAGATTCTCGGCTTCCGTTTTTGCGCTGTCTAGGATGCCGTTGAAAAATTCATGAGTAAGCCCGCTGCTTGTCTCATCCGCAAACAGGACTCCTATGTTATAAGACATGTTTGTCTTTAACTGTCTTGCGGCGGCATTCGGCATATATTTCATTTTCTTCGCGGTTTCAAGGATCTTAAGCTTAGTATCCTCACCTATATCCCCGTAACCGTTAAGCGCCTTACTTACCGTTGCGGCTGAAACATGGCAGGCCCTCGATATGTCTTTGATGGTAACCATTTTTCGGCCTTTCGGTTTTTAACCAATTATTCCTTAACGCCTCCCAGCGATACTCCGCCGACGATGTATCTTGAAAGGATTAAGTATACGACGATAACCGGCGCGATTGAGAACGCGATCATCATGTAAACCTGACCCATATCAAACTTCAGCCAGTCAGCTGCACGAAGCTGTGCAATGAGGATCGGGAGTGTCTTCTTCTTATCCGTATGAAGTACCAGGGACGGAGTGAAGTAATTGTTCCATGAACTTACGAAAGTAAATATCGCCTGTACGGCAACCGCCGGCTTCATGAGCGGAAGTACGATCGTATTAAAGATCTTGAACTCGCCCGCGCCGTCGATACGCGCTGCCTCAACAAGTGAGATTGAAAGTGTACTGTCCATATATTGCTTCATATAGAAGAAAGTTATAGGTGCCGCTATAGCCGGTACTATAAGGGGAATATATGAATCATCGAGTTTCATCTTTCCGATCAACTGTAAGAAACCGAGAACGGTAACCTGCGTCGGGATCATCATGACTGCAAGGATGAATGCATATATATACTTCTTCAGTTTGAAGTCGTATGCATGGATGGCATACGCCGTCATCGTTGAAAAATATACGGAAAGTGCTGCCGAAAGAAGCGATATGATAACGCTGTTTCGAAGTCCGTAAAGTATGGGTAATGTGCCGTGCACAAGGTTGTTCCAGTTCTCAAGGGCATGCGATGAAAAGAGCATCGTAAAACCTCTTGAAAGCTCTGCATTGGAACGGCTGGCGTTTACGAAAAGAAGGTAAAACCAGAAGAGGCACATTATTGTGACAAGAATGAGCACGATGTAGCATACCGTTTTTGTCACGTTTTTCTGAATTGTTGATTCTTCTCTATTCATGACATGCTCCTCCTACTTCTTTTCTTTTCCGCCGGCATTCGTAAACTTAAATACCATAATACTTAAGATAGCGGTTATAACAAACAGGAATACGGAAAGAGCGCCGCCCATACCGAAGTTCTTGCTGTAAAGGTGCTTATTCAAGTACATGATAAGTGTCATTGTGTTACGTGTCGGATCACCGGTACCGTTTGTTAAGATCTGAGGTACGTCGAACATCTGTAAACCACCGATAAGTGATGTGATCATAACGTAGATCAGGATCGGCTTAAGAAGCGGTAATGTAATCTTGTAAAAAATCTGGTTTGATGTGGCGCCGTCAACCTCTGCTGCTTCGTAAAGCGAGGGGTCGATACCGAGCATACCGGACATCAAAAGGATCGTTGTGTTACCGAACCACATAAGGAAGTTCATGAATGCAACAAGCGCTCTTGCGGAGAACGTGTTCGAAAGCCATTTATACGGCTCTGCAGCATCCATAAGTCCCCAACCGATAAGCATTGAGTTGATCGGTCCTTCGTTAGCAAACAATGTGAAGAACAACATCGCAAACGCGGAAGCCATGATAAGGTTCGGAAGGTAGATAACCGTCTTAAAGAACTGCTGCCCCTTAAGGCGAAGGCTCGGGCTTGTAAACCATGCACCGAGAAGAAGCGATAACAGGATCTGCGGAACGAAACCCATGATCCACATTATCATTGTGTTTCCGAAATACTTCCAAATATCCGGCGTTGAAAACAGTGTAACATAATTCTCGAGACCAATGAAGTTAGGTCCGATCTGTTCAAGGCCTACACGGTAGTTTTCGAAAAAGCTGTTATAAATTGTTGTGAAAAGCGGTATAAGCTGGAATACCGTGTATACAAGCATGAAAGGAATAAGAAAGATGTATCCCCATCTGTTGTATTCCACAACCTTACTGTTCTTTTGCTTCTCCATGAATTACCTCCGTGAAAAATGCATTTTTTGAGTAAAAAAGCGCCTGCCCGTCAGTGGGCAGGCGCCAGAGTTACTTATTAAACTGTATTCCCGTCAGGATTATTCAGCCTTGAGGTTCGGGTACTTCTCGATTACAGCTGTCTGGAATGCCTTGATAGCATCTTCCTTTGTGCTGTTGCCTTCGAAGTAAGCCTTCATAGCTGCCTGAAGTTCTTCGTTACATCCCTGATCGTACTTGGAAAGGTTGGAAAGATCAATCTTCTCAGCACCTGCAGCGAGCTGCTTGTACGGGTTCTGTCCACCAAGGAGTGCGATGTTACCTTCATCAGATGAAGCAAGGTCTGCAAGTACGCTCTTGCTGTTTACGCAATCGGAATCAGCTGTAGCGATTTCCTTAAGAACGTCCTTATCTGTTGTCATTGTAAGGATGATATCCTTTACAAGATCAGCATCGTCTGTACCTGTTGCTGCGCAGATCCATGTTCCGCCCCAGTAGTAGCTCTGAGGTCCTTCGCAGAATCCCCAGCCACCATTAGCTGCGATTGTTTCGGAATCATCTACGTCAAGGCAGAAGTTGAAGAACCAAGCCGGTCCGAAGTAGCAGAATACCTTGCCATCCGGTCTCTTACCTTTTGCCCAGTCATCGCCCCAAAGGTCATCTGTGTCTTCAGCCTTAGCATCAACGAGTGCCTTGGAGTCATCAATCCACTTCTCCATGTTCTTGTCGATGACGATCTTGTCATCCTGTACCCACTTGCCGGATACGTTGTTTGAATATACACGATATGTGTCGTTTACGGAGCACATTGTGTAACCAGCAGCTGCAACCTTCTTAGCTGTTTCAGCGTACTTGTCCCAATCAGCAACGGCTGCCTGAACAGTCTCCGGATCATCGGATCCTAAGATTTCCTTAGCAGCTTCGCGGTTGTAGATAAGACCGGCGGAGCAAGCCTGCCATGAAGATCCCTTAAGATTGCCGTTTGAATCTGTAACGATCTTCTGTGTATATGTGTACTGATCAGCAAGATCTTCATCTGTGATGCCAAGGTCTTTCATGCTCATCGTAGCATCTGTGTCTACATACTTAAGAGCGTAGTCAGCTTCTACGAGGAACATGTCGATCTTGTCATCGTCAGCTGCATCAGCCTGCTTAAGAAGTGTATCGTCAAGGTTGTTCTGGTATGCATTGTCATCTGAAGGAGTGATGTTCCACTTTACATAAGTATCGCCGATCTTTCCTTCTGTAGCGGAAAGCTCTTCGTATCCTTTGTAGTGATCTGTAAGTCTGCTCTTGAACTCTTCGTTCCATGCATAGATGTTTAAGATGTGAGCGCCTGCCGGAATCTTTGACTCGGAAGCTTCTTCCTCTGTCGTGTCCTCAGCCTCTGTTGTCTCTTCTGTAGCTGTGTCTGTAGTAGTATCTGTTGTTGCTGTGTCGTCGCCGCCGCCACAAGCTACCATCGGTACTACCATTGCTGCTGCCATCATAACAGCAAGTGCTTTCTTTTTGAAACCTTTCATTTCTTTCTTACCTCCTTAATTTGAACGTATTCGGGATTGTTGTTTTTTTGGTTTCGAATACGTTTTCGTAATGCCATAATAATCAACTTTTACAAAAAGGTCAATTATTGTTTTTTGACGATTAACCGGAGGGCTTTTTGTGCATTTTGTACAATTTGATCTTTAAACGCAAATTTAAGTTTACATTTTATCTATGTATTGTTATTATGGACACGTAAGTACACCCCCTCTTCCGAAAACGTTTTCGGAGAGGATCGGGAAAAACAATTTAAGAACGGGGGTATATAATATGAAGTTCGGACACTTTGACGACGAAGCGAAAGAATATGTGATAACCACCCCGAAGACGCCTCTTCCCTGGATAAACTACCTCGGATGCAATTCGTTCTTCGGACTGTTTTCCAACACGGCAGGCGGTTATGACTTCTATAAAGATGCAAAGCTTCTTCGACTTACACGTTATCGTTACAATAATGTTCCTTATGATACGGGCGGACGTTACTACTATATAAATGACAACGGAACAGTTTGGAATCCGGGTTGGCAGCCCACACAGACAGCGCTTGATTCTTACGAATGCCGCCACGGTCTCGGTTATTCCGTTATAAAAGGAAAGAAAAACGATCTTTCAGCCGAGCTTCTTGCATTTGTTCCATTAAATGATACATGCGAGATCAATAAGATCACTCTTAATAATGAAGGTTCTTCCGAAAAGAACATTGACCTCTTCTCTTTCGTAGAGTTCTGTCTCTGGAATGCGGAGGATGACTCCACGAACTTCCAACGAAACTTCTCCACGGGTGAAGTCGAAGTTATCGGAAGCACTATCTATCATAAGACGGAATACCGTGAAAGAAGAAATCATTACGCAGTATATTCCGTAAACCGCGACCTTGAAGGTTTCGATACGGATCGCGCTTCTTTCACCGGCTTCTATAACGGTCTTCACAATCCGGAAGCCGTTTTCGAAGCAAAGAGCAGAAACTCCGTTGCGCACGGCTGGGCACCGGTAGGATCCCATCATTTAAAGGTTTCCTTAAAGCCGGGCGAAACTTATACGGCAGTTTTCGTACTGGGATATTGCGAAAACCCGAAGGATCAGAAATTCGAGTCTCCGAACGTTATTAATAAGAAGCCGGCCAACGAGCTTCTTGCAAAATATAAGACAGACGAACAGGTTGACGCCGCTCTTAAAGAGCTTAAGGATTACTGGAACGGTCTCCTCTCCGTTTACAGCGTTAAGACGGAAAGCGAAAAGCTT
Organism: Lachnospiraceae bacterium; assembly: GCA_017418645.1. GTDB lineage: Bacteria > Bacillota > Clostridia > Lachnospirales > Lachnospiraceae > FD2005. The sequence goes on along the minus strand of JAFOND010000101.1, from coordinate 2,643 downwards.
AACCGCTGCGTAAACATTTGGAACCAGTATCAGTGTATGGTGACATTTAACATGTCAAGATCCGCAAGTTATTTCGAATCCGGCATGGGCAGAGGAATGGGCTTTAGGGATTCTTCTCAGGATCTTCTCGGTTTCGTTCACCTTATTCCGGAACGCGCAAGGGAGCGTATCCTTGATATCGCAAACACGCAGTTTGAAGACGGCTCCGCATATCATCAGTATCAGCCGCTCACAAAGACCGGTAACCTCGGCGTAGGTTCGGGCTTTAACGACGATCCGATGTGGCTTATCGCGGGAACCGCAGCATATATCAGAGAAACGGGCGACTTCTCCATCCTTGATGAGATGTGCGACTTCGATAATAAGAAGGAACTCGCCGCTCCTCTCATGGAACACTTAAGAAGAAGTTTCAATTATATCGTTACTCATAAAGGTCCTCACGATCTTCCGCTTATCGGACGCGCAGACTGGAACGACTGTCTTAACCTTAACTGCTTCTCCGAAACTCCGGGCGAAAGTTTCCAGACAACGGGACCGTCCGAAGGACCGGTTGCGGAATCCGTATTCATCGCAGGACTCTTTGTTAAGTACGGTAAGGAATATGCAGACCTCTGCCGTCACAAAGGACTTAATGACGAAGCGGACAAGTGCATCGAAGAAGTAAACAAAATGGTTGATGCAATCAAGAAAGACGGCTGGGACGGCGAATGGTTCGTTCGCGCATACGACGCAAATTCAAATCCCGTTGGATCAAAAGTCTGCGAAGAAGGAAAGATCTTCATCGAGCCCCAGGGTATGTGTATCCTCGGCGAAGTCGGTGTTGATGACGGCAAGGCGGAAACGGCGCTTAAGAGCGTTGAGAAATATCTCGATTCCGAATACGGTATCTGCTTAAATCAGCCGGCATATACAAAGTATTATGTAAACCTGGGAGAAATCTCTTCTTATCCGCCGGGATACAAAGAAAACGCAGGTATCTTCTGCCACAACAATCCGTGGATCGCATGTGCGGAAACGGTTTTGGGACACGGCGACAGAGCTTTCGAAGTTTACAAGAAGACAAATCCGATCTATCTTGAAGAAAAATCGGAGATACACCGCACAGAACCCTATGTTTACTGCCAGATGGTTGCGGGTAAGGACGCTCCCACTTTCGGTGAAGGAAAGAACAGCTGGCTTACGGGTACCGCGGCATGGACATTCACAACGGTTTCACAGTACATCCTGGGAATCAAGCCGGATCTTGACGGACTCCGCGTTGATCCCTGTATTCCGAAGCATGTTGAGAAATACACCGTATCACGTAAGTTCCGCGGCAAGACATATGAGATTGAGGTATTAAACCCCTCTCACGTGGAAAAGGGTGTTAAAGAGATGACGGTTGACGGAAATGCCGTTTCCGGAAATCTTATCGATCCGTCCCTGGGCGGAGACACCGTAAAAGTTACGGTAACGATGGGCTAAGCCATCACATAAACAAGCCAATTTCTAAATGTTTTCTTATACAAAGGCAGCGCCGGAAAATCCCTCCTCCGGCGCTGCTTTATATTTAAAATTATGATATAATATGCAAATCGTTAGCAAAGGAGAACTTCTATTATGACAGGTATAATCTTCGATATGGACGGCACACTCTGGGATTCTTCCGAAGAGGTTGCATTAGCTTGGACAGAGGTTGCAAAGAAGCACCCCACCGCAGCGCGTTCCTTTACGATAGAGGATCTGCAGGCCCTTATGGGTAAGACGATGGACGATATTGCAGAGATTTCTTTTCCGAACCTCGAAACGGAAGAACGAAACGCTTTGCTTGAGGCTTGCTGTGATAACGAAAATAACTACCTTCTCAGGAACGGAGCAAAACTTACTCCGAATCTTGAAGAGACTCTTAAAGAACTGAAAAAAGATTATCCCCTCTTCATTGTCAGTAACTGCCAGAGCGGATATATCGAAGCCTTCCTCTCCCACTACGGGTTCGAAGATTACTTTGAAGACATTGAATGCTACGGGAACAACAATCTTTTAAAGGAAGACAATATCCGTCTTATCGCGGAGCGTAACGGCCTTTCGGACTTTTATTATGTGGGGGATACCATGCTTGATTATACTTCATGCAAAAACGCAGGCGGCACTTTTATTCATGCCGCCTACGGATTTGGTAATGTACCGGAAGGTACGCCTTATATCAATGATTTTTCGGAACTGCCTTCAATTCTAAAGACCTTGTGATATTTATCCTTTATATGCCGAATCCCAGGAGATAGCATATCATTGAAAGGACGAATAAGTGTACCGGATAAAAGCCATAAAAGAACGGCTTCCATTTTCTTTTTCCGGGTTTTCCGTTGTAGAACTTAATCAATAAAGAATCAATAAGTGCTACAAGTTCGATGTCCCCGCAGGTAAGCGCGCAGACGCATACGCCGATTGCCATGGAGAGGGGCTTCTTTTTGTTTCTCGTAAGGTAGATCGCAAGGATTGTAAGGACACCGCCGCCATAGTAGTCGGTGTTCAGAACGAAGCCCAGGGCGGTGCCGACCGCTGCTATTCCTATAGTTGCCAAGATAGTAAGGGCCTTCGTTCGGGTGTCCATATTAATTCGCGGGTCCTGCCGGCAGTCAATTCCTTGCTGCGGCCCGTTAGTCC
>JAFOND010000100.1 GCA_017418645.1 Lachnospiraceae bacterium | reverse complement strand
TATAGCAAGCCAGGTTTTATCATCTTTTGGCATATCAAAATTCCTTTAAACAAAAACAGGCGAGAAGGGACTCGAACCCCTAACAGGTGGATTTGGAATCCACTGCTCTACCAATTAGAGCTACTCGCCTATAAGACAAGATTACAACCAAATCACCCTAGTTTGTAGGGGAGCTTTAAAAAACTCCCCACAAACTTAAACCTTAAAAAACAAAATCAGACTTTTAATCCAAAATATCAGAAACAACACCAGCACCTACTGTATGTCCACCTTCACGGATAGCGAAACGAAGTTCTTTATCCATAGCGATAGGAGTAATAAGTTCAACTTCAAATTCAATGTTATCTCCAGGCATTACAATTTCAACACCTTCAGGAAGTCTTACATCACCAGTTACATCAGTTGTTCTGAAATAGAATTGAGGTCTATATCCTCTACCAAATGGAGTATGACGTCCACCTTCTTCTTTTGTAAGAACGTAAACCTGTGCAGTAAACTTTGTATGACATGTTACTGTACCTGGTTTAGCAAGAACCTGACCTCTTTCGATCTGGTCTCTGTTGATACCTCTAAGAAGAGCACCGATGTTATCACCAGCCATAGCTTCATCAAGCATCTTTCTGAACATTTCGATACCTGTTACAACTGTCTTCTGTGTTTCTTCCTTAACACCAATGATTTCAACTTCATCTGAAAGGTGAAGTGTTCCTCTTTCTACTCTACCTGTAGCAACAGTACCACGACCTGTGATTGTGAATACGTCTTCTACTGGCATAAGGAATGGCTTATCTGTATCACGCTCTGGAGTTGGGATGTACTCATCAACTGTCTTCATGAGTTCCATGATCTTGTCTCCCCACTCACTTGAAGGATCTTCAAGAGCCTTAAGAGCTGAACCACGAACGATAGGAACGTTCTCGAATCCGTACTCTTCAAGAGCTTCTGTAACTTCCATCTCAACGAGCTCGATAAGCTCTTCGTCATCAACCATATCGCACTTGTTAAGGAATACGATGATGTACGGAACGCCTACCTGACGGGAAAGAAGGATGTGCTCCTTTGTCTGTGCCATAACACCGTCTGTTGCAGCAACAACGAGGATAGCACCGTCCATCTGAGCTGCACCTGTGATCATGTTCTTTACATAATCGGCATGTCCCGGGCAGTCAACGTGTGCATAGTGACGATTCTCTGTCTGATACTCTACGTGAGCTGTGGAGATTGTGATACCACGCTCTCTTTCTTCCGGAGCCTTGTCGATGTTCTCGAAATCAACCTTAGCATTTCCCGGTACTCTCTCAGCAAGAACCTTTGTGATAGCTGCTGTAAGAGTTGTCTTACCATGATCTACGTGACCGATGGTACCAATGTTGCAATGAGTTTTGCTACGCTCAAACTTCTCTTTTGCCATTTTAAACTTCCTCCTTAAAAATGTTACATTTTCGTAACTTCATTAAAAATCAACTAAACGCTATTATATTAAAATCATTCACGTTTTTCAAGCCTTTTTATCGTTAATGATCTTGTCCTGTACGGACTTCGGAACCTGCTCATACTTCTCGAAGAACATTGAGTAGTTTCCACGTCCCTGTGTAGCGGAACGAAGGTCTGTTGAATAACCGAACATCTCCGCAAGGGGAACATATGCCTTAACGATCTTTCCGCCGCCGACATCATCCATACCCTCAACACGACCGCGACGAGAGTTGATGTCGCCGATAACATCGCCCATGTATTCTTCCGGCATCGTTACTTCTACCTTCATGATCGGCTCAAGAAGTACCGGATCTGCCTTCTTCATTGCTTCCTTGAAGCACATGGAACCTGCGATGTGGAATGCCATTTCGGATGAATCGACTTCATGGTAGGATCCATCGTATACGTTTGCATGGATACCGAGAACCGGGAATCCTGCAAGGATACCTGCCTGAGCAGCTTCTTCGATACCTGCTCCGATAGCCGGGATATATTCCTTCGGAATATTACCGCCGACAACGGTGCTCTCGAACTTGAAGAGCTCTTCGCCGTTTGCATCCATCGGCTCAAATTTAACTTTACAATGTCCGTACTGTCCACGACCACCGGACTGCTTTGCATACTTGTATTCCTGGTCGACGGGCTTTGTAAATGTCTCTTTGTATGCAACCTGCGGTGCACCTACGTTTGCTTCTACCTTGAATTCGCGAAGCAGACGGTCTACGATGATCTCAAGGTGCAGCTCGCCCATTCCGGCGATGATGGTCTGACCTGTTTCTTCATCTGTATGTGCACGGAATGTAGGATCTTCTTCCGCAAGCTTTGCGAGTGCCTCGCCCATCTTCTGCTGGCCTGCCTTTGTTTTCGGCTCGATGGCAAGCTCGATAACGGGTTCGGGGAATTCCATAGACTCAAGGATAACCGGATGCTGCTCGTCGCAGATCGTATCACCTGTACCCGTTACTTTGAAACCAACGGCTGCGGCGATATCACCGGAGTAAACCTTGTCTATTTCGTTTCTCTTGTTGGCATGCATCTGAAGGATACGACCCATACGTTCCTTCTTATCCTTCGTTGCGTTAAGTACATAGGAACCTGAGTTACATGTTCCCGAGTAAACGCGGAAGAAAGCAAGCTTTCCTACGAAGGGGTCTGTCATGATCTTGAACGCAAGAGCTGCAAAGGGCTCTTCGTCCGAAGACTTACGTGTGATCTCGTTTCCGTCCATATCGACACCCTTGATATCCGGGATGTCTGTGGGAGCGGGCATGAATTCAACGATCGCATCAAGGAGCTTCTGTACGCCCTTGTTCTGATGTGCGGAACCGCAGCATACGGGAACGCCGATATTCTCGATCGTTGCCTTACGAAGTGCTTTCTTGAGTTCTGCTACAGAGGGCTCTTCTCCTTCGAGATACTTCTCCATAAGATCATCATCGAAATCGCAGATCTTTTCTATGAGTTCCGAATGATATGTCTCAGCCTCATCCTTCATATCTTCCGGGATGTCGACGATGGAGATATCCTCGCCCTTAGCGTCATTATAAATGTATGCTTTCATTTCGAAAAGATCGATGATTCCTTCGAAATGATCTTCTTTACCGATCGGGAGCTGGATAACAACTGCGTTCTTTCCGAGCTTTGTACCGATCTCATCAACGGTGTTATAGAAATTGGCACCTAAAATGTCCATCTTGTTGACAAAAGCCATACGCGGAACACTGTAGGTATCTGCCTGTCTCCATACGTTTTCAGACTGGGGCTCAACGCCGCCCTTTGCATCGAAGACACCGACAGCGCCGTCAAGTACACGAAGTGAACGCTCAACTTCTACCGTAAAGTCAACGTGTCCCGGAGTATCGATAATATTTATACGATGCTCCTGTGCACCTGCCTTCGGCTTGCAGTTTTCCTGAAGCGTCCAGTGACATGTTGTAGCAGCGGATGTGATCGTGATACCACGCTCAGCTTCCTGCTCCATCCAGTCCATCGTTGCCGTACCGTCATGAGTCTCACCGATCTTGTAGTTAACACCGGTATAATAAAGGATACGCTCTGTGAGGGTTGTTTTACCTGCATCGATGTGCGCCATGATACCGATATTTCTCGTTCTTTCGAGTGGATATTCTCTTCCGGCCACTTTCTTTTCCTCCTACGGCATCTTAGAAACGGTAATGTGCAAACGCCTTGTTTGCCTCCGCCATACGATGCATCTCTTCTTTTCTCTTAACTGCTGCTCCGGTATTGTTAGCTGCGTCCATGATCTCATTTGCAAGACGCTCTTCCATTGTCTTTTCGGATCTCTTTCTTGAGAATCCCGTAAGCCACCGGAGACCAAGTGCCTGTCTTCTGTCAGGTCTTACTTCGATGGGCACCTGATATGTTGCACCACCGATACGTCTTGCCTTAACCTCAAGGATCGGCATTACATTCTGCATTGCCTCTTCGAATACCTCGAGAGCAGGACGCTCTGTTTTTTCTTCTACTCTGGCGAAGGCGCCATACACGATCTTCTGTGCTACGCCTTTCTTTCCGTCAAGCATGATGTTGTTGATAAGCTTTGTAACAACTTTGCTTTCATAAATCGGATCAGCCAGAACATCTCTCTTTGGGATGTGTCCTTTTCTTGGCACGATTCTTCCCTCCTTAACTATTATTATTTCTGAGTTAATTCATAGGTACTCACTTTTTGTGTACGTGCTGCTATTACAGTTATGTCCGATGCCACTAAACTCTATCATCGCCTGTGGCTCGATATCGTTAAGTGGCCCTGTATCGAAATTGCCAAGCTCACGCTTTGCGTTCGCTAAGCACTTTCATAAAAATAATACCAACACTGTTCAGTTTGCTACTTGTTACTTCTTGGGACGTTTCGCGCCGTACTTGGAGCGAGCCTGTTTACGATCCGCAACTCCGGCTGTATCAAGCGTTCCACGGATAACATGGTAACGTGTACCGGGCAGATCCTTAACTCTTCCGCCACGGATAAGAACAACGCTATGCTCCTGAAGGTTGTGACCTTCGCCCGGGATGTAGCTTGTTACTTCGATTCCGTTTGAAAGACGAACTCTGGCGATCTTACGAAGTGCTGAATTCGGCTTCTTCGGCGTTGTAGTCTTAACTGCTGTGCAGACGCCACGCTTCTGCGGTGAAGGATTATCGATCGGTCTCTTGTGAAGAGAGTTGAATCCCTTCTGGAGTGCCGGTGCGGTACTCTTCTTAACCTGCGTCTGACGGCCCTTGCGGACTAACTGGTTAAATGTCGGCATTATTTTCACCTCCTTAGTTTTATATGCTATGCGCTACCGTATTGTTTATAACATGGCAAAACGCATGCCCTAATATTATAGTGACATGCGTTCTGTTTGTCAATTATTTTTTTATGTGTTGTTTTACTCTACATCAACAACCACAACTTCGTCCCCGGCAACTTCGGGAACATCTTCTTCGGAACCGTTCTCGTCGATGGCATCGATATATCTCTGATACTCTGTATTAAGATGTATCTTTCTGTAACGCTTCATGCCGGTACCTGCCGGGATAAGCTTACCGATGATAACGTTTTCCTTAAGTCCGATAAGCGGATCAACCTTACCCTTGATGGCCGCATCCGTAAGAACCTTTGTGGTCTCCTGGAAGGATGCTGCAGAAAGGAAGGAGTTGGTTGCAAGTGATGCCTTTGTGATACCAAGGAGTTCCTGGTTTCCTTCTGCCGGCTCCTTGCCTTCCGCAAGTAAGTTTTCGTTAAGTTCTTCGAAATCAAGAAGATCGATATATGAGCCCGGAAGATATTCGGAATCTCCGTTCTTGTCTATCTTAACCTTCTTCATCATCTGACGAACGATGATCTCGATATGCTTATCGTTGATATCAACACCCTGGAGACGGTAAACTCTCTGAACTTCGCGAAGGAGGTAATCCTGTACCGCGCGAACTCCCTTGATCTTAAGGATGTCATGCGGATTTACGGAACCTTCCGTAAGTTCGTCACCTGCTTCAAGGATGTCTCCGTCCTGAACCTTGATACGTGAACCGTAGGTTATCTGATAAGCCCTAACCTCGCCGGACTCTCTGTCCGTAACCACAACTTCTCTCTTCTTCTTTGTATCGCGGATCTCCACAACACCCGGGATCTCCGTGATGATGGCAAGACCTTTCGGCTTTCTTGCCTCGAAAAGTTCCTCGACACGGGGAAGACCCATTGTGATATCGTTTCCTGCGACACCACCGGTATGGAAGGTACGCATCGTAAGCTGTGTACCCGGCTCACCGATAGACTGTGCAGCGATGATACCGATTGCTTCGCCGACCTGTACCGCACGTCCCGTTGCCATGTTGGCACCGTAGCACTTAGCGCAGATACCTGTCTTGCTTCTGCAGGAAAGGACTGTACGGATCTTAACCTTGGCTGCGGGGTTCGGAGTACGTGTACCGTCTTCGTTTTCGACCATGTACGGTCTGCCTTCCATGTCCACGCCTTCTTTCATGATCCTGTCAGCTCTTGCCGGTGTGATCATGTGGTTCTTCTTGACGATCATCTCGCCGTCTTTTGTCATTATGCTTTCGCAAACGAATCTTCCGAGGATTCTGTCTCTTAATCCTTCGATGGTTTCCTTGCCGTCCATAAATGCGGCAACTTCCATTCCCGGGATCTCTCTGTCCGTTCCGGCAACGCAGTCCATCTCGCGAACGATAAGTTCCTGGGAAACGTCTACAAGACGTCTTGTAAGGTAACCGGAGTCCGCCGTACGAAGAGCGGTATCGGAAAGACCTTTACGTGCACCGTGCGCAGACATGAAGTACTCGAGAACGTCAAGACCTTCACGGAAGTTGGACTTGATCGGAAGTTCGATCGTACGTCCCGTTGTATCCGCCATAAGTCCTCGCATACCTGCAAGCTGTTTGATCTGGCTGTTTGAACCACGGGCACCGGAGTCTGCCATCATGAATATGTTGTTGTATTTGTCAAGACCCTCGATAAGGTCCTTTGTAAGCTCGTCATCGGTCTTCTTCCATTCACGGATAACCGCCTGATAACGTTCTTCGTTTGTGATGAGACCGTGACGCCAGTTATGGTTGATCTTTGATACGGTCTTCTCTGTCTCGGCAATGAGTTCATCCTTCTGTGCCGGCACCGTCATATCCGATACGGAAACGGTCATGGCAGCGATGGTTGAATACTTATAACCGATTGCCTTGATATCATCGAGAACTTCGGCTGTACGTGTTGCGCCGTGAGTATTGATGACTCTTTCAAGGATTCCCTTAAGATCGCCCTTCTTAACAAGGAAGTCGATCTCCGGTCTTAAGAAGTTTTCGGGCTTTGTTCTGTCAACATATCCGAGATCCTGCGGGATTATCTCGTTGAAGAGACATCTTCCCAGTGTTGTCTCGAATACTTCCGAAACCTTCTCGCCGTCCGCATTTTCTTTTGTGAAGCGGACATTTATTATTGAATGAAGCGTGATCTCGTCGTTCTCGTATGCAAGTATTGCTTCGTTAACCGACTTGTAATTTCCTCTTATTGCTTCTTCTATTGTCTTCGGCTCAAGAACTCTTTCTCCCGGCTCTCCTTCTCTCTTCTGTGTAAGATAGTAGATACCGAGAACCATATCCTGTGAAGGAACCGCAACCACACCACCGTCCGACGGCTTAAGAAGGTTGTTCGGTGAAAGAAGCATGAAACGGCATTCTGCCTGTGCTTCTGCTGTAAGCGGAAGGTGGGCAGCCATCTGGTCTCCGTCGAAGTCGGCGTTGTATGCCGCACAAACCAGGGGATGAAGCTTAATTGCCTTACCTTCTACAAGTATGGGCTCGAAAGCCTGGATACCGAGACGGTGAAGTGTCGGAGCACGGTTAAGCATTACCGGATGCTCTTTTATTACATCTTCCAGAACGTCCCAGACTTCGTCCTGCTGACGCTCTACCATCTTCTTTGCGCTCTTTATGTTGTGAGCCGTTCCGTCCTGAACAAGTTCTTTCATAACAAACGGCTTGAAAAGCTCGATAGCCATTTCCTTCGGAAGACCGCACTGATAGATCTTAAGTTCCGGTCCTACGACGATAACCGAACGTCCGGAGTAGTCAACACGCTTTCCGAGGAGGTTCTGACGGAAACGTCCGCCCTTACCCTTTAACATATCGGAGAGAGACTTAAGTGCTCTGTTTCCGGGGCCTGTTACCGCACGTCCGCGGCGGCCGTTATCGATAAGCGCATCAACCGCTTCCTGAAGCATTCTCTTCTCGTTACGAACAATGATGTCCGGAGCCTTAAGCTCGAGAAGTCTTCTAAGACGGTTGTTTCTGTTTATGATCCTTCTGTAAAGATCATTAAGGTCGGATGTTGCGAAACGTCCGCCGTCAAGCTGTACCATCGGGCGAAGATCCGGCGGGATTACCGGGATAACGTTAAGTACCATCCATTCCGGTCTGTTTCCGGATTTAAGGAATGCCTCAACAACTTCAAGTCTCTTTATGATACGCGCACGTTTCTGTCCGTTTGCGTTCTTTAATTCTTCCTTAAGTTCTTCGGAATCCTTCTCAAGGTCTATTGCCATAAGAAGTTCCTGAACAGCTTCCGCACCCATTCCCACGCGGAAATTCTTTTCGGGATAGTTCGAAAGAGCATCCTGATACTCTGTTTCCGAAAGAACCTGCTTATAGGAAAGGTTCGTATCGCCCGGATCAAGAACTATATATGATGCGAAATAAAGCACTCTCTCAAGTACCCTCGGTGAAAGGTCAAGAAGAAGACCCATTCTTGAGGGGATACCCTTGAAGTACCAGATATGGGAAACCGGAGCTGCAAGCTCGATATGTCCCATTCTCTCACGACGAACGGATGCCTTTGTTACCTCAACACCGCATCGGTCGCAGACAACACCTTTATAGCGGATCTTCTTATACTTTCCGCAGTGGCATTCCCAGTCCTTTGACGGTCCGAAAATCTTTTCGCAGAAAAGACCGTCCTTTTCGGGCTTTAATGTTCTGTAGTTTATGGTTTCCGGCTTTTTAACCTCGCCTCTGGACCAACGACGGATCTTTTCCGGGGACGCAAGCCCGATCTGGATCGAGTCAAAGGATATTGCCGCACTTTCTTCTTTGTTAAAACCAGCCATGTTCTCTTAACTCCTCCTTTTATTAGAAAAGATCATCATCGGACTCTGCAAATACGGAGTCGTCAGGTTCCATGTCATCATCTGCATCGCCAAAATCTTCATCGTCGTCAACGAAGCCGCCTTCGTCTTCATCGATCCTCTTCTTGGAGAATCCGTGACGCTCAAAATCTTCCTTGCTCTCAAACGCAAAGTTTGAATCGCCGGAGATTATGGCATTAAGATCCGTGTTACCATATTCGGATGTCTCCTTAAGAAGAACTTCGGATCCGTCATCATCAAGAAGACGTACATCAAGCGCAAGCGCCTGAAGCTCTTTGATAAGGACCTTGAAGGATTCCGGAATTCCCGGTTCGGGGATGTTCTCTCCCTTGATAACCGCTTCGTATGTCTTTACACGGCCCACAACGTCGTCGGACTTCATTGTAAGGATTTCCTGAAGTGTGTAGCTTGCGCCGTATGCCTCCAGGGCCCAAACTTCCATTTCTCCGAAACGCTGTCCACCGAACTGCGCTTTACCGCCGAGAGGCTGCTGTGTAACCAGTGAGTACGGTCCGGTTGAACGTGCATGGATCTTATCGTCTACAAGGTGGTGCAGCTTAAGGTAATGCATGTGTCCGATGGTAACCGGAGAATCGAATTCCTCACCGGTACGACCGTCGCGAAGCTGTACCTTACCGTCTCTGGAGATCGGAACACCCTTCCAGAGTTCCCTGTGATCAAGGTGCTCATGGAGGTAATCCATAACTTCGTCGTTAAGGCTGTCTTTCCACTTAGCTTCGAAGTCGCTCCAGTCATTATTTACATAATCGTTTGCCATCTCAAGAAGATCGCCGATATCGCTTTCCTTTGCGCCGTCGAACACCGGTGTTTCGATATTGAAGCCCAGTGCCTTTGCGGCAAGTGAAAGATGTATCTCAAGGACCTGTCCGATATTCATTCGGGACGGAACGCCCAAGGGGTTAAGCACGATATCGAGAGGTCTTCCGTTGGGAAGGAAGGGCATATCTTCTACCGGAAGCACGCGGGAAACGACACCCTTGTTTCCGTGACGACCTGCCATCTTATCTCCGACGGAGATCTTTCTCTTCTGTGCGATATAAATTCTTACTGCTTTGTTAACACCCGGTGAAAGCTCATCACCGTTTTCTCTTGTGAACACTTTCGCATCAACAACGATACCGTATTCGCCGTGGGGCACCTTAAGAGATGTATCACGTACTTCTCTTGCCTTCTCACCGAAGATCGCACGGAGAAGTTTTTCTTCTGCCGTAAGTTCAGTCTCGCCCTTCGGTGTAACCTTTCCTACAAGGATATCCCCTGCGCGGACCTCAGCACCGATACGGATGATACCGTTTTCATCAAGATCTTTAAGAGCGTCATCGCCGACACCGGCAACATCTCTTGTGATCTCTTCCGGTCCGAGCTTAGTATCTCTTGCTTCTACTTCGTATTCTTCTATATGAATTGATGTGTAAACATCGTCCTGTACAAGTCTCTCTGAAAGAAGAACGGCATCCTCGTAGTTATAACCTTCCCAGGTCATGAATCCGATGAGCGGGTTCTTTCCAAGTGCAAGCTCGCCGTTGCATGTGCTTGCGCCGTCTGCGATAACCTCGCCTTCCTCAACACGGTCGCCCTTGTATACGATGGGCTTCTGGTTATAGCAGTTACTCTGGTTGGAACGTGCGAACTTTGAAAGTTCGTATGTATCTCTTTCGCCTTCATCCGTCTTTATTACGATCGTCTTTGATTCGGATCTTTCAACGACACCTGCGCGCTTTGCAACAACGCAGACACCGGAGTCTACCGCCGTCTTCGGTTCCATACCTGTTCCGATAACGGGTGCTTCCGTTGTCATAAGGGGTACCGCCTGACGCTGCATGTTTGATCCCATGAGGGCACGGTTAGCATCGTCGTTCTGAAGGAAGGGGATAAGCGCCGTAGCAACGGAGAATACCATCTTCGGTGATACGTCCATGTAATCGAAATCCGTCTTGTCATATTCGGATGTATCCTCGCGGAAACGACCGGATACGGAGTCTCTTACGAAATGTCCTTCCTCGTCAAGCTTAACGGAAGCCTGAGCTACATGATAATTATCTTCCTCATCCGCCGTCATATAAACAACTTCGTTTGTTACGCGCGGATTCTCCGGATCCGTTTTATCGATGCGTCTGAAGGGCGCCTCAACAAATCCGTATTCGTTAATTCTCGCATAGGACGCAAGAGAGTTGATAAGACCGATGTTAGGACCTTCCGGTGTCTCTATCGGGCACATGCGTCCGTAATGTGTATAGTGTACGTCTCGTACCTCGAATCCGGCACGGTCTCTTGAAAGACCACCCGGTCCAAGTGCGGAAAGACGTCTCTTATGCGTAAGCTCACCCAGCGGGTTGTTCTGATCCATGAACTGTGAAAGCTGTGAGGATCCGAAGAACTCTTTAACGGCTGCCGTAACCGGCTTGATGTTTATAAGGCTCTGGGGGGAGATTCCCTCGAGATCCTGTGTTGTCATTCTTTCACGAACAACTCTTTCAAGTCTTGCAAGACCGATCCTGTACTGGTTCTGAAGAAGTTCGCCCACCGCTCTGATACGACGGTTTCCGAGGTGATCGATATCATCCGCGTTTCCGACTTCCCATTCAAGATGCATGTTATAGTTTATGGAAGCAAAAATATCATCAACCGTAACGTGCTTCGGAACAAGATCTCCCGCATTTCTTTCTATTGCTTCGAGAAGATCTTCCCTTTCGGGATTATCTTCGATAAGTTTCTTTAATACCGGATAGTAAACCTTTTCTCTGATTCCGTACTCTTTCGGATCGATTCCTTCGACATGCTTTGTGATGTCGACCATAAGGTTACCGATAACTCTTGTGTTTCTAACTTCCGTCTGGATCTCAACGTGATCGATACCTCTGTTCTGGATATCCTCCGCCAGTTCCTTCGTAACCTTTGTGCCTGCTTCCGCAACGATCTCTCCTGTTTCCGTATCAACAACATCCTCTGCAAGGATCTGTCCCGTGATACGAAGAGCATAGCTTAACTTCTTGTTAAACTTATAACGGCCAACCTTTGCCAGGTCGTATCGTCTCTGATCAAAGAACATGCTGTCTATAAGACTTCTTGCGGAGTCTACGGAAAGCGGTTCGCCCGGACGTATCTTCTTATATAATTCAAGAAGACCTGTCTCTTCGCTACCTCTCGGAGTTCTGTCCGTGATGGCCGCATCCTTTTCTATGGAAGCAAGGATCTTCGGTTCGTCACCGAATTTCTCTATGATCTCTTCGTTCGTGCCAAGTCCGAGCGCACGAATAAGATCCGTGATCGGAAGCTTTCTTGTCCTGTCTACACGAACATAGAAAACATCGTTCGGATCCGTTTCATATTCAAGCCACGCACCACGGTTAGGAATAACCGTGCAGGAGAAGAGCTTCTTTCCGGTCTTATCGTGGTCTACAGCATAATATATACCCGGGGAACGTACGAGCTGGGAAACGATAACACGTTCCGCTCCGTTGATAACGAAGGTTCCCGTCTCTGTCATGAGGGGCATGTCGCCCATAAATATCTCATGCTCGTTGATCTCGTCCGTTTCTTTATTATAGAGGCGGACTTTTACCTTAAGCGGGGCCGCATATGTTGCGTCCCTTTCCTTACATTCGGCGATCGTATACTTCTTATCTTCCTTACAAAGTCTGAAGTCTACGAATTCAAGACTGAGCTGATGCGCGTAATCCTCTATCGGGGATATATCGGAAAACGCTTCCTTAAGTCCTTCATTTAAGAACCATTCGTATGAGTCTTTCTGAACTTCGATAAAGTTCGGCATCTGCAGAACTTCCTTCTGCTTCGAATAACTCATCCTTAAGCCTTTTCCCGATTTTACCGGTCGGATCCTGTTCTTGTTCATTCGATCTTCCACCTCTCGTTTTTCTGATTTTAAAGGTTTTTTCCTCGTTTTTTCAGCTTTTGGGCATAAAAATACCCCTGCCGGACAAAAACGCAAAGTACACTATAGCACAATGCGTTTCGCCGTGTCAAGGGTTATTTTTGTTTTTTATTCGATTTTTTCGAATCGGTTTTCAGGCCGCGATTACTTTAATGTAACCTTTGCGCCTTCTGCCTCGAGCTTTGTCTTGATGTCTTCTGCAGTAGCCTTGTCTGCAGCTTCCTTTAAGATCTTCGGAGCGTTGTCTACGAGATCCTTTGCTTCCTTTAAGCCAAGGCCTGTAGCTTCGCGAACAACCTTGATAACCTTTACCTTGTTCGGACCTACATCTGTAAGTTCTACATCGAACTCGTCCTTCTCTTCGCCTGCTGCTGCGCCGTCGCCTGCGCCTGCTGCTGCTACTACAACGCCCGCTGCTGCGGATACGCCGAATTCTTCTTCACATGCTTTTACAAGATCGTTAAGCTCAAGAACGGAAAGTTCTTTGATAGCTGCGATAAATTCTTCTGTTGTCATCTTAGCCATGATTTTATTCCTCCATAATATTATTCTTAATTAACTGTCGGTCCTGTCACGGTATATATATGTTTTTCGGCTTCCCTATCGGCAGGTCCTCGTGCAACGGTACTAAACTCAGACTTCGTAAACTCGTCTTCGTTAAGTGCCGGCACTGCGGATGGCCGCAAAACACATATATACCGTGCCAGTCCCTATATTTACTTACTCTGCAGATTCTGTCATCTCTGCACTTGTTTCTGAAGCTGCTTCCTCAGCCGGTGCTGCTTCTGCTGCCGGTGCTTCCTCTGCGGGAGCCTCAGCTGCCGGTGCTTCCTCTGCAGGAGCCTCTTCCTTTGCCGGTGCTTCTGCTGCTGCAGCGTCGCCGCCACCCTTTTCAGCAATCTGGTTAAGCACACGAGCGAAGTTCGTGATCGGGCTCTGTAAGGATCCAAGCAACTTGCTGATAAGTTCTTCTCTTGACGGTACGGATGCGATCTGCTGCATTCCTGCTGCATCGTAGAATGCTCCTTCTACAACGCCGGCCTTTATCTCCAATGCCGGAGCCGTCTTTGCAAACTTTGCAATTACTCTTGCTGCTGCCGTTGCGTCTTCCTTTGAGATCGCAAATGCGCTCGGTCCTTCAAGTACGTCCTTTAATGACTCGAATTCCGTATCTTTGATCGCGAAGTTTACCATTGTGTTCTTGTATACCTTGTATACTACACCTGCTTCACGAAGCTGCTTACGAAGTTCTGTGTCCTGTGCAACCGTAAGTCCGCGGTAATCCACTACAACTACGGATGCAGCGTCTTTGATATGACCGGAGATCTCTTCGACGATAGGCTGCTTAAGTTCTACCTTTGCCACTTTTCTTTCCTCCTTTTTTTATTTTCCTGTTGCCGGAGGTTTTATAAAAAACCCCTTCTCCGCCGTGAGGACAGAAAAGGGGTCTAACAAATCCTTCTGTTTTGTCCTCGGCAGGTTGCATGCGTTACGCCTTTTTTGGCACCTGCTGTCTTCGGCAACGTTATGCATTTTACGGGATAACCCGTTAAATGTCAAGTTGTTTTATCAGCCAACCGCTTTGATCGGGTTAACCTTTACGCCCGGGCCCATTGTGGGAGCAAGTGTGATGCTCTTAAGATATGTTCCCTTAAGGCTTGCCGGCTTAGCCTTGTTGATCGCTTCAAGAAGTGTATTGAAGTTATCAAGTAACTTCTGATCGTCAAAGCTTGCCTTTCCTATGGGCACGTGAATGATATTTGCCTTGTCAAGTCTGTACTCGATCTTACCGGCTTTGATATCTTCAACTGCCTTTGTAACGTCCATTGTTACGGTACCTGCCTTCGGGTTCGGCATAAGACCTTTCGGTCCGAGCACCTTACCGAGACGACCTACAACACCCATCATGTCCGGTGTTGCAACAACTACGTCAAAATCTAACCATCCTTCGTTCTGGATCTTCGGAATAAGTTCCTCTGCTCCAACATGATCCGCACCTGCTGCCTGTGCTTCGTCTGCCTTTGCACCCTTTGCGAATACAAGTACGCGAACCGTCTTACCTGTTCCGTGAGGAAGTACAACCGCGCCTCTTATCTGCTGCTCTGCGTGACGTCCGTCACAGCCTGTACGAATGTGAACCTCTATTGTTTCGTCGAACTTTGCAGTCGCGTTCTTCTTTACCTGAGCAACCGCATCCGACGGATCAAAAAGAGTTGACTTGTCGAAGCTCTTTAATGCCTCTAAATATTTCTTTCCGTGTTTCATCGGTATACCTCCTAATCAACAACCTCAACGCCCATGGAACGAGCTGTTCCTGCGATCATGCTGATCGCTGCATCGATTGATGCTGCGTTAAGATCCTTCATCTTTGTTTCCGCGATCTCCTGAAGCTGTGCTCTGGTGATCTTTGCAACCTTCTTCTTGTTGGGTTCGCCTGATCCGCTCTGGATCTTGCAAGCCTTCTTAATAAGTACGGCTGCGGGCGGTGTCTTCGTGATGAAGCTGAAGCTTCTGTCTGCATATACCGTGATGACGCAGGGGATGATCGTATCTCCCATTTCTGCTGTCTTGGCATTAAACTGCTTCGTAAATTCTACGATATTTACGCCGTGCTGACCGAGCGCCGGTCCGACGGGCGGTGCCGGGGTTGCTTTTCCGGCCGGTATCTGTAACTTTATATAGCCTTCTATTTTCTTTGCCACTGTCTTTTCCTCCTAAGATAGACTCTTACACCTTCATAATATCCTGGAAATCGATCTCTACAGGTGTTTCTCTTCCGAACATCTCCACATTTATCGTGACTGTCTGCTTTGCCTCGTTCATGGACTGGATAACTCCAACCGTGTCCATCCAGGCACCGCTTATTACGGAGATCGTATCGCCTACACCGAAGTTTACGACGATCTGCTCCTGACGGATTCCAAGCGGACGCATCTCTGCTTCCGAAAGGGGAACCGGCTTTGATCCCGGTCCTACGAATCCCGTCACGCCTCTTGTGTTCCTGACAACGTACCAGGTCTCATCGTTCATCACCATGTTCACGAGAACGTATCCCGGGAACATCTTTCTTGTGACATTCTTGCGTGATCCGTTCTTAACTTCGATCACGTCTTCCATGGGGACACGAACCTCCAGGATTTCTTCTTCCAAATGGCGGTTCTCTATGGTCTTTTCGATATTCGCCTTAACCTTGTTCTCGTATCCCGAGTAGGTATGTACAACATACCAGTTTGCTTCTGCCATTTGAAAATCCTC
Source organism: Lachnospiraceae bacterium (assembly GCA_017418645.1). Classification (GTDB taxonomy): domain Bacteria; phylum Bacillota; class Clostridia; order Lachnospirales; family Lachnospiraceae; genus FD2005. Next base: position 3,320 of record JAFOND010000100.1, on the reverse strand, counting down.
CTATAATCCCGTAAGGAAATTTACGCCGTACTGTATTACCATATCAAGTACCGCGATGATGACCCCGAGGATTGCGGATATCACGATCGTTACGGCGCTCTGCTTTGCAACCGCCTTCGGCTCCGGCCAGATTATTCTCTGAAACTCTGCCTTTAAGCCTTCGATGTGCTTTCCAAGTGTCTTCTTTTCATCATTTGCTGCTGCCATTTTATCACCCCTTTAAGATTACTTCGTCTCTTTATGGAGAGTGTGTTTTCTGCAGAACGGGCAATACTTCTTGATCTCCATTCTGTCGGGATGGGTCTGCTTATTCTTGTTGGCATTGTAGTTGCGCTGTTTGCATTCTGTACATGCTAACGTTATCTTTGTACGCACTGTATCCACCTCTTTCTTTAACTGTTTAAAAGTGCATGCTCCTCGTTGGGAAAAAGAGCAAAAAAAATAGACCCGAAAATCTATTGCTTCGCGAGTTTAGCACAATTCTCAGGTCTTGTCAACTATTATTTTTCCTTTTCTTCTTCTATTCCGTAATTCCTTGCCATCTGGTCTACCATGGAGTCCGTGAAGCGGCTTCCGTAATTCTCCACCAGCTCGTTTGCAATCTTACTTATTGTAGTGTCCATATAAAGATCCGTGTACTGGGACATGGTGGAATCCTGATCACCGGAGAAGAGACCGATGTTGTCCTTCATCTCCTTTAAGAACTTTTCCACCATAAAACTCTCGAAGGACTTAACGGTCTCTTCAAGTTCTTCCCTGGTGTAATCTTTATTAACGCCCTTTACCGCGCGCTCCGCGTTTGCGGTTTCCGCCGCGGTCTTTGAATTCTGTAAATATATGTTTGGATCAAAACCTATATCCATAATTTATCACCTCTTCAGTTCGTTGGCCTGACCGAGCATCGTATCCGTTACCGTTATGGCGCGGGAGTTAAGTTCGTATGCTCTCTGGCTTATGATAAGGTTTACCATTTCGTCCGCAACGTTTACGTTGGAGCCTTCAAGATACCCCTGGGCTATACGGCTGGGACGAAGGTTTCCGTTTGCTTCGTTCTGCGGTGCTCCGGATGCATCCGTGGCACGGAAGAGAGAATTGTTCGTCTTCTCGAGACCCGTCGGGTTCTGGAACTGCCAGAGGCCGATGGCCTGATTCGTATCCGTATATGTTCCGTCCGCATTTCTATAGGAAATTTCTCCGTCAAGAGATATGTTTATCGTATCCGTGGGAATACCGTTTGCAAGTACGATGGTATTTCCGTTGGTATCGAGGACGGGATTACCCATGTTGTTCGTAAGCTCGGAATCCCCGTTAGCATTTAATGTCCATACAAAGTTTCCGTTTCTTGTGTAATATGTCTGGCCGTCAACACCGCGTACTCCGAAGAAGCCTGCGCCGGATATGGCAACGTCGCTCTGGCTTTCGCTTGCAAGAAGCGCGCCGTCCGTGAAAACGGAATTGATGGACGCAACCCTTGTACCCAGACCAACCTGAGCGGTTGTGGGCTTCGTCTCGCCGTTGGCACTTGTGGTCTCCGACTGGAGCGTCTGATACAGAAGGGATTTGAACTGTGTGTTCTGTGTCTTGTATCCGTTCGTGTTAACGTTTGCGAGGTTGTTTGCTATTGTATCGACTGCGGTCTGCTGGCCTTTCATACCGGATGCCGCTGTCCAGAGTGATCTCATCATATCGGTTTTCCTCCCGGGACTATCCCGCTAAAGTGTTACTTCCTATTTATATTATACTTTTCCTACCTGGTTGATCGCCTTATCGATTTCGGAATCTTCCGTCTGTATAACTTTCTGTGCCGCTTCATATGCACGGGAAAGTGTTATCATCTGAACCATTTCATCTATTATGTTTACGTTTGATGTTTCAAGCGTTCCCTGTTCAAGGGTGGCCGTGCTTGCTATAACATTGCCGCCTTCCAGAAGATCGACAAAGTTCTCGCCGTATTTGCTTATGTAATCGTAATTGTCGAAATCGATAACTCCGATCCTGTCCATAAGCTGTCCGTTCTGATAAACGTTTCCCAGCTGGTCGATCTGATATTCCTGATTGGGATCGATACGAACATAATTGGCTTCGTTTATGGCGCCCGTCGCTGCGCCGTTGGCATCGAGAAGATAATTTCCGTCGTGATCCCGGAAGTATCCGTTAACATCCACCGTAAACTCACCGTCTCGTGTATATTTAACGGAGGTTTCTCCGCCCTTGTTCGTAAAAGCAACGGCAAAAAAGCCCTGGCCCGCTATCGCAAGGTCGGAGGGTTTATCCGTTATCTGAAAGCTTCCCTGGGAATAATCAGTGAACACCTCGCCGATCTTTACTCCGAGGTGCATGTATCCAAGGCGTCTTACGGCGCCCGGAGAGCTGGTGTCCTTGATCTTTAACATCAGCTTGTCGTCAAAAGATTGTGTGGTGGCTCCTTCCTTCTTGTATCCGATCGTATCCGCGTTAGCGAGATTATTCGACAGGACATCCATTCTGTTCTGTGCGTTAACCATCCCTGTCCACGCAGTATATAAACCTTTTACCATAAGAAGTCTCCCATAAGTATAAATCTACAATTCATATATCGACCACTATCTGAATATACTTAACCCCCGCAGCTCAATTCTTCCGTCGTCCCTCTTCGTTCGCTTTTCCGGCTACGCTCGATATACTTTAACGAGGCGGCAGGTGCTTGTATGTCACTTTAACGAGGCGGCAGGCGCTTGTATGTCTTAAAGCGGAGCTTCAAAAAACGTCGGCACTTAACGAGCAGAGCGAGTTTAGTACCGCTACGTTTTTTGCAGAGCGGGAGCGTCTCCGCGTAAGATATACAAACGCCTGACGCCGACCATTTACTTTATATAATCGTTTTCTAATTTCCCCGCCTCATACAACCGTACGAACGCTTCCACTACGGAAGGATCGAGCTGCGTGCCCGCCGCCTCTTTTATCCGGCGCACGCACTCGGAAAGCTCCATCTTCTTCCTGTAGGGCCTTGTGGAATACATGGCATCGAAGGTATCCGCAACGGCAATGATCCGCGCAACCTCCGGAATCTCGTCCCCGGCCTTTCCGAAAGGATAACCCTTTCCGTCAAGTCTTTCGTGGTGATAACCGGCGCCGGTGGAAAGGTCCGGATCAACGGTGATATCCTTAAGGATATCGTATCCCACGGAGGCATGAGTCTTCATGATCTGGTATTCCTCGTCATTAAGCGCTTCCGGCTTATTTAAGATCTCGTCGGGAATGGAAATCTTTCCGATATCATGGAGCATGGCAATGTTCTTGATCCTGTTGACTTCCGCATCGCTCTTTCCCATTTCTTTTGC
>JAFOND010000099.1 GCA_017418645.1 Lachnospiraceae bacterium | reverse complement strand
GATCCTGTTCTCTTCCTTCCAGCTCCTTTTTCGCATTATCTTCGTATTCCTGTTTCTTCTGCTCGTAATCTTTGTATGTGATCGTACCCTTATCCATCAAAGATTTCAGCTCATGGAGGTACGACTTCTTTTCAATGTTCTTTGTATTCCTGTAATTAAAATCCTGCTGGGCCCATTGTTCGCTCAGCTGGGCTTCTATCTTATTTATATAGAATTTCGCGCCGAAAAAGAGGGGAGGATCGTCCGCAAGATCAACAAGTTTATCAGTAGCGCTGACTCTGCCCGAAAGATCGGTGGAATCAAATTCACCGTACTTTTCGCCTTTTGCTTCCTTTTCCTTTTGTTCTTCCCGCTCCTTAGCCTTTTCGACAGCAGTCCCGTCCTTTTTTGTGTAATGTTTAAGCTGTTTAACGGAGAAATCTTTCTGGCACATTATATAGACGGCCTTTTTCTCCTTCTTCCCTTTCTTCGGAGACGCTAATATACCCGCAGACCCCGAAAGAGTGTCCTTGTCCGCATCCAACTTGGGTTTCTTTCCGACTTCAATATCGTCTTTTGCAAACTTTTTCTCGGGCTTAACAGGTTCGGGTTTCTGCGTCTCTTTTTGCGGAAGGTTCGCAGTCGAGAATCTTTTCATCTTAAGAATCTGTTGCTCTTGCTTACGCTTTTTTTTCGCGATTGCCCGTCTTCTTATACTCTCTCTTTTTTCTTCGTTAACACCACGTGATTTTTTCGACATAGTTCATTTCCCCTAATCTATACCTGTTATAACAGCTTCACGAAGTTTGTTTGAAAGACCAAGCGTTCCGGTCTTTCCGCCTTCAATATCGATTGCAAAAAACAAGTCGTCCCACTTTATCGCACGTCCCTTTGATGCCGCCCTGTATGCCGCGGTTACCGCCGCGGACTTTATTGCGGATCCGGTAAATTCGCAAACCCGGGCAAGTATCCTGAAATCGATCTCGTCGTCGATTGGCGTATCCTCCGGGAATACCGCCTCCCAAAGTCTGATACGGGTTTCTTCTTCCGGATTCTTAAGCGAGATCATAAATGTCATTCTACGCTTAAAAGCCGCATCAAAGTTTTGCATGTTATTTGTTGCAAGAACGGAAACTCCGGTATATTCCTCTATCTTTTGAAGGAGGTATGATGTCTCCGCATTGGCATATTTATCATTCGAAGACGAAACCGATGTCCTCTTCGAGAACAACGAGTCCGCCTCGTCAAAAAACAGTATCGCGTTTGAATTCTTTGCCGCATCAAAAACCGCGCCGAGATTCTTTTCAGTTTCGCCTATGTATTTACTGGAAACCTGCGAAAGGTCTATCCTGTATATATCAAGTCCCAGTTCGTTTGCAAGCACCTGTGCAGCCATTGTTTTTCCGGTTCCCGGAGGGCCGTATAAAACGATGGATACGCCCCTGCCGTAGGGAAGTTTTCTTGAAAAACCGAAATCCTCGTTAACGGTTGCGCGAAAACGTACACGGTCCGCAGCCATGCGCAACAGTTCTTCGCTTTCCTTTGATATCATAAGATCGCCCCAGGTGAAAAATGATGTCAGCCTGGTTGCGTTTTCCCCGAACTGTACTGCGCAGGATCTTCTTATCTGATCTTCGAGCACACCCTCTCCGATTTCAACCTTTTTTCCGCTTTTTCCTATCACGGCGGCGGTATTGTTAACAACTTCGAATATCCTTCCCGGATTCATGACGAACTTTGATACAAGGACATTTAAATTATAATCCTTCGGGAATGTAAGTCCGTTTTGTTTTGCAGCTTCAAGCCATAAAACTTCCTGGTCATGGGAGGTTGTTTCCGGAATGTTTATCCGAAATACCGCATCGGAATATCCTCCGAGAATGTCCTCCGGAATATGCTTTTCCGTTCCCAGACAGATATTCGGAACCTCATCATACAGTCTCTTAAAGGTCTCTCTCAGCCTCTTTGAAAAAGCGGCAACGTTTCCCCTGCACCATAGGTATGGAATACAGTCGCATGTGGCGGACATAAAGATCAGTTCATCAATGCAGGTATTAAAGCGTTCCTCGCCTTCCACTTCCGAAAAGAGTTTCATATCCAAAACGATGACCGTCTTTTCGTATTCCGCCGCAGCGCATGATAAAAGATATCTCTTTCCGTATCCTTCACCTCCGGAAAGTTCCGTAACGCGGCTGTTTAAAAGAACCTTTTTAATATCTTCGTATGTTTCCTTAAGGCAGATCTTTTCTTTTTTAACGTCTTCTATCTCCGGCATAATATATGCATAGGGAGAAAGTTCGCACAGGATCGGGAAGCCTATATCAAGATAGCTCTTTACACTGTCTTTTAAGACAAGGCTTCTTGCCATTCCGTCTTTTTTGTAAAGATCGTCCTGCTCCTTAAAAATAAACCGTACGGAGAAAGATCCCGGAAGGAATGAAAATGCCCTTTCTTCCAACAGCTCGTCTTCCGGTACAAAGAATCTTGCCATATCATTTATAAGACCAACCGTCGGGCAGCCTTCCGCTCCGGTTTTATCGTCCGAAATATAGGAAAAAACATTCTCGTATTTTCTGTTTTTAAGGGACGTAAAAGCAACTATAACCCCAAGTCTTTCAAGATTTGAAAGATCCGCATTTAAAACCTTTGAAAGAGGAAATACCGGGTTTTTATCCGCATCCAGCCCCTTTCCTATAAGCCTGTAAAATGCTTCCGAAAGTTCACGGCTGTATACCGTATTCTCGAAATCGTCCTCCGGTTCCTGCAAGATCTCCACGGCTTCGTTTCCGGAGAATGTATATCCCACACGTTTTTTAAGTGAAGGATAATTCCCGCTAAGTTCCCCGGATAAAAGCCTGCATAATAAATCCGTGAAGTTCGCCCACGCCTCGAACTGCTCCGCGGGAGTTGCAAAAGGTTTTTCTGTTATGGTATTTAAATATTCTTTTCCTGTCATCTTACTAAAAACTAAAACTTGATTCCAACCTTGTCCATAACCCACTTTACATCGGTCAGATCACTTTCGGTTAAAGTCGTAGCCGTTTCACCACACCTATGTGATACGAGATAATTGCCGTTATAAGTCAAGTTTATAATATAATTTCCGAAAATCGGTCCTCTTTTATCGACCACAACTCCGGCAGTCTCATACATTGCGATCACATCATCCCATGTGACGTCGGTCTTTCCTGCAATGATGGCATCATATGTCGCCTTTACTTCCGCTGTTACCGTCATCCCGGTTGATTCGTCATATGTAAACGAATTCTCGTTAATATGTGCAGTGTTAAGGAATCTGCGTAACGCCGCAAGTTCCGAATTAGATGCGAGTGCCATGGATGTGCTTAATTTTCTATTATAATTTCCTATGGTAACATCCAAAATCTTTCCGTTAGATGTCTCCTTCATCTCGGCTCCTAAAACATGGAGCATGGTTTTTATTTCCGTCCACGGAATGTCCGTTGCATCCTCCTGCATTACCTTTTTATAGGTTTCTTTTGCAGCGCTTACGGAATCGCCGTTTATTTCTTCATCTGCCACATCCGTTGATGTACCGTCAAGAAGTTTTGAAGTATTGATTGAACGTTCATATTGTTCCTGAATGGTGTTCTTGGATAAGCCGGACTTACCGTGATAAACATTCTCTATCTCGTCAATATAGCCAAAAGCCATATCCTTATAAGACTTCATGTTCTTATAATAATTATCATAGGCATCCTTTGCGTATTGTGTCGTTGCCGTCTTGTTATTAAGTATGCCCTGAAGTCCCGCAATGAGTGTCTGATTCGGTACAGCCTTTTTCTTTTCATTAAGAAGTTTACTGTTTGCTTCTCTTTGTTCCTTATATGCTTTATTATATGCGTCCATGTAGTCACTACGAAGTTTTGTTATAAGAAGATAAGGCTTCTGCATCTCGGTTTCTAATTTACTGATGATAGCGAGACGCTCTTCATCCACTTTCTGCACCCTGGTGCAAAGATCCGACGCTTCTTTGACAGTTCCTTCTACTTCGCCGGAATATCCGTCCACCTTCTTAACAAGTTCCTTGATTCCGTTTAAACAAGCATAGTTACCGTCCACTTTGCTCTTATATTCGGCTGTTAAGGTCTTCGGCGAATTATAAGATTTCTCGTCTTCAAGATTTGTCTGATACTCTGCCTTAGCTTTTTCATAAGCGATAACAAAAACACGGTTTGCTCTTTCGGTGAAGGAATCACCAAAGCCGTAGTTCTTTATATTTCCGGCAAGTGTTGCAAGTTTTCCCAGATCCTCGACGTACTTGCCCAGTTCCGTAGCGTAATCTTTATATAATGTCGGATTTTGACCGAATTCATAATTGCTAAGTCTCTTATATTCTTCTTCAAATTTGAGGATGGCAGTCTTTAATTCATTGAAAGTCTTCTCGTCAAAGCTCTTT
>JAFOND010000098.1 GCA_017418645.1 Lachnospiraceae bacterium | reverse complement strand
GAAAGGTATCATCCTCGCCGGGGGCTCCGGCACAAGACTTTACCCGTTAACGGAGGCAATTTCAAAGCAGATAATGCCGATCTATGATAAGCCCATGATCTATTATCCGCTTTCAACCCTGATGCTCTCCGGTATAAGAGAAGTTCTTATAATATCAACACCCCGCGATCTTCCGGTGTTCAGAGCTCTTTTGAAGGACGGAAGTCAGCTTGGAATGCGTATCGAATATGCGATCCAGGAAGAGCCCAACGGCCTCGCGGAAGCGTTTATAATCGGTGAGGAATTTATCGGTTCCGATCCCGTTGCCCTTGTTCTCGGGGATAATATCTTCTATGGCCAGAGCTTTTCGAAGGTGCTCCGCGAGACGGCTGCAAGAACGGAGAGCAATCCCGGCGCAACGATCTTCGGATACTATGTACGCGATCCCCGCGAATACGGTGTTGTTGAGTTCGATGAAAACGGAACCGCAATCTCTATCGAGGAGAAGCCGGCGAAGCCGAAGAGCAATTATGCCGTTCCCGGACTTTATTTCTATGATAACGATGTCGTTAAGATCGCAAAGAGCATAAAGCCCTCCGCAAGAGGCGAGCTGGAGATCACATCCGTTAATAATGCATATCTCGAGAGAGGCGACCTTCATGTTGAAACCCTCGGTCGCGGATTTGCATGGCTCGATACCGGAAACCATGACATGCTCCTTGCTGCAGCAAACTTTGTTTCCACCTTCCAGAAGAGACAGGGGCTTTATGTTTCCTGTATCGAAGAGATCGCATATAAGCGCGGTTTCATTGATAAGGAACAGCTCTTAAAGCTTGCCGAGCCGTTGATGAAATCCGATTACGGCAAGTATCTTACGGAGATCGCGGAAGGCTTATGACAAAAAAGAGACTCCTGATCTTTGGAGCAGTTTTAACCCTTTTATATGGCTTTTTGATCGGGCACCCGGACGGACGGACGATCTCCACCTGGGCCTACGATCTTTTATCGAGTATTCCGGCGGGACAGTTTCGAAACTTTCCCGCCTATACTTATGCGATGCATGAAAACGCCACAAACTACACTCTCTTTGATAACCTTCTTACGGCGATCATGCTTCTTCCCTTATATCTTATCGACAGGCTTTTCACTCTGTCCCTTTCCGTCTATGCCTATGCATATTTCGAAAAGATATTTATCGTTTTGGCAACACTACTTTCCGCCAAGCTTTTTTACGATCTTCTCCTTCGGATAAAGATCAAAAAGGAGGATGCCCTCCTCGGAGTTTTCATCTTTCTTACTTCTGCAATCATCCAGGTTTCCGTAGTGGGAAAAGGACAGATCGATATTTATTCTCTTGTGTTCTGCCTTATGGCAGCGAATGCCTTTTTGGATGAAAAGTATGTTAAGATGTCCCTTCTTTTCGGGCTGGCGATTCTGATAAAACCTTTCCCCGTTCTTATTGTACTTTGCAACCTGCTACTTAACATTAAGACCTATAAAAATCGAGTTTTCTTATACGGCATTCTTACGATCCTGCCCTATGGTCTCGATATGCTGATCCGCCGGATCCTTATGCCGGAGTATCAAAAATACAGCGATCTTACGGAACAGGTTTCGAAGGAACTTTTCGGCGCGACGCGCTTTGAATCTCTCTTTAATGTTAAACTGGGAGGGATCTCACTCTTTCCCGCATCGCTGATCCTTATCTTTCTTATCTGCTTTTTCATCGGCATGAAAGAGATAAAAAAACCGTCGGACGATCTTTTCTATCCGGCGCTTACATATCTTTCCATCGCGGCGTTTATGTCCCCGACCCTTTACTGGTTTTCCATTATTCTTCCCGCTCTGATCATCCTGCTTCTTAACGTTGAGAAGAAGAATACGCTCTGCTTTTTGTCTGCGGTTTTGAATGTTGGGGCAATCCTTAGGATATACGGAACGGAAATAAAGGTTATGCCCTCGCCCCGTTTTACGGTTTGGAAAGATGTGTATGGTTTCTATCCGCTCGCATTCTTGAGGGATCATATATTAAACGTTCATGAAGCTATTGATGCGGTGGGGACTGCGATATTTATTGTGTCGCTGGCGTCGATGGTGGTGTTAGCAAAGAGCGGGATCATTTATAAATCCCGCAGTGG
>JAFOND010000097.1 GCA_017418645.1 Lachnospiraceae bacterium | reverse complement strand
GCCATATACCTTGAAAGGAACTGCTCCTTTGCCTTCTGGAGATATGAATAAGTTGACTCGATAAGCTGAACTTTTCTTTCATATTCCGACGCAAGTTCGAGGAGCGCCTCGATATCATCCGTAAGGTCCTCAAGATTCGATATCTCTTCGGAAAGATCGGACATATTCTCTCTTTCTTTTTCTATGATGCGGTTAAGCTCTGCGATCTCTTTATCGCACTCTTCCTGCTTTTCCTGGAGTTCCGTTACGGGCTCCGTTTCCTCGCTCACATCATGTTTTTCTTCGAAAGCTTTTATCTGTGCCTCTTCTTCCTCTATTGCTTTTCTTATCGAAGAAAGCTGCTCAAGGCTTACAAGAAGCGCATTGAGATGATTCAGGAGGGAACTGTCCGGATCGTCGAATACAAACCTCATAAGAAAATCCGTAAGGCTTCTCTGCCTCTTTTGAATTCTTTCCCTTATGACTTCCATCTCCTTTTTTGTTTCGGAAAGCGCGATATAGCTCTCCCTGTCCTCTTCCAAACGCTTAATGAGTTCGCTTTCGGAATTATCATGATAAAGATCCGCATCATAAACCTTTTCATAGGGATGAAGAGCGGTATAAAGTTTAAGCTGAAGTTCTGTAAGTTCCTCGAACGCGCCCGAACTCTGTTTTATGAGATTGTTCTCTTCTTCTATCAGTCTGTGATAAAGATCGGATTTTCTTTGTATCTCGGCGATCATCTGCTGTCTGGAATCCGAGGGGGACACAAGGAAGTTTGAAAGGAATTCCATTACACCCGTTTCCTTATCCTCTTTTTCCGCCCTTATGGCTTTAAGCCTGTTTTCTATATCCGAGAGTCTCTCTTCCGACTCTTTTATACTGCTGCCCGCCGTCTTTTTCTGCTTTGAAGATAACACAAGACCGATAATAAGGACGATGAGTCCCGCGGCAAAACAAACTCCCATCAATATAAGAGACAGTGTCCTTCCCGCAGAGATGTAATAAAACGCTCCCGCGCCGGCAAAAAGTATGATGGCAAGAAGAATGGTAAGAAGCGTTCCGCTGGATATCTTCCTGTCCAGACCTCTTTCCGAAGACTTTCTCTTTCTGTCAGAGAGTTCCTCTTCTATCTTTGTGCGTGAAGACAGAAGGTCCTGTTCCTGGCCCGAAAGCACGGCAAGGGAAACGACCTCTTCCTGAACGGATTTAAGTTCTTCTTCCGACGGATCCTTTTTCGAAAAATAGAATTTAAGTTCCTGGAAAGTATTTGCATCTTCCTGGGACATCTTTGCATGTTCGGTGCTTATCCTTAAGGATTTTAACCTCTCTGCATCAGCGGAAAAAGATAAGATATCTTCCTCGGGGATCACTCCGTGGGCAAAGACCTCGCGAAGTCTCTGTTCCTCATCCACATCCGGAAGACTTTCCTTCTTCTGGTTTAAAAGACTCTGATCGAGCCTGAGTTCTCTTTCTTCTTCAAGTTTCTCTTCTATCTCTTCTTTTTCCGGAATACCGTTTTTAAAGAGGTTTCTTAAGGTTTCCTCTTTCTCGATGTTCTCGGCAAGATTCTTCTTTTGCTGTCTGTATGCTCCCAGTTCCTGTTCTTTCTGGCTCTGAACGGCAATCTTTTCGGAGAGTTCCGCCTTTTTGTTCTTCATCTCGTAAAGAGATCTTGCGCGCTCTCCCAGGAGCATATCCTGTTTGTCATATGCAGTCCTGAGATCCGGAAGTTTTTCCTGCATCTCTTTCTTTGCGCGGATCTCTTCCCTTACCTTTACAAGTTTTCCCGGATTCTGGGATCTTCTTGTATATTCTTTTTTCGCATCATCAAGTTTTTTTAATGCATCGTCAAAATTATTGATATCGTCACGGACGTTTGAAAGATCACCCATCTTTGCATTGATGGAATCCGTCATTCCCGTAAGGAGCGCATCCTGCGGAACGAATACGGTCTTTTCAAAGGATTCCCGGTCCAGGCCGAAGATCTCTTCTCCGATATTCTCCGAATATGCATCGCTCTCCATTTCCGTGACGGTGTCTATAAGCTTAAACGTATCCTCTTTATTGGATTTTCCGAAGGTTCTTTCTATCCTGAAGATACCCTTTTCCGTCTCTATGGTAAGCGATCCTCCGAAGGCATTGGCATCCCATGGCATATAATGTGTTCTTTCGGAAAGTTTTTTTGTTCTCGGAGAATAATCAAGCCCGTAGAGCATGGACTTTAAGAACACGGAAAGTGTTGTCTTTCCGCTTCCGTTTTCTTCGAGAATCGCATTAAGACCGTCTTTAAAATCGAACTCTTCATGGTCCATCCGACCGAAGCCGGCAACATAACAGGAAAGCAGTTTCATATATCAATCTCCTCCCCCATTATGGCTTTTACGCCGAGTTCTATGATAAGTCCCCGGTCTTCTTCCGAAAGTGTTTCGTCATCTTCTATAAGGCGGACAAATTCGCCCTTTAAACTCTTATCGTTTCTGAATTTCTCATAGTCGACACGGACCTTTGTCTTATCCTTAAGTTTGAAGAAAAAGAATCTGTCTTCGAAGGTCCTCTTTATTCTCGGAAGATCGATGTCGAAATCCATATCCTTATTCCCCGAGAGAACGATCTTCACAAGATCTCCCGAGGGTATCTCCTTCACCTTTTCCTCCGCTTCAGATACGATATCCGCCATGGACATTTCCGGATTAACGGTAACCGTTTCCTCATGCAGCGTTCTTTTTGCGAAGGGAATGAATTCCGAATCCACCTTATGATCCTTTATGTCAAGAAGCACAAAGCCCTTTTCACCGCATTCGTCAAAGCCTCTTCCTTCAAGGCATCCGCTGTATGCGTATTCTCCGCGGTCATCGAGTCTTTCGTTTTTGTATGAATGTATATGACCGAGAGCCAGATAATCTATATTTTTGTTTTTCAGTGCATTGAGATTTATTACTTCCGTTTTGTCCGCGCCGTCATAATCAGATTCCTGACCGTGCAGCATAACGATATTGACCTTTGAATGGTCGAGAACGAGACTCGCGGAAAGAGTCTTGTTGTTATCCTTTGTTATTTCTCTTCCTGTTATTACGATATCCTCGTCGTATTCGAAAGATGTCCATTCATCCTCCGAAAACGTCCTGATATTTTCCGGAAGATCCCTGTTCATATCCGAGAAGAAATCCGCTTTGTCATGATTTCCCTGAAGATACATGAAATCTATTTCCGGATGCTCGCATATGGCATCCAGTACAATCTGCTTTGCCGATTTTCTTACATGGGGTTTATCAAAGACATCCCCGGAAAGCATTATGACACGCACTTCGTGAAGGGATGCATATTCAACCATCCTCTGAAAGGTATGTAAGAGTTCCTCTCTTCGCACGGTTGCTTTTTCTTTGTCCAGATTTGATTCCATCTTGGAGTCAAGATGAAGGTCAGCTGTGTGAATAATCTTCATTTTATCGTTCTTGTTTTGCCGCCGCAAAAACCATCGGCGCCTTTTCCTTTATCGTATGAATTACCTTTGCGTAAAAATATGCCTTTTTAAAGTTTCCTTCCATGATCGGAGCATATAAAATTTTAAGTTTCCGGCCGGGCGGGACATAATCCGAAAAACCTTTATAGAGCTCATCACCGGCCTCTTTTTCCGACATGGATATTATTTCTTCCCTGCTCTGTCCCGCGGCGATCTCCCGCTCTATCATGGACATAAAAGAGCGGTAATATTCCGATGCCGCAATGTCCTTTGCATCCTCGGATATGGAAAGAACAGCGGATACTCTTTTCTTTTGCAGATTAAAATAATTATCGAGTCTCTTCGACGTTAATCTCTTCTGTCCTTCGTTTCTGTAGTGATAAAGAGGTTCGTCTATCACAAGAAGGGAAAACGCTCTCTTTACCGCATCAACATTAAAAAGTATATCTTCTATATGGGTTATCTTTTTAAACCGAAAGCCGTTCTTTTCAAGAAACAGTCTCTTGTATGCCTTATTCCACGGATATCCCAGAAGGGTTTCCTTTTCAAGCTCCACCGCCTTATAGAGCACATCGTTTTCCTTGTATTCTCCGCCGTTTGCCAAAAACAGCCCGCCCGGACAGGAATGGATCTTCTCGTATTTCTTCTCGTCGTTTTCGTAGTAGTCTTCGTATAATCCAAAGACCACCATATCCGGGAGAACTCCCATCATCTCCGCCTCGCGGATCTTTTCGTCCAGTTTTTTAAACAGGTTTTTTTCTATACAGTCGTCGGAATCCAGAAAAAGGACATAATCTCCTTTTGCGTTTTTTAAGCCCTCGTTCCTTGTCTCAGAAACGCCTTTATTTTCCTGCCTGTCTATGAAGCGGACGTTTTCTTTTCCCTTTATGGTTTCGTTAACGACCTTTGATGTCGAGTCCGTGGAGCCGTCGTTTACGACTATCACCTCAAGGTCTTCATATCCACTCTCTGTTACGCACAAAATGGCCTCTCGTATATAAGAGGCCACATTGTATGCCGGGAATACAACGGAAAAACGCATCTTTTCCGGTTGTCCTTATTCTTCCGAAAGACGGAATCTTGAAACGATCTCCGAAAGGTTGTCCGAAACACCCTTCTGTTCCTGTGCCATTCCGGAAACGTCCGATACCATCTCCGATACTTCGTTTACGGTATTTGTTACTTCCGATGAAGAGGTTGCCGTTTCCGTCGCGGACTCTGCGATGGATCCAACCGCTGCGTTTACCTGTTCCATGGATTCTCTTATGTATCCTACCATCTCGGAAATCTGTTCCGTAAGTTTTCCGAAGGACTCCGCGTCCTGACCGTACTGACGGCCGATCTCGATAAAGTTGTCGTAATCCGGTGTAACCGTTTCCTGTACAAATGTAAGGAGTTCGCCGGAATCTCTGTTTAATGATGCAAATGCATCCTGAACCGCCGTGATGGTATCCTGGATCTTGTCTACGGCTTCCTTTGTATCCGTTGCAAGATTATTGATCTCGGAAGCAACAACCGCAAATCCGCGGCCGTGCTCACCCGCACGTGCAGCTTCGATGGAAGCATTGAGTGAGAGGAGGTTGATCTGATCCGCGATATCCGCGATGGCATCCGCCATTGTTCCGATCTCGCTTACGACCTCCGCCTTCTTTGATGCTTCGCGAAGGGCAGCTCCTCTTGCTTCCGCGATCTTTATGGCATTGTCGGAGGATTCCATTGAATCGCGCTCGATCTTTGAAGCGCGTTCCTTAATCTTCTTAACTTCCTCGGCTATAACGCTTGTCTCTTCGGAAAGTTTAAGAACGGATTCGTTAACCTCGTTGGCCGATGCGGAAACCTGCTCCGTAGCTGCGCCTGTATTTGACATTGCATCGTTTACACGGATCATCGAGCTCTGGATATTCTCGAACTCATTTGAAAGATGTATCGCAACATCATCGATCTTATTGGACGAAACATTAACCTTTTCGGATCCGTGTGTGATATTACGGATAACGGAAGAGTTGCTCTCGTACATCTCATTAAGAGATCTGGACATGTCTCCGATCTCGTCGTTTCTCTTGATGTTGACAGGTTCGATCGTGAAGTTTCCGCCGGCAAGTTCCTGTGCAAATGCCTTAACTTTTTTCATGGCCGTTGCAATGGATGATGCCTGGAGGATAATAACGACCGCGCTGATAACAATCGCAATAGCGGTAATAATAACCGCGATCACCTGCATCTTTTTAACCGGTGCAACGATTGCGCTGTTTGCAACGGAAGTTGCAAGTTTCCAGTTAATACCGGGTATTGTCGTAAAATAGATTATATATTCTTCCTTGCCCATCTTATAGGATGTTTTTCCGCTTTCCTTGGACATGATGGTGGATCCCGCGGATGCGATTCCGGAAGTATCTTCCGTGATCTTTACACCGCTTTCAACGGCTTCGGCGTTCATGGGATGGAAGATATATGTTCCCTGTGAATCCATAAGAAGAAGAATACCGTCCTTTGCTATGGAAACCGATGAAAGCGCATCCTGAACGGTGCCGAGTGTGATGTCTACGGTAATACATCCGAGGCATTTGTCTCCGTCGTAAATGGGAACGGAGCATGTGGACATAACCGTGGCGGATGCCGGATCATAATACGGATCCGTTATCGTTGCCTCACCGGGCTTTAATGCAATCGCATTTATATAATATTCCTGGCTGAAATAATCGTAATCGGCGTTGGAGTATTCCCAATCTTCTACAAAGGAACCGCCGTCCTTGTACCAATACGGGCCATAATACTCTTCGTTTTTATCGAATGCATTCGCAGCAAACCATATTCCCGCACCGGAAGCAAGATCGTTATGGGAAAGAACTTCCTGGAAAAGAGATGCATATGTTTCTATATCCGCAGTCTTGTAAGTATTACTTACGGAATAAGAAAGCGATATTGCCATCTGCTTGATAAGATCGAGCTGACCGTTAACGTAGTTCGACTGCGCTTCAAGTGTCTGCTCCATCGTAGACTGGGTCTCGGACTGAATCTGCTCCTTGCTTTCGAGCACCATAACTATCGCCATGATGACAAGGGCGATAATGACCGCCGGAAGGATTCCAAGGACCATCTTCATCTGGATGCCGACACCCGTTGTTTTTGCTGTCTGTTTTGTGTTGTTTACTTTTTCATTTGCCATTTGAAAACCCCCATTAAGCTAGAACATACAGTACAGTGTAAATTCTAACATATTGGGGGCTTTATCGCAAATATTTTTCTGTGTTACTTCAGATCATCTTTAGAACTAAGCACCACATCATATACATACGTCGTCTGATATCCCGATGTCGCGATGCAGACCGAAACCTTAACGGAGTCGCCCGGGTTCTTCCCCACAAGCGCGGACTTAAGTTCATCCATTGAAGATACGTCTTTTCCGTCCACGGCCGTTATAACATCGCCTCTCTGGACGCCTGCCTTATATGCGCCTGATTCCGAATAGACGCTGGCAACATATACGCCTGTCGGCATATTATACTGAAGCGCATAGGCCTGTGTAACATCCACACCCGATATTCCCAGATATGCCGTGTTTTCCGAGGCCGCGCCACTCTGCTGCGTACCGTTTTCATTCTTAGCGGTCTCGCCGTTCATAAGAAGAGCGATCACTTCCTTTGCCTGTGTTATGGGGATTGCATATCCCATTCCTTCAACCTTCGTTGCCGCATATTTGGCGGAAACGATACCGATAACCTCGCCCTTCATGTTAAGAAGCGCGCCGCCGGAGTTTCCGGGATTGATTGCAGCTTCTGTCTGGATAAGTTTATTAGTTATGATCTGGCCGTCATCGCCTTCAAGCTGAACCTCCCTGTTAAGAGCGGATATAACGCCTGTTGTTACCGACTGTCCGTATCCGAGAGCGTTTCCTATAACAACCGCACCGGATCCTACCTTTATGTTGTCGGAATCACCGAGAGTTGCAACCTTGATCGTCTCCATTGTACTGTCGGAGATATCCGATTTCTTTACCTTTACGACCGCAAGATCCGTGGAAGGATCCGTTCCCAAAAGTTCCGCAGCAACCGCAGCATCATCGGAGAACGTAATGGTAAGTGAAGATGCGCCGCTTACAACATGGTTATTTGTTGCGATGTAAACATAATCATCATCTTCATCTATAATAACGCCGGATCCGGCTCCCGGAGTTTCATATGTTCCGTACTGTCCGAAGAAGCTTCTGTACTCCGTTACCGTTACCGTTGTAACCGCAACGATGGACGGCATTACGTTTTCCGCAAGCTCGGAAACATCATCGATCGCAGTTGCGGTTGAAACCGCGGTACTTTCTATCTCTTTCGAAGATGCCGTCTGCTTATTTTCTTTATTACTTTCGGCAAGTTCTTTTTCAAGCGAGATCTCTTTTTTCGTATCCGTACCGAGTGCCTTTCCGGTAAGGTATCCCGCTCCTTCAAATCCCGCTCCGGCAACAAGTCCGAATGTAAGCCCGAGAGCAATTGCCTTTACGAATTTCTTTCCGAGAGTATTATCCTTTTTCTCTCTCGGCGCCTTCGGTTCCTTTTCATAAGGATTGCTTCCGCCGGAATATTGACTTCCGTAATTGTTTCCGTAGTTATTATTATTTTGATAGTCGTTGTTAAAATAATCACTCATAATAAAATGACCTCCGTTTTTTATTTTACGAAGGTCATTATAAAATGCATTTGTGTACATTCTGTGAACAGAATATTTAAAAACTATGAACAATTATTTCTGTTGATCCGCAAGAGCCTTAAGCGCCCGCTTGGTCTTCCATTCCTCCATCTTCGTGTCCAAAGTTCCGTAGCCGAAATCCTGTGCACTGTCCGCCGTAACACCGCTTAAGTTAATGATATCGTCGTTTATGTTCTGTACGGTCTTACTTACCTGATAATCTTCCACATCATAAAGGTAGTAATACATTGCGGAAACATTTTTTTCAAGGTCGCATGGGAAGTCCAGCCATCCGTACTTACCTTTAAGGTTCTTTGCGTACATTGAGAAGGGGAAGCCCGCTGTGTCTTCTATTTCATAGGAGGCAGCATCCGCCGCAAGGGACATAAGTTCCGCAAGAGAAAATGATGTTGCGACCTCGGGGAATACGGCATCGATAAGCGCGTTAAGTTCTCCTATGGATGCATGCTTTGCTTTCTCGGCAAGCTTTGTAACGGCCTCTCTCTGTACTTCCGCTCGTCTTAAGTCTCCGCCCGCCGCATAACGTACACGGCAGAATCCCGTAACCTGAACACCGCTTAAAACGTGGGTTCCCGGTTCGATGGGATCCGGAGATCTCTTTGTTACCTTTGCGACTTCCTGCATATACTGGTTAGCCCACATTGCTTCCTCGCCGCTTAATGTCATTTCAATTCCGCCGACGGCATCAACCGCATCAACAAGCGCCCTGAAATCCACCGTGACATAGTCCTGAATATTAAGGTCAAGGTTTCTGTTCAGCATTGCCAACGCATCCTGCGGTCCGCCGTGCGCATAGGCATAATTTGCTTTTCTTATCATGCCGTTTCCG
This sequence comes from Lachnospiraceae bacterium, assembly GCA_017418645.1. Taxonomy (GTDB): domain Bacteria; phylum Bacillota; class Clostridia; order Lachnospirales; family Lachnospiraceae; genus FD2005. Next base: position 6,410 of record JAFOND010000097.1, on the reverse strand, counting down.
TCTACGTCAAAAGATGAATCCCTATATACGGACATAAGGCGTACTTTTTTTGTATTTTCGTTTATGGAAGCGATAATGATAACATCGGAGTTCCCCGAATCAAGGTTTCCGTTGGATCTGTTATCTACGCCGAAAAGAGCAACTGTCCTGTAAGTATCTTCGGTATGTTCTATAACTTCCTCATTGATTCCTTCGTTTATTTTGATCGGAGCTTCAATCTTATCAAAACTTATTTTTGATACTTTCGAATGAACATAAAGCACTCCGACAAGTCCCGCAATGATAAGTATTTCAAAGATGAGCATTACGATAAGGCGTTTTGTTCTCCTTCTCATGCCCTTCTTCTTTTTTCTTCGATTTCCGGAGCTTCTGTTCACATTTGCACTGCTGCCGTTTGCGCTACCGCTTCTGCTTCCGCTTCCGCTCCTGCTGCCGTTTACACTACTGCTTCTGTCACTGCTTACGTTACTGCTTCTTGTAGGCCTTCCGTTAGATGTGGTTGCCATAAGTCTCTCCTTTTTTTCAATAAAAAACATGCAGACAAACTGCATAGATTCTATTCCCTATTCATACTAAAGTCAAGTTTGAAAAATAACCTAAAGAAAATCTTAATAAAGAATATTTTCAGTACAATTGATAGTTCTCTATTCCCATGGGAAGATTGATATTATAGTACGGATCACCCATGGAAAGAAGCTCTCCCCATCTTTCACGAAGGGCACCGTTTGAGATATATGAACTGTCGTTATTCTTTTCCGCATTTCTTGCCACCACATCCGAAACATAAAGGATCTTATAACCGGACTGACGAACACGAAGACAATAATCAAGGATTGCATCCCGTTCCGTAAATTCCGGTCTGAAGCCCTTCAGGTGCTGATAAACGTTTGCGTCTATCATACAATACGAAAAATCCACCATTGATACTTCCTGAGTCAGGATTATCCTGTTTTCATAACCGTCCGAAAACAGCGGCTTACCGTAGCATGCAGGATAGATGATGCCATCCGTATCGTAAATATATCCGCAATTATCGATGTTCATACCGGGGCCGCGGAAACATACGCCCACGATCCCCACATCAGGCTGGGAAAGGTATGCATACATTATCTTTTTTGATTGTCCCGTAAGAACACGGACCTGCCTGCTCTTCAAGAGCATATATTCTCTTTTATGCTTTTCGGGATCATCACCGTTAAGACGTATCTTCCAATAGCGGCATTGCCCGTCCGGAACGATATCGCCGTCGATGTTATTCTTTATAAGAAATGCCTTCGCAACCTTGACATGATTTTCATAACTGTCACGAAGAAGCTTTTTCAGAACCGCCATATCGTTAACTTCCATCATCCTTCTGTGGAAGAGCAACAGCGGCACATGATAAAAGACTGCGTTTTCCATTACACAGCGAAGAAGGTATTCATAGATATCCGCATCATTAAGACCTTCCCTGAAAAATCCCACTCTCCTGCAGAGGGTTTTTTTCAGACAGATAAACTCTCCGATATAATTATCCTGCATAAGGAGCCACTTGTTAAAGCCGCCCTTAAAATGGGGATTAACACGATCGTCGCCGCGGATTTCATCCATATCGCAGTAAAGGACTTCCGGCTCGGTTGACGTTTCCGTTATTGTCCCATCCCAGGCTCTCTTTATCTGTTTCTTTCCTTCGTCTATTATTTCCTTGTATTTGGAGAGTGTATCGGGGGATATGCGGTCATGCTGCCCGATTATCATGAAATAATCTCCGCGCGCAAAATGAAGGCCCACGTTAAGCGCATAGGCCCTGCCCTCACTTTTCTTTAACTGTCTGTAATTAAGGCGTCCGCTTTCCGGGAAGAATTCCCCACTGATCCGGCCGATCTCTCCGTAGGGATTCTGATCCATTATGATGACTTCGTAACTTGGAAAGTCCTGCTCCGCAATGGATGCAAGGGTGTCACGAAAGTACATCGTATTGGTCCTATCTGCCCAGATTATAAGCGAAAAGAAAGGGTTATCGATAATCATTTCCGTCACTTGGATCCTTTGCCTGTAAGTACCACTCCGATGGTTTTAAATATGATCATTATATCAAGGCCGATGGTCCAGTCCGCAATGTATTGCGTATCTATTGCGACCACCTCTTCAAAATCGCGTATGTCCGAACGTCCCGACACCTGCCACATTCCGGTAAGTCCGGGCTTGAATCCCAGTCTTGCCTTATGATGATATTCGTATTGCTCAAATTCTTCCTCGGTGGGAGGACGTGTTCCCACAAGGCTCATATCGCCCTTGAACACGTTCCAGAACTGCGGAAGTTCATCAATGGAATGTTTACGCATAAAATGTCCGATGGGGATGATGCGCGGATCGTCTTCCATCTTGAACATATTGCCCTGCATCTCGTTTTCGACCTTAAGTCTTTCCAGTTCCTTGTCCGCATCAACATACATGGATCTGAACTTATAGAACCTGAACCGTCTTCCGTTCTGTCCGATCCTCACGGATTTATAGAACACAGGCCCCGGAGACTGTATCTTTATTATCGGTGCAAATATGATAAAGGCGATGCCCGTAAAGATCAGTCCTATTATGCTTCCGAATATATCCATCACCCTTTTTACAAAGAGCTGTCTTGCGGATGCTATATGCATGGATGATGTCATGACCACATAGTTCGCATAGTTTTCCATGGCGCGGTTCGGAAGAAGTTTATCCGTATGGACAAGGGATATATGAACCGTTATCCCGAATTCCACAAGTTCGTGGCCGAGGGCTTCCGAGCTTGCTTTTGTGTTTCCGTCTATAAAAACTTCGTCCACAACATGGGTCCGGACATATTCCATAAAGGTATCCGCCGTTGCTATTACCGGGATTCCCTGGATATAATTTCCGGTAAAATCCTTGTCAACAACGGCAACACCCACAACCTTGAAATCCGTGTAGATGTTATGTGCGATCTCCGAAAGACATCTCTCAACATTGTCGGACTCTGCCACAACAATCATCACCGCCTTATTCTTATCAAGGATAAGCCTTCTTCTTACAATCCTCTTAAGGGTTACCCTTCCGAAGTATTCCAGAACGATTGCTATGAAGAAGAATGTAAAGAGCGTTGCTCGCGAATACTCGAAAGATTTTTTCGTCGCATAAAGATATACCAGCATCCCGCCGAATACAACGGAACAATGGAACACCGTCGCGCGAAGTTCCTGATACTTTGTTCTCCGGAGGATGTTCTTATAGCTTTCAAGAAAGAACACTGCCACAAGATCGATAAGTATCATCGTGACAAAAAGAGTCCGCCAGCGGTCATTTTCGAATTTACCGAAGATCCATGCGCCGTCAAAGCGGATGTAATATGCGATTATAAGCGCGGACATAAGGCACAGAAGATCCATGATCGTGAAATCTATATGCTTTGTCCAGCCTTTTCTTTTCTTCTTGTACATTATTTTTCAGACTCTTCCGTTTCTTTTAATTTTTTGCGGAAACGATGGCCGTGGATAAGAACATGTGCACGGCTTCTTCCGCTGGAAAAAACCAAAAGTTTGCTTATAAAGTAGTTTGCCGCGATAACAACGATCTGGGCAAAATATTTAACCGGCATATTGGGCCACCCCAGTTTTAAAACAAAGGTGTTCAATATCCATTCTTCCAGAAGAAGCGTTAAAAACCTTCCGAAAGAGAAGGTAAAAAGCTGGTAGAAAAAAGCTCCCACCCCGTCGTCATGGGATGTGAAAACCCACTTTCTGTTGGAGAAAAACGCAAACGCCGTGGCAAAGACCCATGAAACCGCATTTCCCACAAGGATATGCCATCCCAGTATCTCCGTAAAGATTGAGTAGGTCCAGATCGCGATTATAACCGTGCCCAGGCCCATCAGCGCATACAGAAGAAACTCCTTAAAACGTGCATAGATCGGAGCGAACCATTTCATGTATTTGTACTTCGTGGCCCAGTGTACGAGCCTGTCGAATACATCTTCTTCTTTTTTCTTTGCGTTCATTTATGAAAGTTCTTTTTTTGCCATGTTAAGCGCCGCTTCTATAACTTTATCCATATCGTAATACTTATATTCGCCCAGTCTTCCGCCGAATATGATATTTCCTTCTTTTTCCGCAAGTTCCTTATACTTTTCGTATAACGCGTTGTTCTTTTCGTTGTTTACCGGATAATAGGGTTCGTCACCCGGCTTCCATTCCTCGGAATATTCCTTTGAAATAACCGTCTTCGGCTGGGTACCGTATTCAAAATGCTTATGCTCGATAACTCTTGTATAGGGAACTTCTCTTTCCGTGTAGTTTACAACCGCATTTCCCTGATAGTTCTCTTTGTCGATAACTTCCGTTTCAAAGCGGACTTTTCTGTATTCAAGCGGACCGTACACGTTATCGAAATACTCGTCGATCTGTCCCGTGAATACGATCTTTTCCGCATCGAACCTGCCCTTTTTCTTAAGGAAATCAACTCCGAGTTCAATGTCTATACCGTCCAGCATCTTTTCGAAAATCTTTGTATATCCGCCCATGGGGATTCCCTGATATCGGTCGTTAAAATAGTTGTTGTCATAGACAAAACGAAGGGGAAGGCGCTTTATTATAAATGCGGGAAGATCTTTGCAGTCACGTCCCCACTGTTTTTCCGTATAGCCTTTTATAAGCTTTTCGTACACATCCGTTCCCACAAGGGAGAGCGCCTGTTCCTCAAGGTTTTTCGGTTCGGTGATATTAAGGTCTTTTATCTGATCCGCGATTATCTTCTTTGCTTCTTCCGGAGTTTTAATACCCCACATCTTGCTGAATGTGTTCATGTTGAACGGGAGGTTATAAAGCTCGTCTTTATATACGGCAACGGGGCTGTTTATAAAGTTGTTGAATTCCGCAAACTGATTGATATAATTCCAGACTTCTTTGTTGCTTGTATGGAAAATATGGCAGCCGTAAATATGAACGTTTATGCCCTCGATCTCTTTTGTATATGTGTTTCCGCCGATATGATCGCGACGGTCTATAACAAGAACCTTCTTTCCTTTTTTCTTTGCTTCGTTTGCAAATACGGCGCCGTAGAGTCCCGCTCCGACAACAAGATAATCGTATTTCATTTATTCATCCTCCGTGTCATATTCTTCGTTCTTAAAATAGTTAAGATCCATATCCAGGATCCACCTTGCATCCGGCTTAAACAAAAGCTTCTTTCGTGTTACGGAAAGGGCCTTAACCGTAAGGTCGTCATAGCCCGGCGCATCATCTTCCATATCCCAGACAAACACTCTTTCCGGAAGCATCAGGATACTGTCGCAATGCTTTATGTATTCCGTAAGAAAAAGTCTTTCCGCGCCGATGCCTATATCCGTTCGGAATTTAAGCCGTAATCGTCTTATTATATCACTTTTCATCACTTTATTAAAGACAAAGCCCTGTTCGTTTTCCATGTAGAAAATACGGCACAGCATATCGTCCGAAGAAAGCACGCGTTTTGTCTTCTCAGGAGTTTTAAAAACCGTGTCCTCTCCGTATGCGATCTCATATCCCGCCAGCGCCATTTCAACCTGATAGGGATAATCGTTTATGCCGTAATGCAGACGGTCATATGCGGTGTTTTTTTCTTTTATCGCAGGCTTTTTAAAGGAGATGTATTTACACTCCCTGTCTTTTAACGCTTTAGAAAGTTCTGCATTCCACTGCGGAAGGTATTCCGCGGGGTTATTTGATTCTGCTGTTATTACTGTTATATTATTCATTTTTCCTGTCATTTCGAGCGAAGCGAGAGATCTTCACTCCCTATCTCCTGCCAAATGATATCCCCGTTAACGCATACAGTTTCAGTTTCGCGATCAGTACCCTCTCCTGGTAATTGATCGGTTTATACTTACGATACGGGAATCTCTTCGCATGCTCTCTCATACTGCTGTTTTTATATCTCTTTGTGTCCGATGCATCCGTCATTCTGTAAAACTTCTGTATCATCTTAAAAGCATATTCGTTTTTTATGTCTTCGCCGGCTTTTTCAAATCCTTTCACAAGAGGCATCATGCGCTCAAAGGCAAGGAGTTCCGTGGTCTCGCGCTCCGTAAGGAATTTTTCCTTTTCCCTTGCCATAACGGAATCTTCGCGGACCATATAGCGGTACAGCGGTCGGTTGTTCTGATAAATCATCTTACCGGCTCCCGCCGCCTTTAAATATCTTACCGTAAAAAGCCGGTCCTCGTTGTAAAATATATCCTCGTCAAACCGGATATCGTATTTTAGGATCATATCGGTTCTGAAAAGCTTGTTCCATACATAACCCTGATAGCATTTTATATCCGTTCCGAAAAGTCTTTCGTTTATAAATTCTTTGATCGTTACGGTCCCCGTGGGATAAAGATATTCTCCGGAAACGTTAACGCCGTCCTGTTCTTTAACAAAGCCGCAGGATGTCATGAT
>JAFOND010000096.1 GCA_017418645.1 Lachnospiraceae bacterium | reverse complement strand
TCCCGCCTCACCGAAAAACCCACCTACATATCTCTACCAAAGAAATTCAAGGTGTGTTATAATTAGTCATATTTAGGAGGTAAAAACCTATGGCAGCACAAACCTGGATATATTTATGGCTCGCGGTTCTTATCGCGTCAATAGTTGTTGAACTTATAACGGTGGGTCTGACATCCATCTGGATGGCGGGCGGCGCCCTTGCGGGACTTATCGCCGCAGCGCTTCATGCGCCAACGTGGCTCCAGATCCTGCTTTTCTTCGGAGTGACCTTCGTTCTTCTTTTCTTCACCCGCCCCTGGGCGATGAAGTATCTGAACGCGAAGCGGGGCGAGGCAAACAATAACGAAGAGCCTCTCGGCAAGGAAGTCCGCGTTATCGAAGAGATAAACAACAAGATGGAGACCGGAAAGGTTATGCACCGCGGCATCGAATGGACAGCCCGCGCAAAGAATCCGGAAGAAGTTATCTCCGTCGGCGAATTCGCGGAAGTCGTTGAGGTCTCCGGAGTTAAGCTCGTTGTTGAGCGCAAACTCAAGCCCGTCGGCGAAGCCGAACCAGAACCCGAGGGGTGATAGGTATATAACACAGTATACAGAGCACGACATATCTTCGTATGGCGTGCTCGTAAATGATAGGGGGGACTATATTATGCCGGGATTCCATACCCATTATTTCTTCGGGCAACAAATAAAAAACAAACCCAAGCAATACCCAAAATCCTATGCCCTCGGCCTTCAGGGCCCGGACATATTTTTCCATACCATAAACGCGCACCTTCTCTACAGGGAAAACATCGGCGTTTTGATGCATGACAACAGAACCAACGATGTCTTTGAGGCGCTTCTTAAGATCCGCCGCCATCTGAAAACAACGGAAGCGAAGGTGATCGCGGATTCATATATCAAGGGCTTTATGGCGCATTACACCCTGGATTCCATCGTGCACCCCTATGTATATGCGCGCACAAAACATATCCAACATGACGACCGTAAGACCTATGATTTCGGCATCCATGTTTTCCTGGAGACGGATATGGATACGGCGGTCCTTCGGCATTTCATGCATATGAAACCCACGGAGTTCAAGCCCTGGGAAACCATCGCCCTCTCTCCGAAGGAAAAGACCGTGATAACATTTCTTTTGTTCCACGCAATAAAGGAAGCCTTTCCGGAAGTGCATATGCATCGCTTTACGGTTCTTGCCGCTACCCGCGCAATGTGGCGCGACGAATATCTTATGCATGACGAGAAGGGCAGGAAAAAAGCAATCGTCCGCCTTTTGGAGGACAAGTTCTTCGGCCATGCGGTGGTTTCATCCATGATCCCCAACGACGATTTTCGTTTATACAAGGATCCCTGCAACCTCCGTCACATGACCTGGAAGAATCCCTGGGATAAAAAGATGGAATCGAAGGAAGATCTTTACCGGATGATGGACCGCGCAGCCGTTGATATGGAAAGAAGAATAAACCTTTATAACGCGGCATATCGGGCCACCACAAACGAAGAATATTACAGGAATATAACTGATCTTTTGAACGACCTTGGAGGGCTTTCCTATCTTTCCGGACTGAAAGTATAAAAAAGTGCTTGCGATTCTAGTTGAAACAAGTTACAATACATTCGTATGTCATTTCGAGGAGCAAATAGATTCCTCACATTCGTTCGGAATGACACAGAAATAATATAAGGACGGAAGAATAGGAACCCATGTATATAGAACGAGAGCGGGAGATCGCACTTCTTAAGAAATTCTACGAAGACAGGGATAAAAGAGTCGCCGTGGTCTACGGCAGAAAAGGGATGGGAAAGTCCACCCTTTTAAGAAATTTCGCAAAGGATAAGAACAGCGTATATTTCGCGGCATACGCAACGACGGATACGGAAGAACTCCGTCTCTTTGCGCGCGCGCTGAACCAGGAAGACGCAAAAGACATTAAGCGGATCATGGAAGAGATCATCCTCATGGCAAAAGAGGACGATAATCCCGCGGTTGTTGTGATAGACAACTATCCGGATTTTGTTAAGGCGGATCCCTCCTTCGAGAAGACGCTCTATGAATATGTTGTGGGCGAATGGAAGAAATATCCCATAAAGCTTATAATCTGCGGGGATTCCTTCCTTTCTATGGATAAAATTCTCTTCGGGAAGAAGACTCTTTGGAAGGACTATCCCTTCTATCAGATACAGGTTGGAAGCATGTCTTTTAGGGAAGCGAGAAACTTCTTTAAGTCCGAATATCCGGAGGAACAGCTTTTCCTTTGGGCAATGACGGGGGCCATCCCCTTCCATCTTGATAAGATCACGGAGCTCTCCGTGGACGAAGCCATGGTGGAGACCTTCTTTGAATCCCGCCGGGGCGGACATATGCTCCCCGAGGAGATCATGGGCATCGAGCTTCGCGAGATGGCGTATTACAACAGAATGCTCCAGACTCTTGCAAAGGGCCTTCAGCGCGTAAACCAGATCTCCGATGTTGTGGGTAAGCCGAAGGATGTTGTTGTTCCGTATATGAATACGCTGATGCAGATCGGCATGGTGGACAAGGAGACCGTCATCACGGAAAAGACAAACCGAAAGAAGACGCGCTATTCCATCGTTAACATGTGCGATCTTTTCTGGTTTAAATATGTTGCGGACCATATCGATCTTTATTATAAGGGCGCAACGGAAGACCTTAAGACCGTGATCCTTACCGATGTTTCCGAATATCTTCAGGAAGCTTTCATCCGTCTTTCCAAGGAATATCTTGTGACGACGGCAGCGGACGGCAGGATGCCCTTTACCATCGACGAGATCGGAAACTGGTGGCTGAACGACGAGGAGACCGGAACAAGCGAAGGATTTGATATCGTGGCTCTCGGCAAGTGCGAAGGAAAGGACTGCACGATCTACGGCAGATGCTATTTCAACGACAAGCCCATCGAGATCCACGAGTTAAAAGAACTTATAGAACTTACGAAAAAGGTTGAGCGCGGCGGAGATGTTTTCTATATCATCTTCTCATCCGAGGGCTTCAATGAAAATGCGAAGACCGTCGCCGCCACCATCAAGAATATTATGCTCGTCACATTGGATGATGTAGTAAAGATGTAGGGGAGGGAAATGTAAATGGATAACCAGGAACTCAAACGCCATGCCTTGAATGTCCGCCGCGGCATTATCGAAGGCACACATGCCGCAAAATCCGGCCATCCGGGCGGATCATTATCATCGGCGGAAATATTCACCTATCTTTATTTTGAAGAAATGAACGTGGATCCCAAGGATCCGAAAAAAGCGGACCGCGACAGGTTCGTCCTTTCAAAGGGACATACCGCTCCGGGCCTTTATTCCGTTCTTGCGGAAAAAGGATATTTCCCGGCAAGCGATCTTAAATCCCTTCGTCATGTGGGCGCCCATCTTCAGGGACATCCTTGCGCAACACATACGCCGGGAGTTGATGCATCGTCCGGTTCCCTTGGACAGGGCATCTCCGTTGCCTGCGGAATGGCAATGTCCGCAAAACTTTTTAAGGACGATTTCAGAGTATACACACTTCTCGGAGACGGAGAGATAGAAGAGGGACAGGTTTGGGAAGCCGCAATGTTCGCGGGCTTCAGAAAGCTTGATAACCTTTGCGTCATCGTAGACAACAACGGACTCCAGATCGACGGACCCATAGACCAGGTTAACTCACCCTATCCGATACCGGATAAATTCAAGGCATTTAATTTCCACGTAATAGAAGTAAATGACGGAAATGATTTCGATGAACTCCGCGCTGCTTTTAAGGAAGCGAAGGAAACAAAGGGAATGCCCACGGCCATCATCTGCAAGACTGTTAAAGGTAAGGGCATCTCATATATGGAAAATCAGGTAGGCTGGCATGGAAAAGCGCCCAACGACGATGAATATAACACGGCAATGGAAGAGCTTAAGAAAGCAGAGGAGGCATTATCATGAGTGAAGTAAGAAAAGTCGCTACGCGAGAAGCCTACGGAAAAGCTCTCGTAATGCTGGGAGAAAAACATGATGATCTTGTTGTTCTTGATGCGGATCTTGCGGAGGCAACAAAGACAGTAACATTTAAAAAGGCTTTCCCGGAAAGGCATATTGACTGCGGTATCGCGGAAGCGAACATGACATGTATCGCGGCGGGAATCGCAAGCACGGGAAAAGTTCCCTTCTGCTCAACATTCGCGATGTTTGCGGCGGGACGTTCCTATGAACAGGTTAGAAACTCCATCGGCTATCCTCATCTTAACGTTAAGATCGGGGCAACCCATGCGGGAATCTCCGTGGGAGAAGACGGCGCAACACATCAGTGCCTGGAGGACATCGCCCTGATGCGCGTGATCCCGGGAATGGTTGTAATTAATCCCGCGGACGAGACGGAAGCCATCGCTGCGGTTGAAGCGGCATACGAATATGAAGGACCGGTATATATGCGATTCGGACGCCTTGCGGTTCCGGTTATATATGATCCGGCGGAATATAAATTCGAGATCGGAAAGGGCACGGTCCTTAAAGAAGGAAAGGACGTTACCCTTATCGCAACGGGACTTCCGGTTGCGGAGTCCATCGAAGCGGAAAAGATGCTTGCTGCCGAAGGAATCAGCGTTGAGCTTATAAACATGGCAACCATAAAGCCCATCGATTCCGAACTCATCTTAAAGAGCGCAAAGAAGACCGGAAAGGTTGTAACGGTGGAAGAGCATTCCGTTATCGGAGGCCTTGGCTCCGCAGTGTGCGAAGTGCTTTCGGAGAATCATCCGGTGCCGGTTAAGAGAATCGGGATCAACGACACCTTCGGTGAGTCCGGCCCCGCCGTTGAACTCATTAAAAAGTATGGCCTCGATGCGGCCGGCATCGCAGCACAAGTGAAGAACTTTTTGAAGTAATTTTGAGGAGTAATAAGTATGGAAAACACCGCAGCAAATGATATCAGACGTCTGCACAGAAACAACCTGATCGTTGTATGGGTCGGAACCCTTGCCATGACCGCCACAACCTTCGCAAGCTTCCAGTTCCAGATGAAAGGAATCCTTGCGGTTCTTACGATGGTCATATCCGCGCTCGTGGGAACGGCGGCTCTCTTTCTTATAAAGTCCGACCATGTTAAAGGACTTGTGATAATTACGGCGCCCGCAATTGCAACCCTTGTATATTCATTCGTCTGCGGCGGCAACTCGTTGGCGTTTTTAGCGGATTATCTTTTCCTTGCAATGACGACGCAATACTTTGATAAATCATACGTAAAACGGTTTACGATCATAATGGGTATCCCGGCGATAATCGCTCTGTTCGTTAGCCCCAAGATCATCGACGGCGCCGACGGTTCATTGATCGGCGGAATCGTTAAAGAATTAATTTTCTTCTTCATGGCGGCGGCCCTTTACATGGCCGTAAAACGCGGACACTCCTTTATTGAAGCATCGGAAGAGACCCTGGGTATCGTTCAGGAACAGGGCAACGCAGCAAACCAGGTTGCGGCCAGCCTTAACACGGCGATCCAGGAATGCCGCGCAAACGTTAAGGGGATCGCGGAAGGCGCCGAGCTTGTAAGCGAAGCTTCCGACCAGATGAGCACGGTCATCGATAATTACGGAAATGCAACCCTTACGGTTTCCGACAAAGTGAAATCCGCATCGGCGGAGATCGATAAGAACTTCGAGATGGCACAGCAACTGGAATTGTCTTTCGGTGATGTTGAAAAGGCCGTATCCGGCGGATCCGGAGAGGCAAGATCCGTTCAGAAGAACATAAGCGATATGGCGGGTACCGTTGCAAGCGCCCAGGGCGCAATGGATTCCCTTCTTGAAGAGATGAAGACCATCAACAACATCACGGGAGAGATCAATGCTATCGCCGGACAGACCAACCTGCTTTCCCTCAATGCATCAATAGAGGCTGCCCGGGCAGGCGAGCACGGCAAAGGCTTTGCGGTTGTTGCGGACGAGATCCGCGCCCTTGCGGAGCAGAGTTCCAATGCTGCGGATGATATCAGAAAGATCCTTGAAGGATTGCAGAATACAACGAACGATGTTTCCAACCGTATCAATGCCGGTGTTGAAGCCGCAAACGACGGCGCCGAGAGAATGGGCGCCCTCATAAATGTATTTAACGATATCACGGAATCCACTGACGGCGCGAAGATGGTGGTAAAAGAAGAATACCAGGCCATCGAAGCCGTTAAGGAAGATTTTGATGAGATCTTAAAAGAGATTGATAACCTTGTATCCACCACGGAAGAAACATCCGCAATGGTACAGGATATATCGAAATCCGTAAGCGACCAGAACGATTCAATGACAACTTTGGAACAGGAGATCGCGCATATCTCCCACATATCGAAAGATTTACAGGAACAGTTTAGTTAATAATAGCGTAGCTTTTGTGTATTTTGGAGGCGAAAATGAAATACGGATTTGGCGTAGACCTTGGAGGAACAACAGTAAAGATCGGACTCTTCACCGACGACGGAAAGATGGTGGAAAGTTTCGAGATTCCCACGGATAAAACCGATAACGGAAAGAATGTACTGTCGGATATCAACAAGGCCGTTCAGGATAAGATAGAAGAAAAAGGAATCGCAAAAAAAGACGTTGCGGGAATCGGCATCGGGGTTCCGGGACCGGTTACGCCGGACGGTGTTGTGCATAAACTTGTAAACATCGGCTGGGGCGACGTTGAGATAGAAAAAGATCTCTCCGAACTTTCGGGATTCTCCGTTAAGGCGGGAAACGATGCGAATGTTGCGGCCCTGGGAGAAGCCTGGGTCGGTGCAGGAAAGCAGTTTAAGTCCATCTGTATGGTAACCCTGGGAACGGGAATCGGCGGCGGACTTATCGTTAACGGAAAGATCCTTACCGGATCACATGGCGCCGGAGCGGAGATCGGACATATCGTTATTAATCCGGACGAACCGGAAAGTTGCGGCTGCGGGCTCCACGGATGCGCGGAGATGTATGGTTCCGCAACGGGTGTTGTCCGTGTTGCAAGAAGACATATAAAAAATAACGGAAACAATGACAGCCCCATAAAGAAGGCTGC
>JAFOND010000095.1 GCA_017418645.1 Lachnospiraceae bacterium | reverse complement strand
CCTTCGGCGGGAAATCCCGTTGAAGCGTTGAAGGCAGCAGGTTATGAGGTTGACTATCTCTCCGTGGACGAAACGGGAAGAGTCAGCGAGGAAGAAGTAAAGAAGCTTCTTCGGGAGGATACGATCCTTGTATCCGTTATGCATGTAAATAACGAGATAGGGACGGTACAGCCCGTGGAAGAGATAGGACGCGTTATCCGTGAGACTGCGGAAATAAACGGCTGGAAGAAGCCGTATTTTCATGTGGACGGTATACAGTCATATGCGAAGATACCCGTATATCCAAAAGAAGCCGGAATAGATCTTTATACCGCATCGGGACATAAATTCCACGGCCCCAAGGGTGTTGGATTCTTATATGCGGCTGAAGGTACAAGGCTTATAGCACAGAACATGGGCGGCGGCCAGGAAAGCGGAATGCGGTCGGGGACGGAAAACGTTCCGGGAATCGCCGGAATGGGCGTTGCCGCGGAAGAAGCCTTTAAGGATCTTAACGGAAACGAAGAGGCATTAAGACGAAGCAGAGATTTATTTCTAAGTAAGGTGTCCGCCCTTCCCGACGTGAAGATAAACGGGGCAGCAGGGCAGACCGGGGCAGCAGGAGAAAATGCCGCGCCCCACATCGTATCCCTTACGGTAAAGGGAGTGCGTTCGGAGGTTCTTTTACATTCCCTTGAGGACAAGGGAATATACGTATCCGCGGGATCCGCATGTTCATCACATAAAAGGTCGGTAAGCCCCACGCTTTCATCAATAGGATTAAGCCGCGAGGATGCGGAAAGCACGGTAAGATTTTCGTTTTCAAGGTTTACCGGAGAGGATGAAATATGTTACACTTTAGAGGTGATGGAAGAACTTCTTCCCATGCTCAGAAGATTTACGAGGAGATAACAAATTGTCAGGAATAAACTACAAAGCATTTATAATAAAATACGGCGAGATCGCGATAAAGGGAAAGAACAGACGTCTCTTTGAGGATGCGCTTATACGTCAGATAAAGCATGCATTAAACCCTGTTGAGGGCGAGTTTATCATAAACCGCGAACAGGGCAGGATATATGTTGAAACGGAAGGGGAATACGATTATGAAGGAACGGTTAACGCATTACAAACGGTATTTGGAATTGTTTCGTTCGCTCCTGCAATCATCACGGAAAACGAAGATATCGAAGACCTTAGGAAAGAAGTCGCAGAAGCGCTTAAAAGCGTCTATAGCGGGCACAGTTTCACCTTTAAAGTCGATACCCGTCGCGCCAAGAAAACATACCCGCTTCAGTCTATGGATATCAATGCTCTTATTGGGGAGACAATTCTTGCAGAGATTGATACTTCTAAAGTAGACGTACACGAACCGGAAGTTATGGTCCGGGTTGAGATCAGAGACAGGGTAAACTATTATTTCGAAGAGATAAAAGGCCCGGGCGGAATGCCCGTGGGAACAAACGGATCCGCAATGCTCCTTCTTTCGGGAGGAATAGATTCACCGGTTGCGGGATATATGATCGCAAAGCGCGGAGTTGCCATAAACGCGGTATACTTCCATGCACCGCCATATACATCGGACAGGGCAAAGCAGAAGGTTGTTGATCTTGCAAAGATCATATCAAGGTATACCGGACCCATAAAACTGCATATCGTAAACTTTACGGATATGCAGCTTAACATATACGAGAAGTGCCCCCATGACGAGCTTACGATCATAATGAGAAGATATATGATGCGTATTGCGGAACACTTTGCGAAAGAGGAAAACGATCTGGGACTTATTACGGGAGAGAGCATAGGACAGGTTGCATCCCAGACAATGCATTCGCTTCTTTGCACCAACGCCGTTTGCACCCTTCCCGTTTACAGACCGCTGATCGGAATGGATAAGCAGGAGATCGTGGAGATCTCCGAGAAGATAGGAACGTATGAGACATCGATCCTGCCTTTCGAAGACTGCTGTACGATCTTTGTTGCAAAGCACCCCGTAACGAAGCCGCGCCTGCAGAACATGGAAGCGTCCGAGAAGAAACTTATCGGGTCCATGGAAGCCCTGATGGAGCAGGCTCTTAGTACGGTAGAAATTATTGAAGTTACGCCATAAGAGGTACACCGTGCCCGACATAGATTAGGTATACTGGACAAGGAGGAAGGAACAACATGGAAGGAATAACATTTTATACGAACTGGGAGGTGGCCCTACAGCAGGCACTACAGGGCCTCATCGACAATCCGGTGGGCACGAAGATCGCCTCAATGATCACAATGCTCGGCGAAGAAGCCGTTATGATCGTAATCCTGGGTTTTCTGTATTGGTGTTATGACAAGGAATTCGGAAAGTACATCGGAAGGATGATAGTCTGCGGTCTGACATGGAACCCGATGTTAAAGAACGTGGTTCTCCGTCGCCGTCCGTATTTCGACCATGAAAACATAAAGATCTTAAAGCCCGTTAATTCAAAAGCGGACATATATGATATCGCTGAGCAGGGATATTCTTTCCCCAGCGGACATTCAACAAACTCGGCGATAGCATACGGCGGGATGCCGGCATATAAAAAGGGCAATAAGGTGCTGCTTGTTATAGGAATAGTAATGCCGCTTCTTGTGGGAATTTCAAGAGTTATGTTGGGCGCGCATTATGTTACGGACGTCCTTTGCGGATGGGCAATGGGTGCTGCGATAATCTTTCTTTTGTCGTTCCTTCAGAAGAAGATAGAAAACGAGAATATACTGGATATGATCATTGTTGTGGTAACGCTTCCGGGAATATTCTTTTGCAAGACAACGGATTATTTTACGGGACTGGGACTGATGATAGGATTCTTTTTATCGATCCCCTTCGAGAAGAAGTTTGTTAATTTCCAACCCACAAAGAGTATTGTAAGAATAGTCCTTAGACTTGCGGGCGGATTCGCAATATACTTCGGCGTAAACACATTGTTAAAGATGCCGTTTTCAAAGGAATTCCTTGACTCGGCCCAGATCGGGGCATATCTTGTACGTACGTTAAGATACGGAATAATAGCATTCCTGATGCTGGGTGTTTACCCGATGGCATTCGATAAGATAGGAGTAAAGAAAGAGTAAAAAAGGATAAAAAAGAGACCGCTTTAAAGGCGGTCTCTGAATGAATTCAAAAGGATTATTTTATACGATGTAGTCCTTAAGCTGACCAAGGATCTCATCAACACCGCTTTCAGCATGGATGTTAAGATCGATCGGCTTTGAAAGGTCAAGGGAGAAGATTCCCATGATCGATTTAGCATCGATAACATATCTTCCGGAAACGAGATCGAAATCGGAATCCATCTGGCTTACCGTGTTTACGAAAGACTTAACCTTGTCAATAGAATTCAGTGAAATCTGTACTGTTTTCATTTAAATTTACCTCCGTTAAAAAGTTAAATTAATCTGCATCAATTTATGCGATTATCCTAAATCAAAAGGAAAGAAAAGTCAATAGACAATGAATACAAAAAAAATGGTCAATAATTGCAAAAAGAAAAGGGCTGCGCTCCATAATCTCGGGTGCAAAGTCAACGCATATGAAACGGAAGCCATGGGTAAAATGCTCTCCGACGCGGGGTATGATATCGTGTCCTTCAGCGAGGAAGCGGACGTCTATGTGATCAACACCTGCACCGTGACCCATACCGCTGATCAAAAATCCAGACAGATGATATCCCGTGCGAGAAAGAAGAATCCGGATGCGACAGTGGTTGCAACGGGATGCTTTGTGGAGAGCAGTAAAAAGCGCCCGGAACATGCGGATATTGCCATAGGAAACAACAGGAAAGCTGAGCTTTTAAAGCTCATAGAAGAATACGAAAAAAGCCGTGAACCAATAGAAGTTTTCACGGACGACAATCTTAAGGACAAGACCTTTGAACCCCTAAGGCTTTCTGATACCGCGGATCATACAAGAGCATTTTTAAAGGTTCAGGACGGATGCAACAGATTCTGTTCTTACTGCATCATCCCCTTTGCCAGAGGCCCGGTGAGAAGCCGCGCCGTGCTTGATGTTATGGACGAGGCAAAGGCTCTTACCAAGAAGGGATTTAAAGAGATAGTATTAACGGGAATACACCTTTCATCATATCTTGATGAGGGGCATGACAATGCGGATCTTTCGGATCTTATAAAAGCACTGTCCGTAAATCCCGAGATAAAAAGGATCCGATTAAGCTCCCTTGAACCGGGGATCATAACCCGGGATTTCATGGAAAAGGTAAAGGACGTTGAAGCTTTCTGTCCGCATTTTCATCTTGCTCTCCAGAGCGGATGCGACGAGACATTAAAGCGGATGAACAGAAGATATACGACGGCGGAATATAAGGCGGCATGTGATCTTATCAGGGAGTATTATCCCGATGCCGCAATAACCACGGATGTTATCGTGGGCTTTCCCGGAGAGACGGACGAAGAGTTTGAAAGAACGAGAGCTTTCATAAAGGAGATCGGCTTTTACGAGCTTCATGTTTTTAAATACTCAAAGAGAAAAGGCACAAAAGCATACGACATGAAGGACCAGGTGGACGAAAACAAGAAGAACGAAAGAAGCCGTGAACTTATTTCCATCGGAAAGGAACTTTCGAAAGAATACAGAAAAAAACTGATGGGAAGCAAAGAGGAGATTCTTACGGAGGAACCGGAAAATATCAACGGAACGGAATATTATACCGGCGTCACAAAGCATTATGTAAAGATGGCCGTGTCCGCGGAAGGACGGGAAAGAAACGTCTTTTACGACGGAATTGTTAAGGAATTCTTAACAGAGGATATTTTGCTCCTGCAAACTTGAAATTTGCTTCAAATTGGTTTAAAATCAGATTATCTATGTAAGGGTGTAACATAAAGAGGAGAACACACATGGCAGATTTAGGAAACACACAGTATTTTACCGTTGAAAAGGAAGATGCGAGAGCGGTAAAAGACCTTATCCGTGAAGTGTATGATGCGCTTACGGAAAAGGGATATAACCCCGTTAATCAGATCGTGGGTTATATTATGTCGGGTGATCCGACCTATATCACAAGCTATAAGAATGCAAGATCCATGATCATGCGTGTTGAAAGAGACGAGCTTGTGGAAGAACTCTTGAAAGAGTACATAAAAGGTCAGGCCTGGAACAACTAAAGTTGGAAAAAGAAGACATAAAAGGAAGGTTGCTCGGACTGGATTTCGGAAGCAAAACGGTCGGGGTTTCGGTAAGTGACCCGCTTCAGCTCACCGCGAAAAGTCTATGCACCGTCAGAAGAGAAAGAGAAAACAAATTAAGGCAGACGCTTGCAGAGATCGTCCGTATTGCACAGGAAGAGGAAGTCGTTAAGATTGTTGTGGGTCTGCCCTTAAACATGGACGGCACGGAGGGGGAACGGTGCGAAAAGACAAGAGAGTTCGTATCGCTTCTTGAAAAGAGAATCGACGTGCCGGTCGTTTTTTGTGACGAAAGACTTACAACGGAAGAAGCGTACGAAATAATGGAAGAGTATGGCGTGCCGAAGGAAAAGCAGCTTGAAATGGTGGATTCCGTGGCGGCCATGCACATATTGCAGGACTATCTGAATGGAAAAGATAAGATTTGTGGATAAAGACACTGATGAGGTTGTTGAACTCTTCGTTTTGGAAGAGACAACCGTCAGTGAAAAAAAATATTTACTTGTAGCGGAAGATGAGGAGGGAGACACGGACGCCTATATATTCCGGTATATATCAGAGGACGACGATGAAGTGATATATGAGCCGGTTGACGAGGATCCGGAGTATTCCGCCATCTTAAAGGTTTTTGAAGAGCTTTTGGAAGACTCGGAATTTGTTAAATAAAGTGCTTCCAAAGGCTTTGGTTTAGGAGGAGAATTTGAAGAAAAAGAAAGAGAATAAGGGACCGGTCTTGAAGGTCATCCCGCTGGGCGGGCTTGAACAGATCGGTATGAACATTACTGCCTTTGAGTATGAGGACAGTATTATTGTTGTTGATTGCGGTCTTGCATTCCCGGATAACGATATGCTTGGAGTCGATCTTGTTATCCCGGATGTTTCGTATCTTAAGGATAATATCGAAAAGGTAAAGGGATTCTTTATCACTCACGGTCATGAAGACCATATCGGCGCGCTTCCTTATGTTCTTAAAGAAGTTAACGTACCCGTTTATGCAACAAGGCTTACGATGGGTATAATCGAGCATAAGCTTGAAGAGCATAACATGATGAAGACAACAAAGCGGAAGGTTGTTCAGTACGGACAGCATATTAATTCCGGGTTGTTCAGAGTAGAATTCATTAAGACAAATCACAGTATCCAGGATGCTGCGGCATTTGCCATATATACACCCGTCGGTACCATCGTCCATACCGGAGACTTTAAGGTGGATTATACGCCGGTATACGGCGATGCCATCGATCTTCAGCGCTTCGCGGAGATCGGAAAGAAGGGCGTTCTGGCGCTTATGTGCGACAGTACGAATGCGGAGCGCCCCGGCTTTACGGCATCCGAAAAGACTGTCGGAGCAACCATAGACCAGATCTTTGCGGAACATAACACAACAAGGATAATAATCGCGACCTTTGCGTCGAACGTTGACCGCGTTCAGCAGATAATAAACGCGGCTTATAAATACGGCAGGAAGGTTGTTGTCGAGGGACGGAGCATGGTAAACATCATCAATACCGCTTCGGAACTGGGATATCTTAACATTCCGGAAAGAACCCTGATAAACATTGAAGAGTTAAAGAATTATCCGGACGAAAAGACCGTTATAATAACGACGGGAAGCCAGGGAGAATCCATGGCGGCCCTTTCCCGTATGGCAAACGGAATGCACAGAAAAGTGCAGATAACGCCGAAGGATACGGTGGTATTCTCGTCCCACCCCATCCCGGGAAACGAGAAGGCTGTGGGAAACGTCATAAACGAACTCTATATGAAGGGTGCGGACGTTATCTTCCAGGATGTTCATGTTTCCGGACATGCCTGCGCGGAAGAAATTAAGCTTATTTATTCACTGGTGGAGCCGGAGTATTCCCTTCCCGTACACGGAGAATACAAGCACCTTAAGGCACAGGCCAATATTGCAAGAAGCCTTGGCTACGACAACGAGCATATAATAATAATGCATTCCGGAGATATTCTGGAATTTGACGCGGATCACAACGCAAAGATCAACGGACATGTTCATACGGGAGCCGTTATGGTTGACGGTCTCGGTGTGGGAGACGTTGGAAATATCGTGCTTCGAGACAGACAGCATCTTGCGGAGGACGGAATCATAATCGTTGTTATGACTCTTGATTCCGCCACGGGAGAACTTCTTGCGGGACCGGACATCGTATCCCGCGGATTCGTATATGTTCGCGGCGCTGAAGACCTTATGGAAAGCGCGAGAGAAGTTCTTGAATATACAATGGGACGGCTCGGTGAAAAGAATGTCACAAACTGGAGCCAGATAAAGAACGAGATAAAGTCCGGACTTTCGGACTTTGTATGGAAAGAAACCCAGAGAAGACCGATGATCCTTCCGATCATTATGGAAGTGTAAAAGATGGACGAAGAGAGATTTTCGGTCTTCCTTGAAGCCTTCGGAGATCCTTTTCCGAAGGAGATACTCGACCTTGAAAAGAAGGCGCTTTCGGACAATATCCCCATAATACGCCGGGATACACAGCGATATATAAGATTCCTTCTGGCGGAAAGGAAGCCGGAGAAGATACTTGAGATCGGGACAGCCGTGGGTTTTTCCGCAATATTTATGGCTTATTATTCCGATGAGGATACAAGGATAATAACCTTTGAGAGCAGTAAAAAACGCTATGACATGGCGGCGGAGAACCTGAAGAAATTCAATTCCGAAAAGCCTGTTACAAACAAGATAGAAGCGGTCTTCGGTGATGCATCGGACTTTATAAAAGACGATCCCGCATATGCCGTAAAAGAGGGCTACGATCTTTGTTTTCTGGATGCGGCAAAGGGACAGTATCCGGAGCTTTTTAAGAGTATAAAACCGCTTGTAAAACAGGGCGGGATGATAATAACCGATAATATCCTCCAGAACGGGGATACGCTTGAATCAAGGTTTATGGTGGAAAGAAGGGACCGGACGATCCATAAGAGGATGCGGGAATTTCTGTTTTCCGTGTCAAGGGATCCGGATCTAACATCGGATATACTTCCGATAGGGGACGGCCTTCTTGTATGTGTAAAGAATGTATGACGGTGCAGCTGCGCCGGTAAGGAATTATGGTAGAATTATTAGCCCCTGCGGGGAATCTTGAAACATTAAAAACGGCGGTCCGGTACGGGGCGGATGCGGTATATATCGGCGGAGAAGCTTTTTCCTTAAGAGCAGGAGCCGATAACTTTTCGAACGAAGACATGAAAGAAGCCGTTTCTTTCTGTCATGAATACGGAAGAAAGCTGTATGTTACCGCAAACATCTTTGCTCATAATGAAGATATAGAGCCGGTAAAGGAATATTTAAAGGAATTAAAAAATATTAAGCCGGATGCGCTTTTGATCTCCGATCCCGGGATTTTTTCCCTGGAGAGGGAGATATGTCCGGAGATTCCGGTGCATATAAGCACACAGGCCAACAATACAAATTATGAAACTGTCCGTTTCTGGAAAAAGATGGGAGCGGAGAGGGTTGTTCTGGGAAGAGAGCTTTCTCTGAAAGAGATACGGGAGATCAAGGACAATATCCCGGAAGGAACGGAGATAGAGGCTTTTGTTCACGGCGCCATGTGTATCTCTTATTCAGGAAGATGCCTGCTTTCCAATTTTTTCACGGGAAGGGACGCAAACCGGGGAGCCTGCACACATCCCTGCAGATGGAAATATGCCGTGATGGAAGAGAACAGACCGGGAGAATACCTTCCGATAGAGGAAAACGACCGGGGAACCTTCCTTTTCCACTCAAAGGATCTTTGTATGATAGAGTATCTGCCGGAGATGATAGAGGCGGGTATAGACAGCTTAAAGATAGAGGGCAGGATGAAGTCTGAACTCTATGTTGCATCCGTTGTCAGGACATACAGAAACGCCATAGACGATTATAACGAAAGCCCGGATAAGTTTAAGGAGAATATTGAAAAATACAAGGAAGAGATATCCCAGTGCACACACAGGGCGTTTACGACGGGGTTCTTCTTCGGAAAACCGGATGATTCGGCACAGGTTTACGATTCAAGTTCTTATGAGAACGATGCGGTATATCTGGGAACGGTAAAGTCCGTGGATCCTGAAAACAGGGCATTTCTTAAACAGAAAAATAAATTCCTTGTTGGGGACAATATAGAGATAATGAAGCCCGACGGAAGGAATATAAATACAAAAGTCCTTAAGATGGAGGACGAAAAAGGAAACGAAATGGAGTCATGTCCGCATGCGGGACAGCTTTTCCATCTGACACTGGAGGATGTGCCGGAGGCAGGAGATGTGCTGAGAAAGCGATCCTGAGGATATTATGTTGAAGTGAAGATTTCTCGCTTCGCTCGAAATGACAAAGAAGCTCGAAATGACAATAATGGGAGGAAATCACTATGGAAAAATATGTAGCATACGTGGGAACCTATACTCATGAGAACAGCGTCGGAATCCATGTCTATGACATTGATACCGAAAAGGGAATGCTTACGGAAAGAAGTGTTGCACCCATAAACAATCCGTCTTATCTTACGATCTCGAAGGACGGAAAGAACCTTTATTCTATCGCGGACGAAGGCGTTGCTTCTTTTACGATCGATGAAAACGGAGACCTTACAAAGGTTAACCAGAACTGGATCGGCGGAATGCGCGGCTGCTATGTTGAGGTGGATTCGAAGAAGAGATTTCTCTTTGTTGCCGGATATCATGACGGAAGGGTAACGATGATGCGCATAAACCCGGACGGAAGTATCGGGGATATTGCGGACGGAATCTTTCATCAGGGCGGTTTCCTTTCCCAGACGGAAAAGCGTCTCGACCACCCGAAGGTAACATGCGTAACCCTTACCCCGGATGAAAAGTATCTCTGCGCTGTTGACTTTGGACTCAACCAGACAAAGATATATGAGATCGATTATGAGATGGGAAAACTGAGACTCGTAGACCTTATAAGAAGCGGACTCGATGCGGGCGCAAGAATAATAAGATTCTCGTCCGACGGAAAATTTGCATATATAATGACCGGCGAAAACAATACCATGGAAGTATATACATATGAGGACAGCAACGGTCCCAAGTTCACTCTTATCCAGACCATAAAGCTTCTTCATGAGGAATCGGAAAACGCATCAGCAACATGCTTCCATTTTGCAAATGACGAGAAGCACATATTTGTTTCCATCGATGCGATAAACGGATTCTCGATGCTGGAAAGAGATCCGGCTACCGGCCTTCTGGCGCTTTTCGGAACAACAATGTCTTCCGGCGATTATCCGAAATCCCTGGGAATCCTTCCGGGAGATAAATATGTTGCGGTACTTAATCATGACAGCAACCAGATCCGTACGTTTGTG
>JAFOND010000094.1 GCA_017418645.1 Lachnospiraceae bacterium | reverse complement strand
CGGAAACCTTGCAATGACAACAACCGGTTACCTTGTTCAGGGATGGCAGGTTAATCCGGAGACAAAGGATATCCAGCGCGATACCGTTTCTCCGCTTCGTATAATGAGCCCGGAAAACATGACGTCCGAACCGGAAGCTACGACAAACGTTACCGCATCGGGAGTTATCGACAAGAACGATACAAACGTTACATCGTCAAGCGGATATGCACTCAGCGTTGCAGTATACGATGATCTTGGCTATACCTATACTGCAAAATTTGCAATAAAGATGTATGACAATACAGAACCGAATTCGGGCAAATATACCGTTGAACTAAAAAATATTTATGATGATAACAATAATGACGTTCTTGCCCAGTACCTTACGGGCAAACATATGAAGGCGGATAACAGCGGTTACGAAGACAATAGTATCGCGGACATCTTTGGCGACGTTGTCACCAGAGACGTTAAGTACAAACCTCTTAAATCATATGAGGACAAAGCTAATACCGGAACATATAACACAGGCACAAAAATGATAGACTTCTCGGATGGAAGTCATGCTACTGTACAGGACGTTTACGGTCTTACTCCGGAAAATGTCGACGGATATGATTCGGCAGGCACGATTTCCATTGATTCTGCAGGAAATCTTAAATTTTCGGTTAAATCCGCAATCGGGGTTCTCCAGTATGATACGAAAGACGGCACTTTAAGCTCCGTTACGGATGGAACAGATATCGGAAAGAGCATGAAACTTAATCTTTCTATGTTCGCTAAGGATATGAAAGATGTGACGGAAGGCGGAACAACTACTCAGGTTCCAAATACAGGACTTAATGCGTTTTCGGATATAGATGTTGATTTCAGCAAGACATTAAACTACGACAACGGCGGAACATCAACCCTTGGCCTTGAAAAAGGCTCTGCAGAGAATTCCGCAATCGGCTACGGCAAGAAACTCGGTGTCCTCACAGGCGTATCCGTTGACGGAACGGGACGTATCTACGGTTCATACGACAACGGTAATACGGATCTCCTGGGGCAGATATGTGTAGCACAGTTCGCAAACGCATCCGGTCTTGAAAGTCTTGGCGAGAACTGCTACGGACAGACCATCAACTCCGGCGAATTCGACGGAATCGGAAAAGATGTATCCGCAGACGGCGGCAGCATGAGCACCGGTCAGCTTGAAATGAGTAACGTAGACCTTTCACAGGAATTCACCACGATGATCACAACCCAGCGTGGATTCCAGGCAAACTCGAGAATCATCTCGGTTTCCGACTCAATGCTTGAAGAACTTACAAACCTTAAGAGATAATAAATGAGGCGGCGTAAGATTAACCATTGTGTTTAATATATGGATTAAGCAGGCGAAAAACGTCTGCTTTTTCCGTTAAATAGGGAAAACGAAAAAAACACTAAATATTGTGTATATTTTAAAAACACAACTAAATATATAACAAAATATTGAAAAAATATTTAATATAGTATAGACAATTCGGACAAAGTTTAGTAATATATATCAGAAAGTGTGCGATTGTATGCTTTTAATTTGCGGAAAGGAGTGAGGCATTTTGGATATAGCGACCCTGGCTGGTCTTGTTGGCGGTCTTGTAATGGTAGTCTTCGGAATCTTATCCGGTGGTGCGAGTTTCAATATCTTCATAGACGTTCCCTCCGTTATCATAACGATCGGAGGATCGCTTACAAGTACACTGGGCTCACGGAAAATGCCTGACTTTATAAACGGTCTCAAGAGTATTACCCTTTCGATAAAAGAGCCTCAGGTTGCGAACCCGGCGGACAGTATAAAGACCGTTCTGGATCTTGCAAATACGTCAAGAAAAGAAGGTCTCCTTGCTCTTGAACAGGCTGCGGAAGGCATTGAAGATGATTTCCTGAAAAAGGGAATAATGCTTGTCGTTGACGGTACCGATCCGGATCTTGTACGTGCGATTCTTGAAACGGAGCTTTCCGCAACGGAAGGCAGACATAAAAAGGTTATAGGCTTTTGGGATAAATGGGGCGAGATGGGCCCGGCTTGGGGAATGATAGGAACCCTTGTCGGACTTGTTATCATGTTAAAGAACCTGGACGATGCATCCGCTATCGGACCGTCCATGGCGGTTGCCCTTCTTACAACGCTGTACGGATCTCTTATCGCAAACTGGCTTACGGGTCCCACATCCGCAAAGCTTGCGCTGAATAACGATATAGAGATGTCATCAAAAGAGATAGTCGTGGAAGGCCTCCTTTCGATACAGGCAGGCGAAAATCCGCGTGTCATAGAAGAAAAACTTAAGACGTTCCTGTCGCCGTCGGAAAGAAATAACGTCGGTGCAGGCGGTGGCGAAGGTGGTGAGTAACCTTGGCTAAGAAAAAACAGGAAGATCCGCCAAAAGGTGCGCCTGCGTGGATGAGTACCTTCTCGGATCTTATGAATCTCCTTCTTTGCTTCTTCGTGTTGTTGTTCTCCATGAGTTCGGTGGATGCGGAAAAGATGGAGATGTTGATCCAGTCCTTTCAGAATACATTCTCCGTGCTTCCGGCCGGCGGTACAACGGTTTCCCAGCAGGGAACCCTTATATCATCCGGTGTAAGCGCCCTGGAGCAGTTTGATGTATATTTCAATGCATCGACAGCCAACATGGGCGATGAGGAGAATGAAGGAAATAACGCAGATTCCGATACCACAAAGACGGGTGAGACCGGACAGCAGGAAGGAATAGCGGACGGATCCGAAGCCGATTTGGAAAAGAACGATGAGGAAAACAGAAAAGGCGAAGACCTTACCGAAGAAGAGCTTCAGGGAGAGGTCGAAAAGCGCGGCATAGAAGAATCCGAAAAGATCAAAGAGGACGTTGAAAACCAGCTTTTAAAGATGGGCATACAGGACCAGGTTGAACTCAACTTTAACGGACAGTATGTGCTTCTTACACTTAACGGAGCTTTGCTCTTTGACTCGGGAAAGGCCGAAGTTAAGGAACAGGCACTTCCGCTTGTTGAAAAGCTTGCAGGTATTCTTCAAAGTTATGAAGCGAACGTTATTCAGATCGAAGGGCATACCGATAATGTGCCGATAAACTCTTCAAAATACGAGAGCAATGATGTTCTTTCCATGTACCGTGCGCTTTATGTTGCGGATTACATCAGGAGTATTACAAACATTGAACCCTCTCACATTGTTTCCGCGGGACGCGGGTCATATTTCCCGGTTGCGGACAATGCAACGGCGGAAGGAAGAGCTCTTAACAGAAGAGTGGAAATAAAGATATTTAATTCCTACAACTCGTCCGAAATTCAGGAATAAAGGGAGATTTTTAAAGCATCATGAAAAAGAATTTTTTGACATTCCTTACACTTGCGCTTGTAATAGTAAACCTTGTTCTTACGGTTATTATGGCGGTTGCCATTGT
>JAFOND010000093.1 GCA_017418645.1 Lachnospiraceae bacterium | reverse complement strand
GATGTAAGGCGCTTTAATTCTTTTCCCACAACGGTCTTGCCGCTGCCCATAAAACCGATCAAATATATAAGCATAATGTTAGTTATCAATAATTATCACATCATCCAGCACCCAATGGAATGTTGGTGCGGAACTGTTTTCGTTTTCTATGTAACCTTCCCTAAGATCTATGGTATCGTTTTCGTCGAAGGGATCCGTTCCGGTATAGTCTCCTTTAAAGACTTCAAGCTGTTTATTTATGAGCGCATCCACCACGGCATCCACCGTTTCTTCCGTCATATCAGCACAGATTATGGTGTTAAGTTCAAGCATCTGCACCCAGTTCTTTTCAAAGCCTGCGCCAACATCCTGGCCGTGAACGTTTCCGTCTACGCGTGATTCTATACTTACTCCGTCAAGAACCGCTCCGACCGCGGAAACCATATACGGTTCCCAGTTTATTCTTGTGCTGCAGAGAGAAGTTGTGGGAGCAACGTCTAACATACTCTGGTTGTAACCCACATGAAAAACGGGGTGATCCGCGTTTGCCTTTTCGCATGCGACCGCAGGTCCTATGGTATCGGAATGCTGCGAAATAATAACGCAGCCTTTATGTATAAGTTTTTCCGCATATTCCTTTTCCAGAGAATAATCCGACCAGCTGTTTGTATACATAACACGCATTACTGCCTGAGGACATACGGACCTTATACCAAGGAAAAATGCGGTGTACCCGGATATTACTTCCGCATAAGGATATGCCGCAACATACCCCACCCAGGCCCTCTTTTCGTCGATCGTACCGTTATCTATAAGTTCTTTTAATTTAAGTCCGGCAACAACACCCGCAGTGAATCTTCCCTCGTAGATTTCCCCCATAAAAGTGTGGTAGTTTGAAAGCACGGGGTATACGTTTCCGTTTGACTGAGTTGCCTGACAGAATTCTATTTCGGGATGTTTCTCCGCGATCATCTTAACATACTCGCCGTATCCGAAACTGTTTGAAAAGATGATATTGCACCCCTCGTCCACAAGTTCCTGAAGTGCTTTATCCGCGTTATCTTCCGGAACGTTGCTCCTTTCAATAACCTCGACACGATCACCGTAGGTTTCTTTCATAGCTCTTTCTGCGCGGATGAAATTATATGTATATGGCGTGCTTTCATCGCCGTCATACATAAAGCCAACCTTTATCTGTGTCCTTTCAACCTTTTTC
This sequence comes from Lachnospiraceae bacterium, assembly GCA_017418645.1. GTDB lineage: Bacteria > Bacillota > Clostridia > Lachnospirales > Lachnospiraceae > FD2005. Next base: position 6,259 of record JAFOND010000093.1, on the reverse strand, counting down.
GATTCCGTAAATTTATAAATTCCGAAGGATGAAATAATAACCAAAACGGCAACGATAAGACTTATTATTCTTTCCCTGTTCATTTCTCGTCACCTCCATCCGGAGTATTAATTTCTTTCGAGGGATCTATCTTCCCTTCCTCCACAAGCCGGAGCATTATTTCCGCGATCTCGGGATCAAACTGAGATCCACTGCATCGCTTTAGTTCTTCCTTAACAAAGTCCATATCAAGTTTCTTTCTGTAAACACGGTTCTGTGTCATGGCGTCAAATGCATCCGCAACACCGATTATCCTTCCGTATATCGGTATATCCTCGCCCTTAAGTCCGTTTACATACCCGTTTCCGTCATATCTTTCGTGATGGTAAAGCGCACCTTCCACAACGTGATCTATCATTGTGAAATCCTTTAATATGTCCGCGCCTCGGCTGACATGGGACTTCATGACCGCATATTCGTCATCCGTAAGTCTTGCCGGTTTGTTAAGAATATTATCCGGAATACCTATCTTTCCGATATCATGCAGAAGTGCGGCTTTCCTCAGATTCTCGCATTCCTCATCCGAAAAACCCATTTCTTTTGCGATCATAACGGAATACTCCGAAACACGCTGTGAATGTTGGGATGTTCTCTCGTCCTTTGCATCGACGGTACGCGCTATTGCTATGATGGTTTCATTGCCCATCTGTACCTGCTTTTGTGCCATTTCGATCTGTTCTTTCTGTCTCTTTATGACACGCTGCATCTGCAGGCGGACAACTACCCAGGTAAACCATACGACCGCAAGGATACCCACGGCAAGAAGATATATCTCAAACCAGGTTTCCTCAAAAAGTTCTTTCTGCCTGCCGATCATATAATTGCTTTCCTCTATGACTTTTCCCGAAGGATCGAGAACCGCCATACGGAATCTGTGTTCTCCGGCGGGGATGTTCTTGTAACTTATGGTCGAAAGTTCACTTAAAGGAACAACCGTATCCTTTGCATCCACATCATAAAGCCTGTAGCTTATATCCGGGTTCTCCAGCGTATAATTTATTACTTCCGGATTTAAAACAACGGATTGTGAGTCACGGGGGATAACAAAGGTTTCACCTCGTTCAACGCTTCTTCTTACACCATCAACTTCTATACCGTTAAGTTTCATACGATAGGATTTTTGCGCACTTCCATAATCGTTCAGATTAAGTTTTACAACTCCGTTATCGCAGGAAAGATAATAGATCCCGTCCTTTTCCGTATTCCATGCATTAACGGTAATGTTTGAAGTAAGGCCCCTCTTTTCGTCCAAAAGTTCATAGGGAAGGGCATCCGTATCGTCCGACAAAAGATCGCTTTCATCCACAACGAATATTCCGGCGGATCCCAGTACAAACAGTTTTCCGTCTTCCGTAACCTTTATATCGTAGTTGTTTGTATACGGGAATCTGTCCAGATTTCTTATGGAATAATCTTCATCCATATATGCTATCCCGTTACTTAAAACAATGTAATTTCCTTTTCCGGAAGCCGTCTTTACGATCCTTAAAATAACGCCGCTTCCAAGACCGTCCGCCACGCCGATACGTCTCTGAACCGCACCGTCTTTAATAACTGCGATCCCGTCACCGTCACTTCCAACAAGTATCGTGCCGTCTTCCTGTTCGTCAAAGCAGAGTATCTGCGATCCCAAAAACTTATTTCCGTACTCGTAATGCTCCGTAATGACTCCGTTTTTTATTTTGATAAAGCCTTCATCTCCCGCTGCCGCAACGGATCCATCGGAAAGGGGAAGGCATACTCTTGCATAATCTCCGAAGTTTCCGGCCTCCTTGTTATAATATGTTATGTCATAATACTTATCACAGCAGATAAGGCCTTTTCCGTATGTACATACCCAGATGCTTTCCCTGTCGTCCGTGGAAACGCATCGTACGCGGGCATCTCCCACCGCGTCCGTTAAAATATCTTCATAAGGTCCGCCCGCTCTCATATCAATACAGTCAAGTCCGTTATCCGTTCCCACATATAGTTTAGCCTTCCACATTGCGGTGGAATTTGCAACACTTCTCTGTGCTCCGTACGCGCCGTATACATCCGAAAATGAAGACTTTGCAAGACGCATAATTCCCAGTCTTGAAGATGTGAACCAGTAATTTCCCTGGTAATCCATCAGCATATGATCGATGGAATTTGAAAAATCTCCGACATTCAGGATCTTATATCTTCCGTTTATGAGATATCCCACACCGTTATCCGCGCAAAGGAACATAAGCCCGTCTTCCGTTATGTGAATGCTGTTTATCTGCGAAAGACCTTCCGCGGTTATCATCTTTATAAATACAAGGGAATCGTTTGAAGTATCGTAAACAAAGATCTTATTTTCCTGATTTCCCACGTAAAGAAGTCCGTCTTCGCCATATGCACAGCAGGAAAAGCTTTCATATCCTTCAGGAATCTCGGCCTGCGTGATTATCTCTCTATCCTTTATAAGAAAAAGCGTTCCGGATTGCGTTACCGCAGCAACATGCCCGTTCTTATCCGATGAAAGACTGTGTGCATAGACAATGGAAGGAAGGGTTACGGAAAGCGTAAGCCCGCCTCGGATATCCATAACCTGAAGGGCATCCGAAGTACCCATATAATAGTCGCCGTCGGATGAGCATGTGATCGAACGAATGGAATTTGACGGGAGTCCGCTTTCCATATCAAGGACGTTTGTAACACGGTCTCCGATAAAAAGAGAAAGTCCGTTATCATTGGTCCCGATCCACATACGTCCCTCATCATCAACATAAAGACAGTTTACATTCTTTACCGAGGGATAGTCCGCAACCTCAAATTTATTTCCGTTGTATCTGAAAAGTCCGGCATAGGTTCCTATCCAGAGGGCACCGTCCTTTGTCTGGACAATATCGTTTGCTTCACCCGCGAGAAGTCCTTCCGATCTTCCGTAAACGGTTCTGTCGTAAGAGAAGAAATCCACTTCTTTTTTCTTATCCACCGTTGCCGCATCAACCGCACCAAAGGGAATACAGCATTCCGCAATGAAAATACCCGCAAGCATAAGTGCCACAGGATTTATGTTTTTCTTCTTCAATTTTCTGTTTAACGAAAGGCAAAGATACAGGGCAATAAATGCAATTACCTTATCAAGAAAATCTATGTAGAATTCTCCGAGGAGCATACATATCCCGTTATGGAAAAAACCACGCTCCCTAAAATACATATATACTCCGTTGCCGAAAGCATTTCCCGTCATGCCGCCCGAGACAAGCGCATTGATGGGCGTGGAAAGAAAGGTAGCGGCAAGAGTTACTATAGCACATACTCCCATTGTTCCGGAGAATGTTTTGAACGAACCTTTTCTTGCAAAGATTCCCGTAAGAATACCTATTACTATGCTTACGACCGCATATAAAAGCGATGTTACATCCGTAAATCCGTAAATTATATTTGTTGCTCCGCCTACAACCGCTCCGACGAAGGGTCCCAAAGAATATGCTGCCCACACCGTTCCGAATGTATCCAGCCAGAGCGGCAGGTCTATCTTTGATGTTATGCCCTTTCCCGCAAGATTAAGTCCGATGGCGGCAAGTGTAATAAGCGCCGCGCGAATATCTTTTTTTGTCATGATGATCTATCCTTTTACGCCCTTTTCGGGCTTTGTTTACGATGGTTTTCACAAAGCGTTATTTTACCACTTATCAGCGCCCTTGTCATTTTTTGCTTTCTCCTTAACCTTCTTCAACAGCCTGTAGGTATCGCGGTATGTCTCTTCGCGGCCTTCCGTAAGAAGTTTTTTCAGCTCGGCACAAACGTCCTCGCGGTCAAACAGTTCCAAAAGCCAGGGCGCATAGCGGGTGCCGCTGCCTTCACGGACTTCTTTAATATAATCATCAAGCGTCTTTCCTTTGTTATAGCTTCGACCCACGGAGTCCGTCGCGGCGTCCATACAATCTGCGCAAAGGACAATGTCTATTATGGTTTTCAGAGGGCTCTCCGCCGTTTTAAAACTGTCGGGATATCCTTTGGAATCGTCGTACCATCTGTGATGACCAAGGGCCACATCCGCATATGCCTTAGTGGACTCATATTGTTTCATCATCACGTATCCCGTTTTAGGATGGGTTTTAATAATATCGAATTCATCGTCCAAAAGTTTTCTTCCGTAAACGAAAATCGTATCTATTATGGGAATCTTTCCGAAGTCGTGGCATACCGACGCATGATAGGTAAACGAAAGGATCTCCTCTTTCTTTTCGGAAACCTCATCGGCGTTTTTGCAATCCAGGACTCTGATAAGAAGTTCCGGTTTAATGTCTATAAGATGACCGCACAGGCATGAAGAAATCTGTCCCACCATCATTGAATGGATATATGTGGGAGGATGAAGCGCCGCAAGTGACTGTAGCGCAAAATCCTCGAAGGTTATGCCGCCCGGTACCTCAATAAAAGTCTGTACAACCTCGGAAAAATATTCCATAACAAAACTGAGGGCACCCGCATTCGGCATACGGAACATATATGCACTGATATCCTGATATAATTGTTTTACCAGTTTTTTATCCTCAGACGTTAGTTCCCTGTCGCGGAGGATGGAAAGAATTTCAAGGGGAACAAGAACATTGTCAAAGTTACCGTCTACACCGACATCTTTATTATCCCGCTTATCGTAAATATCAAGAAGAACCTTACGATATTCCTGTTCCGTTATGGTTCCGAGAAGATATCTGTTTCTTGCACAGAAAACAGGTGTGCTTCCATGCCCGTTTATATTTCTGAAATACTCGGGATCCGTTGATTCCAGCGCTTCCATTTCTTCCGCTGCGGTAACGATCCTCTTTATCTGATCTTTCGTAAAGCCCCGGAAGTTTCCCATATCCGTACTTTGAAGGATATACCCGAGGGTCCTTATCTTATAGTAATTCCAATCGAACTTTGGAACGGCGCTTCGGTAGAATTCGTCATCCGGTATCTTGTATAGATCCTCAAGAAGAGCAAGTTCATATTCGTTTTCCCCGGCGTCTGCGGTGTGTTCATACATACAGGTGGAGAAGCGTGCGTTGGTCAGCACGGTTTCTCTCATTTCTTCGTCCTCTATCGAAAGGAAATTTTCCTTCTTCATGTAGTCAAGGAATTCCTTTCCGATTTCCAGGCCGCGCTTTTTATATTTATCGCTTATTGACGTGTCCGCAAAGATACGCTCCGTCATATTCATCATGGAATATGCAGCAAGGATCGCACCGTCCATACGGCATATCTTTTCTTTTTCCGTTCCTGATTCCTTTGCGTTTTGAACGAGTTTTTCCGCAACAAGATACATGATTGGAAGATCAAGGTTTTCAAATTCCGTAACATCCTCCGCGAGACTTACGAGTTTTTCACTGAAATCCGTCATGGCATTAACGGTTTCTTCCGGTAATGCATCCTTCGATTTAAGAAGGGGATAAAGAACTTCTTCAAGCATAAGACGGTTTTTCTCCGCAAGCTTTCCTATCGTCTCAAAGTTTCGTTTAAGACGTTCGCTGTAATCCGCCGCATCATCGAAATCATAAAGCGGCGGGGAACTTAATTCGCGGATCTTTGCCATCCGTTCCACAAACTTATCAAATTCTTCCTTTTCTGATATAGCATTCATTTTCATTTCCTAACTCAACTTCTTATATAGTCCCCTATAAATTTCCAAAAGCCGGGGCGTCTTTTCTTCCACCGTTGTCATATCGTTGTTCTTCCCGGCTTCTTCCAAAAGAGCTGCAAGTTCGGAAATATGAAAAGCTCCCACAGCCCTTGCCGTGCTCTTTAAGGAGTGCACAAGCCTTACATAATCATCCGTTTTCCCTTGAGCGAGAAGTTTTTCTATCTCCGCAGACTTTTCCAAAACCGAATCCCTGAAGATATCCAGCGCCATCAAATAGTCTTCCGCATCTCCGCAATATTCTATCCCGGCTTTGGGATCAAGGTCCGGAATATTAAGGATTTTTTCAGGCAAAAGACTAAGTTCGTCGTTCTCCTCCGGTTCTTTGTCCGATGTCAGTTTCACTTTCCCATCAGGCAGGTATTTTATCATCATGGCTTCAACTTCCGCGATGTTTACCGGCTTTGAAAGATAGTCGTCAAAGCCGGCATCCAGCATTTTTTCACGGTCGCCCGATACCGCGCTGGCGGTAAGGCTGATGATCGGGGTATTCTTTGCCTTGTCCGGATATAATTCATATAACCTGTTCAGTGTCTCGATCCCGTCCATACCCGGCATACGATAATCAAGAAATACCAGATC
>JAFOND010000092.1 GCA_017418645.1 Lachnospiraceae bacterium | reverse complement strand
TATGGCAGTGCGTGGAGGTGAAATCATGTATATAGCAAAAAGAATAATGGAACTTCTTGAGAGTGTCGGTGAGAATATAACAGAGATTTCGAAGCATACCGGTATCACGGTTCGTACAATAGAAGACTGGGAATCGGGGCGGCGCACTCCGCCGGAATACATACCGCGGCTGATCGCGTATCAGCTTAAGTATGAGGAAATAGTAAAAAGACAAGATTAACCACATGTTTAAGTATAGTATCTTGAGGTCGAAAATAATGATTGTTCATCCAATAAAAATTGGATTTGAAACCATCGCGCTCATTGAACGGGGAAAAGGGAAATGAATGGAATAAAACAGCATAAGGCAGAAGAAAGTATACGAAAAAAATTTCATAAACCACTGTTTACCCCTTTTGCTAAGGCATGTAAAACATATGAACTTATACAGGAAGGAGATCATATCGCTGTCTGCATATCCGGCGGAAAAGATTCCATGCTGATGGCAAAGCTTTTCCAGGAGATACAAAGACATAGGCAGTGCAACTTTGAACTTACATTTCTCGTAATGGATCCCGGATATAACAGGGAAAACCGTGAACTCATCGAAAGCAATGCAAGGGACCTTGGAATCCCCCTTACGATATTTGAAAGCGACATTTTTGATGCTGTGGATACCATAGATAAAAACCCGTGTTATATCTGTGCGAGAATGCGCCGCGGATATCTTTACAGCAATGCAAAGTCCCTTGGCTGCAACAAGATCGCACTGGGACATCATTACGATGACGTTATCGAAACCATCCTCATGGGAATGCTATACGGGGCGCAGATACAGACTATGATGCCCAAACTTCACAGTACAAATTTTGAAGGTATGGAGCTTATAAGACCGCTGTATCTGATCCGTGAAAAAGATATCTGCGCGTGGAGGGATTACAACGACCTTCGCTTCCTGCAGTGTGCATGTCATTTCACGGAATCGGTTGCCAACTTCCACGAGGACGAGGTAACCAACTCGAAACGTCTTGAGACAAAGAGACTCATCGCGGAGCTTAAGAAGGATAACCCGTTTGTTGAGTCGAATATCTTTAAAAGCGTGGAAAACGTAAATCTTGACACGCTCATTGCATATAAAAAGGACGGAGAAAGACATCACTTTCTGGACGAATACTGACGGTAACGTAAAATCTTGACAATTGGGCTGAAAACTGTAAAATATTTATATTACGCTTACCGTTTTTGTCAGAAAATTTATGAATAATTCATAATTTTTCTGAATATTCTGAAATGACGGTGTTTGGGTAACATGATTAATCTAAAGGAGGAGAAAACATGAATGCAGAGATCGTAGGTGGAAACTTTCCGACAGGAATAGTTAAGCTGGAAAAAGGACAGGCTATTATGTGTGAAGCAGGCACAATGGCTTGGTTCAACGGGGGAATCAAAATGGAGACAAATACGGGCGGTGGCCTTGGCAAGATGCTGGGACGTGCCATCTCCGGTGAGTCGCTTTTCATGAACCGCTATGTTGCGGAAGACGGCCCGGGAATCATTTCCATAGCTGCTCATTCACCCGGCGAGATCAGAAAGGTTCCCCTTTCTCAGGATAAGCCGATAGTTGTTCAGAAGGGTTCATTCCTTGCAATGGATGATGGTGCAGAGCTTTCCATGTTCTTCCAGAAGAAACTTAAATCAGGTCTCTTCGGCAGTGAAGGTTTTGTTATGAACAAAATGAAAGGTACCGGAGATATTCTTTTGGAAATCGACGGCGGCGCAGTGGAATACGATCTTGCAGAAGGCGAGACAATGACCATTGATACCGGATATCTTGTTATGATGGATGCTACATGCAAACTGCAGGCACAGATGGTTAAGGGTGTCGGCAATGTTCTCTTCGGTGGAGAAGGTCTTTTCAATACTCTTGTAACAGGTCCGGGACACATTATCCTTCAGACGCTTCCGCTTGTAAGATTTACGGGAGTTGTTGCTGAGATAATGCAGAGCATAAGCAAGTAATAAAACTATAAAAAGGCAGGATCCGCATGAATATCAAAGAGATCATGGAAGACAATATAGAGGATTATTCCTCTGTCATAAGTGATGATGTGGCGGAAAACATGGAACGCATGTATTTTCGCGGGCTGGCGTGTCATGATGACGACGACAATATTCAGTCCGCGATAATATGGGAACTTCGTTCCGTGGAAAAGGACACTGATACCGAGGCCCGGATAGAGTGCGTATATGCAGAGAATCCGGACAGCCTCGGGACCCTGCTGGAAGAATATCATAATCAGGCAACGGATGAGGATGTGGTTCGGACTTTTTTTGAACTCACATCCCTGGATGATAAGGTTGGCAGCGCTCTTGGAGGCTGTGGCTTTGATGTTTCATCAGTTGAGAGCCGGGATGTAATTATTCCGGTGTCCGAACTTCGGACACTGCCTTTGATGAAAAAACGTCCGCCGGATTATGTGAAAAGTATTGCCGATCTGGATTTAAAATCATATCACCAGGGCATTATGAAGATCCTCTTTAAAGACGATGTCAGCGCCATGGAGGATCTAAGTTATATTCCAAAGACCTGGTTTGAGCAGGATGTTTCCTGCTATGTCACAACCGATGACAAAGTCAACGGATTCTTGCTGGTGCATGAGTTTCCTTCCGGAATACTGATGCCGGTTCTTTATAATGCAACGGGTCCGGATTTCTTGAAAGATCTTGCATATATGATGATATACTCCATAGCCTGGGCAGCAAAGAAACATCCCGACGCCAAGGTATTGGTGCGAAGGAGAAACAAAAACGTTGCGGCAATGGTAGGCAAGCTTTTCCCCGGGAAAAAGGGTTTTCCTGCCATGGCAGGAAAACGGGAGGAGTAAGCTATGGCCGGTACAGCACAAGAGATTCTCGTATATAACAGAAATATTGTTATCAATATCATAGCTTTGATCCTGATCGGTTCCATGGCAATCTGGGCTGCCACTAACAAGCACAGGGTTCGGGAAATGCGTATGTTCATGAGAATGTGCGTATTGACGGCCGGTATTTCGATCTGTGACATTGTCTATTACTCCGAAATGAAGAAGCTGCAGACCGGTGATGCAAACGCAGCCATCTTTTGGGGCTGGGTACTCATCGATGTATTCATGTTCCTTATGGTGGGACAGTGGCTTTTGTTTGTTGAGTATTCCCTGCACCAGAGTAATGACGTTATAAAGCGTGATTATAAATACATCATGATCCCGTTTTGGGTAGCGGTTGTTTTTATCGCAGGCTCTTATCTTTTATACAATGATTTTGTTTTTGACAGGATTCCCCCGGAACACATAGAAGCATACGGACTTATCGGCGGATATATCACCCGTGCTTTAAGTTGGATCGCAAAGGGGATAATCGTCTTTTATTACATTTTTGCATATTATCTTGTGGCAAAGGAAAAGAAACGTATAAAGATCCCGAATTATGTGGTCATCACACCCACCGTGATCTGCTTTATTCTGGGAATGTTTTATAACAGGGATTATCTTACCAGGGTGCAGTCCATATTCTTTACGGTGGGACTGTTTCTGATCTGGTTCTTTATGTTCAGACGATTTGCCTTTATGGATCCCGAGACAGGATTTTTCACGGAGAAGTATCTGAAGGTTCTATATGATAATTACGAAAAAGCCGGGGAAAACGGCTGCAGTATAATAAGTTTTACGCCAAAGGGCGACCCGCTTAAGATGGCGGATGTGTTGAAGGAGTGGATTCCCGAAGACTCCAAGACAGTAAGACTTTCAAACGGAAAGTTTTTGGTGGTGTCCGAGGCTTTGAACCGCTCCGTAGCAAAGAGATATATGTCTCTTATTACCGAGCAGGCTCGTGAGGATGGCATAGATGTGGAAACGGATTTTGCCACCAGGGCGGATGAACCTGTTCAAAAGTTTTTTGAAAAGATGATGTGAGGACAGTTTTATCAGAGCCCGGCAGATTGCCGGGCTTTGTATATAAGTTGAAGGCAATATGCATTAGTGGCCGGGAGGATAAACTATGAGCGAATTATTTGAAAAACAAAAACAGCTTCAGGAGGAACAGTTTGCCTTTGAGGAAACGACGGAACAAAAGAATCTGTTTGAAAAGCCTCAGAACCGGAATCTCATTGAAATAAAAGAGAAAATAAAACAGGGATTCTCCCTTGCCGATAAGTTTGAAAACGCATCAAAGCGTGAAGTCATTATGGCGCAGATCGACCAGAAGGAAAGGGTCAAGACCGAGACCGTCATGAAGAAAAAGGGCTTCTTTTCCAAGGCTCAAGCGGAGACTATAACCTATTATCAGGCAGAAGAGCAGCAGGTGAAAAACCGGCAGGAAGATGCGGACAGTCTCAAGGCGTATCAGGATCTTCGAAACGATACACTGGCAGATTACCGGCTCTCTCTTTCATTTGATGCAAAAGTGGCCTGCGGCTATGACACTATGAAGAATCTCTCCCAGTTTGCGAATATCTGCGATGAAGAGACCATGAAAAAATACGGAAAGACCCCGGATACTCCCGAAAGGGAAGCGGATAGGGCAGAGGTCATGGACAAGATAACCGCAAAGATCATGGATATGGATGTGAATGCCTACAGCAATCTTTCCGACAAGGCAATCTGCCGAAACGCAGGCGCTTTGGAGGAGATGAGTGCTCAGGTCAATGCCTTCAGGTCTCTACTGTCTCAAAATCCCGCATATGCCGAAAAACTTAAAAATACGAAGCTTTCGGACGGAAGCAGTCAGCTTGATCAGCTGAATGCGCAGATGGAGATGCTGGGAGCCATCTCCGATTATTATCGTGTCAGAAAGATGATCCTTACGGACAGCGAGTATATCAACAGCACGAAGGGGATCAGCCATGACATCTCGGACAGCGATCCGGCATCTACGGTACATTTAAAGGAAATGTTGCGCATGTCCTATCATCTGGCAAACAGGGTGAATGCTGTCCTTGGCGGCGGCGGTGATATGCCGGAACTTAAAGCTGGGGAGACCGTAAGGGCAAAGAAGGTGTATGGAGATATAGATAACGACATTCGTGCGCAGATCGCTAAAATGGAGCAAAAGAATCTGAGCTCAAACAGCTTTAAATCGAGAGATGAGGAAAAGCTTTCCTTCGAACATAAAGCCAAGGAACCCATGAGTAAATACGTGGCAATTTATGCCCTCGGATCAGCAAACACCATGGGGTATGTCCTTGATGATCATTTCAGAGAGCACGAAACGAAAGCGCCCGAGCTTTTTGCTGACTATGTTGAGAAAAACTTTAAAGTAGATGAGAAGGGAGTTAAGAGCGACTCTTTCAATCCCAGATTCGATGAGGCCAAGACCTATACAGGAATGAGTAAATTTGAATGTATGGACAATCTCGGAAGAATGAGACGAAAAATAGCCGTCATGGGCCAAATGGCCGGACTGTCGGATAAAGAGATGCTGGAATGGTATGCGGGTCTTTCGGTTAGGCAAACAAATGAGTTTGTCGAGGCGAAGAAACAGGCATCGGAGGAAAAAATGGCCTATATGGAGGAAATGGCTGCCGATGCTTACATGAAGAGTCTGATCTATCATAATGCCTTGCTGGAAAGGCTGGCGGAAACGATTGGGCAGGATGCATTTCTTATGCATCCGGAGGACCTGGCAGCCAGACTAACGGATGAACAGTGGCTTCTTCTTACGAGCGCCGCTACGATCTCAAACATTATAACCAAAGACGAAGAGAATAATCAGGGTGTAAGGGATTTTGTAAAACAGTATCAGGAGAAACATCCCGACATGGCACCCTTTGATGTGGATAAATTTGTAAAGGCAGGAAATGCATACACCGCACTCCAATTTAAACTTCAGACGAACACAACTCTGGTCAAATATCTGACTTCATCGGATCCGGAAGATTTCGATGATGAAGATGTTAGTTATGAAGATTACCAAAAAACGTACGGAAATGATTTTAATTGGGAAGAGATTGAAGAATGGTATGAACAAAACAAGGATGATCCTCAGTATGATTATGTTTCAAGTACTGATTTGAAAGAAGAAGTGAAGAAGTTTACACTCTATTGTATGGCACATCCCGAGAAACTCGACGCAAAAAAGCATGTTAAGGTTATGAATAACCAGGGTATGGATTTTAATTGTCGTCTTACGTCAGCTGATGCAGAGACCCGGGATATAGTAGCCATGGCATCGGAGGGACTTGTAAAACCCAGGAGCATCAAAGAACTTAAGAAATATGAAGCCGGCTTGAAAAAGAGAGGTAAGAGCAGCACCAACATATACATGAAAGACAATGAAAAGGGTGGTACAGATTATCTGGCGAATGAATACGATCCATATAAGATGAAGCTTCACTATGAGATGATCGTAGCGTATGTGGACGGGAAGGAAAAGAGGGGCGAGCCCGTTACCGACGAAGAAAAAATGGAACGTCAGGAAGCCAAAGCTTTGTACGATATAATAAATGCGCAGGATATGGCGCAGGCTGAAGAATTGAAAAAATGGAATGAACATTTAAAGAAGAAAAAAGAGGAAAAAGCTAAGAAATAACGAGGTGGTTAAGGGTAAGCTCTACACGTGGTAGAGCACAGACGCGAACCTCCCGGCTACCTTTGCACTTTCTCCAAGGGACATGGAAACCAGCTTATCGATCTTTGGATTGTAGGCGTGGAAGCGGATGGTGGTCTCCTCCCTTCCGGATAACCTTTGGCTCAGTTCCCTAAGGAGTACCGGAGCAGCAAGGTGAGCCTTGGGCTTTAAACTGCAGAGATATTCGATGTTGATACAGTCGCCGAGATCGCGGCAGAGAACCAATCCCCAGGGAATACCGGCAACATCCCTGGCAATGAAGGAAAGATTACCGTCATAATAATCCTTGGGATAAGGAATATCGTAAACATCGTTTTCATCTGCGGATGCCTTTAATGCATCGATCTCATCCCGGAGTTCGTTCCACATGCGGTTAGTCATTTCGGCGATGGGAGTGGAAACTGCGGGAGGAAGCTTTTTCATGGGTCTTGCGTTGCTTACGGAGTCCAGAGCTTCGGCAAGACCTGCCTCATAAAGATTCGAGGAATTAACCTCAATAAATCCGACCGCTTTTGAAAAAACGGTAAGAAGATCATCCTCTGCTTCCTCAATATAGTTCATGCTGATGCCGCTTACACCCTCAGCCCTGGCAATGGATGCTGCGTATTCCAGCATCTTTCTTGCCGTTTTACGTTTCCTGGCTGCGGGAACAACATAGATAAAAGGAATGTCACATATCCGTGCCGAAGGCATGGATAAAATGAGGCATCCCATGATCTGTTCTTTGTTAATGGCGCAGATTGCAATATATTCATCTGTCAAAAGATCGGCAGGAACAATATCGGTTAACAGGTCTTTCTGTTCTTTGGCAAGGGTTGAGATAGTCATGTTTCACCTCTTGTATGGGATTGAGTTATTGTAAAACTGATTTTGCACTAGTATAGTCGATATGTACTTTAATGTCTACAATTTAAGCTTATTGAAGAGTAGCGGGATGAAATGGCAAAGGTGGAAAAGGCGGCGGCAAAAAACGACAGTACCCTGCTGGGAGTATACAATCTTATGTGCAGCTTAAAATTAAACGGTGTGCCGAGTATAAAGCTGCCGTTTAAATAACGAAATATAAATTTTTTATAGACAAACAACGTGACAAAAGATAAAATATATCTATCTTTCTATTTCCCTGTGGGGGGAATCGGAAAAAATACACTTGTTACTATTTAAGTTTCACTATTTTTCAGAAGGAGGAGAAGAAAGATGAAAGCTGAAATTAAAGGTGGAAATTTCCCGGTAGCTGTTTGCGATCTTGCAACAGGGGAAGCTGTTAACTGCGAAGCAGGTGCTATGGCGTGGTTAAACGGCGGCATCAAGATGGAAACAAACACAGGCGGCGGCCTCGGAAAGATGCTCGGACGTGCATTTTCCGGTGAATCACTTTTCATGAACCGCTATGTTGCAGAGGCTCCCGGAATCTTGGCTATCGGCGCTCATGCACCGGGCGAGATCAGAAAGATCACTCTTACACCGGACAAGTCGATCGTTGTTCAGAAGGGATCATTCCTTGCAATGGATGAAGGCGTTGATCTTTCAATCTTCTTCCAGAAGAAGATCGGTTCCGGTTTATTCGGCGGTGAAGGCTTCATCATGAACAAGCTTTCAGGAAACGGTGACGTTCTTTTGGAAATCGACGGTGGTGCTGTTGAATATGATCTTGCAGCAGGCGAGACAATGACGATCGACACAGGATATCTTGTAATGTGCGATTCAACTGTTTCCATCGAGATCACAATGATCAAGGGCGTTGGCAACATCCTCTTCGGTGGCGAAGGTCTCTTCAATACCGTAGTTACAGGTCCGGGACATATCATGCTCCAGACTCAGCCGCTTACTCAGTTCGTTGGAACAATTGCTCAGATGATGGCTAACATCAAGAAATAATTAAAAAATAATTATTTTGTACATCAGAACTCCCGTGAAGAAACAAAGTATTCTTCACGGGAGTTTTTTTGTTGATCTTGTGGAATTTAAGCCGTAAATGTATTACAATATTCCGGATGACAAAAGTCTGTAACAGTGGGTATAAAAGGGGGAAGATCGAATGGACTATCGGGAAATCATCGGTTCAAAATTTTCGGAGCCGGCGGCTGTTATTTTATATAAAGAGGGAGATCTCAGGATACTTGAAGTAAACGACGGATATATTCCGGAATTATGGATGAATGTATCCTTGGAAGAGTATATAAAAAAATATCCCGGTGAATGCTTTGACGAAGAGAATCTTAATATCTTTACCGACGCCGTAAAGCGTTGCGTTTCTTCCACAACTTCGGAAGATGTTATCGTTGAAACATGGAGACAGGTTTTTTCCGATTGCTGCGGATATGATAAGGTATGCTTAAAGAGCAGGCTTATTCTTATCGAGAAAACGGAAGAAGGAGCGGTGCTCTATGAAGGTATCCGAAACATCTCCAACGAGAAAAGAGCGCAGGATACTCTCGAAGACATAGAGTATAGATATAAAAACGCCAGTGAGCAGATCAATATCTATAACTGGGAATATGATATCAGGACAAAAGAGATGCGTCCCTGTTATCGCTGCATGAGAGATCTTGGGCTGCCTGCGGTTGTCACAAACTATCCCGAACCGGCGATCGATGCCGGAATCTTTCCTCCGGACTATGCTGACATGTATCGCGGATTCATGGGAAAAGTCGACAGGGGCGAAAAGAACCTGGAAGCCGACATACCGCTTACGGTTGGACGTGTTCCGTTCCGTATCAAATATACAACCGAGTTTGACGAGGAAGGAAACCCCGTCAAGGCATTCGGCTCGGCAACCCTTATATCCGATACCGAACTGGGAAAGATAAAACTGGATAATCAGATAATTTCACGTCTTGCGGAAGAGATTCCGTGCATCTATCTTTTGGATTTTACAAAAGACGAATTCTCAATTGTCAAACAGGAAGAACTGATGAACTTTGAAGCGGATGCAAAAGTGTCCGATGTGCTTTCTTCGGTTGCATCAAAACTTGACGATACCTCCGACTATGAAAAGAAAAAATTAAGCGATCCGGGACTGCTTCGATCCATAATGTTTAAAGAAGGGATAAACCGGGAATTCGTTTATAAGAACGAGACGGATAACAGATGGATCCGTGTTGAATATCATGCGGTAGAAAGAGGAGAACTCTCCGTAGACAAAGTGCTCCTTACGCTTTCCGTTATAGATGATTACCGTGCTCAGAAGATGAATGCGGACCGGCTTATAGCATCGCAGAAGAAGGAACTCGAAGAAAGACAGCAGATGCTTTTGGAGGCTGTGGATTCAGCAAACAGGGCAAACGAGGCAAAGACAAGGTTCTTTTCAAACGTGTTCGATATCAGTGATATGAACCGGATCGGAGGAGAGATTAAAGAACTTGAGCCTTCTCCCGTTTGTCTTAAGGAACTTGCCCTAAGTTGCGTTGAGATCATGAAGGTAAAAATGGATGAGCAGAACATTAACTTCCGTGTGAGCCTTGACCAGATGGGAGAGGATATCGTTCTTTGCGATAAGCTTCGTTTTAATCAGATTATCTTAAATCTTTTGTCTAACGCATACAGATACAATATAACGGACGGAAGCGTATTTTTAGACGGAAGGCTGCTTTCGAGAAAAGATAATCTCACGTATGAGATCCGTGTTACGGATACCGGAGTCGGGATCGATAAAGACAGATTAGAGCACATCTTTGATGAGGCGCCCGACGGTGATTCGATAAAGGGCGGAAACCGCCACGGCTTATCGATCGTAAAAGAGATAATTACATTAATGAACGGAACCATCGATGTTATCTCGGATAAAGGAAAAGGCAGCGAGTTCAGGGTCCTTCTTCCGATGAAAGGGCAGTAGAATGAAGTTAAAAAGGAATGGAATGGGAAAAGGTGGAAGCATGACACAAAAAGAAAGAATGGAAGAGGGGCTTATCTACGATCCCGGTGTTGACGAGATCATGGATGAGCAGTTTCCTTATATTGACAGGCTTTATGAATTCAATCAGTTGAAGCCTTCACAGGTAAAGGAAAAAGAGAAGTACATGAAGGAAGTCTTTGCCGAGTGCGGAGACAACTGCTATATTGAACTTCCTTTCCACGCAAACTGGGGAGGAAAGAACGTCCATTTCGGGGATTATGTATATGCGAACTTTAACCTTACCATAGTTGACGATGGTCATGTTTATGTGGGAAACCGGGTATTGTTCGGACCGAATGTTACCATAGCGACACCAAACCATCCCATAAATATTTCGCTCCGTGAAAAGTCCTATCAGTATAACAAGGATGTGCACATCGGAAACAACGTTTGGATCGGAGCGGGAGCGGTTATCTGCCCGGGGGTTACGATCGGCGATAACACCGTTATCGGAGCGGGAAGCATTGTTACAAAGGATATTCCCGCAAACGTGGTGGCTTACGGAAATCCCTGCCGCGTAGCACGTGAGATATCCGAACATGACGACGAATTTTTTTACAGAAACGAACGTATTGACTGGAAAAATATAGTGGACGGATGAGGTGTGCAATATGACAATTAACGAAAAAATCCAAGCGATCGGGATCATTCCGGTCGTTGTGCTTGATGAGGCAAAGGATGCGGCGGCACTTGGAAACGTGCTTTGCAGGGGCGGTCTTCCCGCTGCGGAGGTTACCTTCCGTACGGATGCGGCGGAAGAATCCATCCGCATAATGAGCAGGGAATGTCCGGACCTTTTTGTGGGTGCGGGCACGGTTCTTAATGTGCTACAGGCGGAACGCGCGGTGGATGCGGGCGCAAAATTTATCGTTTCCCCGGGCTTTTCCGAAGATGTGGTAAGCTGGTGCCTGGATCGTGACATTCCGGTATTTCCCGGAACCGTTACGCCTACGGAAATGACAAAGGCGGTGGAATACGGTCTTTCGGTTGTAAAATTCTTTCCTGCGGAGCCGGCGGGGGGACTTAAATACATAAAAGCCTGTGCAGCTCCCTTTACGGGGCTTAAATTTATGCCCACAGGAGGAATAAACGAAAAGAACGTACGCGATTATCTTTCCTATGACCGCATAATCGCCTGCGGCGGAAGCTGGATGGTAAAGAAAGATATGATAAAAGAAGGCAGGTTCGAAGAGATCGAAAAACTCGTCCGCGAAGCGGCAGAGATCGTGAAGTCTGTGAGGTGAAAAACTTGAATCTTAACATCAAACCAAAATCCGAATGCAAATATGACGCGGTAAGCCTTGGCGAAGTTATGCTCCGTCTGGATCCGGGCGAGGGCAGGATACGTACCGCCCGGGAATTTAAAGTCTGGGAAGGCGGCGGAGAATACAATGTCATCCGCGGTCTTAAGCGCTGCTTTGGGCTTAATACCGCCGTGATAACTGCCTTTGCGGATAACGAGATGGGTCGCCTTATGGAAGACCTTATTCTGCAGGGTGGCGTGGACACATCACTCATAAAATGGATGAAGACGGACGGCATCGGAAGAGAGTGCAGAAACGGTCTTAATTTTGTGGAAAGAGGTTTCGGAATCCGGGGAGCGCTTTCCTGTTCGGACCGTGCCAATACCGCGATATCAAAAGCAACGGCAAAGGATTTCGATTTTGAATATATCTTTGGTACCCTGGGAGTTCGCTGGTTTCATACGGGCGGAATCTATGCCGCGCTTTCGGAGAATACCGCGGAAGTTATTATTGATGCGATAAAGACTGCAAAGAAATACGGAACAATAGTATCCTACGATCTTAATTACAGGGCATCCATGTGGAGCGGTATCGGCGGGCAGGAAAAGGCGATAGAAGTCAACAAAGAGATCGCAAAATATGTTGATGTTATGATCGGAAACGAAGAGGATTTTACGGCATGCCTGGGATTCAAGATCGAAGGGAACGATGAAAACCTTAAGGAACTTAATCTTGACGGATATAAGAAGATGGTAAACGAAGCCGTTAAGGAATATCCGAATTTTAAGGTTGTCGCAACAACGCTTCGAACGGTCCACACGGCATCCGTAAATGACTGGAGCGCGATCTGTCTTGCGGACGGTGAACTCTATAAGGCGACGGATTATAAAGAACTTTTGATAATGGACCGCGTGGGAGGAGGAGATTCCTTTGCGTCCGGTCTTGTTTACGGTCTTATGGAAATGGGAGATCCGAAGAAGGCAGTGGAATACGGCGCGGCCCATGGGGCGCTTGCCATGACAACTCCGGGAGATACGACGATGGCAACAAAGTCGGAGGTGGAAGCCGTCATGAGCGGAGCGGGCGCTAGAGTAAAAAGGTAAGGAGTAGATATGCAAATGACACTTCGCTGGTACGGCAGCGCATTCGATACCGTAACACTAAAACAGATAAGACAGATCCCGGGAGTTACCGGCGTTATAACAACGCTCTACGATACCATGCCGGGAGAACTTTGGACCCGCGAAAAGATCCATGCCCTGAAAGAAGAAGTTGAGGCTGCGGGATTAAAGATCGCGGGAATAGAAAGTGTTAATATCCACGAAGATATTAAACTCGGAAAACCGTCCCGGGATGAGTATATAAGTAATTATATCGAAACCCTACGTAATCTCGGGGAAGAAGACATCCATATGGTATGTTACAATTTCATGCCCGTCTTTGACTGGACAAGGACGGAACTTGCGAGAGAAAGAGCGGACGGTTCCACCGTTCTTGCATACACAAAAAAAGCGGTGGACGATCTTGTTCCGGAGGAGATGTTCAACTCCATCTCCGGAGATATGAACGGAACGGTAATGCCGGGCTGGGAACCGGAAAGAATGGCCCGGGTTAAGGAACTCTTCGAAGAATATAAAGACGTTACGGAGGAAGACCTGTTTAATAATCTTAAATACTTCCTTGAAAAGATCATGCCTGTCTGTAATGAATACGATATTAAAATGGCAATCCATCCGGACGATCCCGCATGGTCGGTTTTCGGTCTTCCGAGGATAATAATCAATAAGGAAAACATACAGCGTATGATGAAGATGGTGGATGATCCCCATAACGGAGTGACTTTCTGCGCGGGTTCATACGGGACAAATCCGAAGAACGATCTTCCGGATATGATACGTTCACTTAAGGGCAGGATACATTTTGCCCATGTAAGGAATCTCAAGTTTAATTCCATAGACGAAAAGACGGGTGAACCCTTGGATTTTGAAGAGGCTGCACATTTATCCTCCGACGGATCCTTTGATATGTATGAGATCGTAAAGGCACTTTATGATATAGGTTTTGACGGTCCCATCCGACCGGACCACGGCAGGATGATATGGGACGAGAAGGCAATGCCGGGCTACGGTTTATACGATCGAGCCCTCGGCGCAACATACATAAATGGATTGTGGGAAGCGATTGCGAAAGGAAACAAAAAATGAAGGACTATACTTTAGATATAAAAAATAAAGTCGTCGTTATAACCGGCGCAGGCGGAGTTCTATGCGGCGAATTCGCCCACCTTATTGCCGGCTGCGGCGCAAAGGTTGCTCTTCTTGATCTTAATGAAGAAGCCGCAAAGAGCAAGGCTGCAGAGATAGAAAAAGAGGGCGGTATCGCAAAGGGTTATGCGGCAAATGTGCTCGAAAAAGAAAGCTTAAAAACTGCACACGAAGAGATAATAAAGGATTTCGGGAAGTGCGATATACTTATAAACGGAGCCGGCGGAAATAATCCGCGGGCAACAACATCTTCCGAATATTTTGAGATCGGAGATGATGAAAAAGAAGATGTGATATCCTTCTTCGATCTAGATCAGAAGGGTGTTGAATTTGTCTTTAATCTGAACTTCATAGGAACTCTTCTTCCTACACAGGAGTTTGCAAAAGATATGATCGGAAAAGAGGGATGTTCCATTATCAACATATCGTCAATGAACGCGTTTACGCCTCTTACGAAGATTCCCGCATACAGCGGCGCAAAGGCTGCGATATCAAACTTCACCCAGTGGCTTGCGGTTCATTTTTCAAAGCAGAACATCCGGGTTAACGCCATCGCGCCGGGATTCTTCTCAACTGCGCAGAACAGGGCGCTTTTATTCAATGATGACGGAACGCCGACGGCGCGTACGGAAAAGATCCTTGCGGCAACTCCCATGGGACGTTTCGGCGAGCCGGAGGAATTAAACGGAACGATCCTTTATCTTTTAAACGAGAAGATGTCCGGATTCGTAACGGGAACGATTATCCCCATCGACGGCGGCTTCTCCGCATATTCGGGGGTATAGTTATGAGAGAATTTATGGATGACGACTTTCTTCTCACCACACAGACGGCTAAAGAACTCTATCACAACACTGCAGAATCATGCCCCATCATCGACTACCATAACCATCTTGATCCCAAGGCGATATATGAGGATATGGTTTTTGATAATATTTCCGACGTATGGCTTTCGTCGGATCACTATAAATGGCGGGCGATGCGTACAAACGGTATACCCGAACAGTTTATAACGGGCGACGCGGATCCTTATGATAAGTTTTTAGCCTGGGCGGATACCGTGCAGAATCTTATGGGAAATCCGCTCTATCATTGGACGCATCTTGAACTTAAGCGGTATTTCGGAATCGAAAAAACTCTTTCAAAAGAAACGGCGAAAGAGATATACGACGAGTGTAACGAAAAGCTGAAAACAAAAGATTTTTCGGTGCGAAATCTTCTTAAAATGCAAAACGTAAAACTGCTCTGCACAACGGATGATCCCGCGGACTTTCTTACGTGGCACCTGAAGATGAAAGAAGATACGGATATGCCGTTTACTGTGCTTCCGACATTCAGACCGGAAAGAGCCATCGGCATTGAAAAAGAGGATTATAAAGAATATATCGAGATGCTTTCAAAGGTGGCGGAGACGTCCATAGACAGTATAGACGATCTTCTTTTCGCGCTCGTAAAAAGACTGGATTTCTTTTGCTCGGAAGCAGGCTGCAGGATCACGGATCACAGTCTTGAAACGGATTTTTATATTCCCGCAACCCGCGATGAAGTAAACACCATATTCAGAAAACGACTTCTCGGAGAAAAGACCGACAAAGAAGAAAACGCAAAGTTCAGGGGCTTTTTACTTACGGAACTGGGAAAAGAATACAAAAGAAGAGACCTTATCATGCAGCTTCATATAGGAGCACTGAGAAACAATTCCGAAAGGATGCACGAAAAACTCGGAAACGATGCAGGCTTTGACTGCATGAACGATTTCAACTTCGC
>JAFOND010000091.1 GCA_017418645.1 Lachnospiraceae bacterium | reverse complement strand
TCCGAAATAGATATCAGAGCGTTATCTATTTCGGAGGACTTTTATGCAGGTCAATAATCTTAATCTTTTAGATCAGATAGCAAATCAGCAGATTTCAAACGAGAAGAACAATACGGTTCCGGATATCGGGGAAGGATCGAAGAATGCGGTCACTTCCTCTGTTTCCGGTGCGTCTTCTCCTCTTCGTTCCATAAATATAGATTCCCATAATTACGGGAAAAACGGAAAAAACAACGGTCAGGGCGGCAATCCTTTCGGAAACGGCGGCAGTCCTTCTCAGGATGCATCCGCCCTTAAGCGTGAGAAGATGATAATCGCTTCCATGACCATGTCCGGCAAAGACGTTGCAAAGCTTTCGGAAGACGGACTATCCGCAAAGGACATGGTTCCGGAAGAGTATACCGATATCGCGGACAAGATCCGTGTTGCGCTTGCGAAAGGCGGCGCTGATATGAGCATAACGGGCGGCGTTGATAAGGATATGATCGCGGATGTTACGGGATCTTCAAACTATGCCGCAGTTATGGAAAAAGCCCTTCAGAATAACGATCTCCCCACGGATAAGGAAAGCGTTAAGGAAGCGGCGGAGGCTCTGCAAAAGGCAGAGACCGTTATGGAAAAGATCCCCGGACAGATTCCCCGGAATGTACAGGAGAATCTGCTCCGATACGAAAATGAGCCGACAGTCGGGAACCTCTTTGATTCCATGAATCTCGGCGGAGCGGGCGGTGGCATCGATATCTCTGTTTCGGACGGAACTATCTCCGGTTCCGCTACAGAAAACGCCTCCGCATCAGGATTCGGCGAGGCACCGGGCGTAAGCGTTTATTCGGAAGGCGGTAACAGTATATATTCCGTTATTCCCGCGGATATGATCCTTCAGGTACAGAAGGTGATCAAGGAAGCGGGACTCTCCGTTGATGCGGATACGATGAATGCCGCAGCCGACATGATAAAGAAGCATATCCCGCTTACATCCGAGAACATGTTCCGGGCGTCGGAGCTTTCGGAACTTAGGATGCCGGACCTTACTCTTGGAGATGCGGCTCAAAAGATTGCGGATACGATCCTTGAAGGAAAGAATGCGGAGGATACAAATCTCTTTAAGCCAACCCTTATGGAGCAGGCAAGGGAGATATACAATACTGTCTTTAGCGACAATTCTATTGAGCCATCTGGTGACGAAAAGACAAATGGTATTGGGGACATTGCTTATAGGAGACAACTCGAGGAAACACGTCTTTCCATGACGGTGAGCGCGAATTTTGTCCTTTTAAAGCGCGGAGTGTCCATCGACACCACGGATCTTTCCAAGGTTGTGGAGGATCTCAAGGCGCTGGAGAGAGAATATGCAGAGTCTTTCTTTAAAGGCTACGGAGTGACCGGCGAAGGAGCACAATCCGGAATCGGAAGTACGGAAGCAGCCGAAGAAACCGATCTTGCCGCAAGACTCTATGGCGATGCGGAAGTAAACATCGAAAAGCTTACCGACAGCTTTATGGAAACAAACTCTGCCATCGAAGAATTAAAGAGCGCTCCGGCAGCAGTTCTCGGTCGCATTCAAAACATAAACATTGAAACCGTAACAACCTTAAACCGCACCGCAGCTCCCCTTCACGCACAGCTCGAGGCGGCGGGAGAAAGATACGAAACAATGCGGACGGAGATCCGCCGTGACCTTGGGGACTCCATAAAAAAGGCCTTCGGAAACATAGACGAACTCCTTACAGAGACGGATATGGACTTAACGGAAGAGAACCGCCGCGCGGTCCGCATCCTTGCGTATAACAAAGAAGAGATCACAAAAGAAAACATAGAAAACATCAAGCTTAACGACTCCACGGTACAGCGTGCTTTTAACGCCCTTAAGCCTGCGGTTGTTGCCGAGATGCTAAAACAGGGAAAAAATCCGCTTGATATGACAATGGACGAGCTCATAAAAACTGCGGAAGAGATAGAAGACGAACTTCCCGGAAACAGAACGGAAGACCGTTTTGCCCGTTTCTTAAGAAAACTCGAGGAGCATAACGGAATAACTGCGGAGGAAAAGGAAGGATACATCGGGATCTACCGCCTTATACATCAGGTGAACGCCTCCGACGGTGCGGCCATCGGCATGCTTCTTCAGTCAGGACAGGAAATTACCATGCGAAATCTTATGCGGGCGGAGCGCACAAGAAAACACGAAAACCGCGAAGCCGTTATAGACGACAGTTTCGGCCTCCTTTCGGACTTCAAACGCGAAAGCCTGACCATTACCCAGCAGATCGAACTTGCCTTTAATCAGAACGAGATGAAGGACGCCGAGCAGAACGCGACGCCCTATAAGATGTCGCAGTACAATCTTGAGGAAGAGCTTATGGAGATGACTCCGGAAGAGCTTAATGCCGCGATGAAAGAGACGGAAGAGCCGGAGGAACTTGAGGAAGCGTACAGAAATGAAGAGCTTGAAGAGATAAGAAAGAACGTGATGACGGAAGAAGAAGTATATAGGATGCTGGAGCGTTTCGATGTACCCGCGTCCCCGAACCACCTTGCGGCGATGCAGGAACTTATGCAAAACCGCGCCTT
>JAFOND010000090.1 GCA_017418645.1 Lachnospiraceae bacterium | reverse complement strand
CACCGCGCGCTCTTATATATGCGTTTGCAAGCGGTGTGAACTCGATATCCATGTCATCAACCCAGTAAATCTTTCTTTCCACATCCGAAAGCGGTGTTCCCACAGCCGCACCGGCAGGTGAAACATGCTTAAAAGATGTTGCGGAAGGAAGTCCCGTTGCTTCTTTTAATTCTTTAACAAGCTGATAGCCGTTAAAAGCATCGAGGAAGTTTATATATCCGGGCTTTCCGTTTAACACTTTAACAGGAAGTTCACCGTCTTCCATAAATATCCTTGAGGGCTTCTGATTCGGGTTACATCCGTACTTTAATTCGATTTCTTTCACTTTTCTCTCTCCTCTAAAAAACAATTAAACCATGTGCCTTCTGCAATTCTTTAAAAGCTTTAATAATTATTCGTTCTTATTGATGATCCTGGTCTCGTACTTTCCGGTCTCTATATCAATATACCTTATAAATAGCGATACTTTATTCTCTTCGTTAAGATTATCCCATACTTTCTTTGTAAACTCTTCAATGTCTCCCGAGATTTCAACCCTTTCCGGTTCTCCCGTAAAGGTAGGAAGGGGATTTCCGTCCCCCATATATGTATGGATGAATCTTCCCTCGCCCGCATGCGGGTTGTCGAAAGAAAACGTATTTCTGATATTTCCGTCTTCTCTTCCCTCGTCACTCTTTAAGATGGACATATCATAAGAAAATGCGCCGTCTTTAATATGAAGTATTGCGGAAATACGCGGTGTAAAGTTTGGCGGATCCGGCTCGAACTGTCTTGTGGAAAGCGCCTGTTCAAAGGTTTTCCCTTCTTTCATAAGGTCATATACGGTATCCGTCTGGTCCCCGTTTGTAACTATCGTATCCGTTCCCGACACACGAACGGGTGCATATATTATAAGGGAAGGATCCTGCATTTTGGAAGGATCGAACGCCTCGGTCCTTATTCCTTCTCCTTCTTCCTTAAATACTCTGTTTCTGCTGTTTTCGGAACGTCCCATGATAAAGTATGCAATAACCGCATGCTTGCTGTCCGGCGTGCGTCCCACAACTATTCCGCGGCCCGGATACGGGTTTTCGCTGAGTTTTTTGTAAAGATCTTCTACTACCATTCCAACCTCCTTATATAATGACAGTGTTATATATTATCTATCTGCCAGTCAATTTCTTCAAGTCCGTTTGTTTTAAGAAACTCGTTTGCTTTTTTAAAGTGCCCGCATCCGAAAAAACCGTTTCTTGCGGAAAGAGGTGACGGATGCGCAGCTTCAAGTATAAGCTGTTTCGGGTTATTTAACAATTCCTTCTTCTTCCTTGCATATGCGCCCCAGAGAAGATAAACGATCGGCCTGTCACAGTCGTTTAAAGCCTTTATTGCGGCATCCGTAAACTGTTCCCAGCCTTTGTTCGCATGGGATCCGGGATTCCCCTCATTAACGGTAAGAACGGCGTTCAAAAGGAAAACTCCCTGATCCGCCCACTTATAAAGGCATCCGTTATTCGGAATATAGCACCCCAGCTCGTCCTGAAGTTCCTTATATATATTCTGTAAAGATCTCGGTATCAAAACCCCCGGAAGCACGGAAAAGCAGAGTCCGTGGGCCTGTCCGTATGTCGGATAAGGATCCTGTCCCAAAATAACAACTTTCACATCCGAAAAAGCGGTTCTATGGAAGGCATTAAAAATGTCATCCGGTGGTGGAAATACAGGCCCACTACCATATGCTGCCTTTACGAATTTAAAAAGCTCTCTGTAATAATCTTTCTTAAATTCCGGCGAAAGTGCCGGTAACCAGTCGTTTTCTATCTGTGCCATTTCATCAATCTTTAGTTGTACAACAAATCAACAAGTATGTTTCACGGGCCGTTTTTCAACAAATAATCATGTTTAGATCCTCACCGGAACGCCCTTTTCCTTCAGATACCCTTTCAGATCTTTTATCTCCAGTTCTCCGAAGTGAAAAAGCGATGCTGCCAGTGCCGCATCCGCCTTTCCCTTAGTAAAAGCATCGTAAAAATGCTCTTTTGTGCCTGCTCCGCCCGATGCTATTACAGGGATGTTTACAGCCTCCGATACAAGGGCTAAAAGCTCGTTATCATAGCCGTTTTTTGTCCCGTCGCAGTCCATACTTGTCAAAAGTATCTCTCCTGCTCCTCTTTTTTCGCCTTCTATGGCCCATTCTATACAATCTATGCCGCAATCGAGGCGTCCACCGTGCTTATATATCGTATATCCTTCTCCGTTTTCGCGTTTTTTTGCGTCTATAGCCAAAACAACACATTGGCTTCCGAATTTATCTGCAGCCTCAGATATAAGCTCAGGACGGTCTATCGCAGCGGAATTAACGGAAATCTTATCCGCTCCCTCCCTAAGGAGCATACGGAAGTCTTCTACGGTCCTTATACCCCCGCCAACGGTAAAGGGGATAAATACCTGTTCCGCAACGGCCCGTACCATATCAACAACCGTGTTTCTATGATCGCTTGATGCCGTAATATCCAAAAAAACAAGTTCGTCCGCTCCCGCTTTATCATATTCCGCGGCAACGGAAACCGGATCCCCGGCATCCCGAAGATCCACAAAATTTATGCCTTTTACAACTCTCCCGTCCTTGACGTCAAGGCAGGGAATGATCCTTTTTGTGAACATATAATTACTTAACCTTCAAAAAATTCTTAAGTATCTTAAGACCCGTTTCACCGCTTTTTTCCGGATGAAACTGACAGGCAAACACATTATTCTTTGTAACTGCGGCATCAATTTTTACACCATATTCGGTCCTTGCAGACACCGCGCTTTCGTCATCCGCTTCCAGATAATAGGAATGCACGAAATAAACATAAGGCTCGTCGGAGAGGTCCGAAAACAGCCTTGTATCGTTATCCAATGACAGCGAATTCCAGCCCATATGAGGTATCTTAAGCCCATCTTTTCCCGGGATTTTCTTAATCTTTCCCTTTAAAACAGAAAGGCCCGGCACTCCCGGGCTTTCCTCGCTTTCATCAAACAGAAGCTGAAGTCCGAGACAGATTCCCATAAAGGGAATGCCGCTTTCCACAGCTTTTTTTATCACCGGTTCAAGATTCCTTTCGTTCAGCTTATTCATTGCATCTCCGAAGGAACCCACACCGGGAAGTATAATGTGATCCGCTTTCAGTATCTCATTTTCATTAGCCGTAAGAACGCAGTTTTCACCAAGATTTATCAGCGCTTTGGATACACTTCCTATGTTTCCCGCATCATAATCTATAACTGCTACCATTAATAACGTACCTCCAGACCATGTGATTCCAGTATATCTATAAGTTCCATCGTATACTCTGTACGGTCCGTCATCTTGTATAATTCCTCGGCTCTTTCAGGTTCTATGCCGTATTCATCCATTAACTGGTCGGTTATAAGCTTGGCTATTGCTTCGTACTGTTCGCTGATTCCGAGAGACTTTGCTTCTTCCCTGTTAAAGAGATATCTTCCGTATCCGTTAACAAGTTCATCCAGCGCCATATCGTTTTCGCCTATGCGAACCAGTATCTGATAGCTCTGATATTTCTTCTGAAGCTCTGCAAGAAGATGTGTCTTTTTCTGGAATTCAATATCTTCTTCCTTCTTAACTTCAATATTTCCGATCTTTGAATATGCCGTAATGAAGTCTCCGTTTGCATATGCTCTTTGAGCAGCGCTCATGCTTGATTTAAAGAACGTAACCTTCATGGCAATAAGCACAAGAACTATTAAAGAAGCTGCCAGAAGCACAAACGGAATAAAGTTCTTCATATTGACCTTCGGAGAATTATCCTTCGGTTTCGCGGCTGCTTTTCTCGCTTTTTCCTCGGCTTTTCTCTTCTTTGCTTCGGCCTTTTCTTTGTTCTTCTTTTCTTTCTCAGCGGCTGCTTCTTTTTTCTTTGCTTCTTTCTCGGCTTTCTTGGCCGCTTTGTCTTCTTCCTTCTTCTCTTTCTTGGATTTATTACCGCCCTTATTTGCGCCTGCTTCATCCTCGAAATTTGCAAGGATAGCGGCATTCTCATCCGAGAGGTCTTCCGGCGGCGCATTTTCGACTATATCAACAACGCCGTCATCCTCCTCATCGTCGTCTCCTCCGGCGAAAAAGCCTTTTATCTTGGCTATGAGATTTCCGAAAAATCCGCCTTTTTTCTTCTTCTTCTCGTCTTCGCTCTCCAGTTCGTCTTCCAGGGCATCAAGAGAAATACCGTCTGCGGAAGCTTCGAAAGCATCTCTCGCCTCATCAAGTTCAAGGCCGTTTTCATCGGCATTAAGAAGATCAGCTATATCAGCCTCGTCCTCGGAAAGAAGTGACATAAGATCCGCTTCCTCCATGGGCGCAGCCTCCGGCGCGGCCTTATCAAGATCCTCACCGTTAAGCATCCTTTCGATATCTTCCTGGTTAAGGTTATCAGTGTCTTCAAGATCAAGCGCATCCGGTTTGAATTCCGGCTGAAGGAAATCTTCCGCGGGTTTTTCTATTGTATCCGAAAGTCCGCCAAGTCCTTCTATATCTGATGCTATGCTATCTTCACTGCTTTCATCGGACATCTTTTCCGCAGCAATATCCAAAAGATCGTCTATTGATCCAACGCTTTCTTCCGGCAAAGCTTCCGGCTCGGATAAAGATAAAGAGTCGTCAAGCTGTAATTCCGGCTCCGGTTCCGAAAGCGAAATCTCACCGATATCTTCCAATTGCGGACCTAAATCTTCCGGTACCTGTAATGTTTCCCCGGCATCCGGTATTTTTTCCACAGGAGCGGAATCAAATTCGGTTCCGACTTCATCTCCTACGGCAAGTGCAAGCTTTTCAAGATCATCCATGGAAAGATCGTCGGAGTCGATATCGGACTGAACCTTTTCCGCCTCTCTTATCTCTCCCGAAATCGGTGTTTCGTTTATAAAATCGCCCGTATTATCGGCTGTTTCTTTCTTACCTTTTTTCTTCTCACGGATCTTGTCGATAACGGAATCCATATCGTCATCTTCCATGAAAAGATCTTCGTCGGAAATGTCGTCATCATCATCCAGAAACGACATGTCTCCCAGATCATCATCCGTAAAGGTACCGTCATCGGAAAAGCTGTCTCTTTCAGGCTCGTCTATGGAAAAACCGGAGTCATCTCTGCCGTCGGCTTCTGCAAGTTCCCTCTCAAATTCTTCCAGGAACGAATCAGCCTCTCCGCTGTCCAGTTCACTTTCAAATTCGCGCAAAAAATCAGACTCCGAAAAAGCTTCCTTAAGATTCTTGTAGGAAGATTTCCGGGGTGTATATCCGTTAAGTCCGGTTTTTGCCATGAAATCGTCATCCGAACCGATACGATTTCTTTGTCTGATTTCCGACTCTCTTGCCTTTCTTTCCCTGTCGGCAGCGTCTCTCACTCCGTTCTTGGCTTCGGTTATTGAGTTTAAGAGACCGTCAAGATAGTCCTCGGTGTTTGCCACGAATAAACCTCCAAAACATAATCAAGGGATGTGACATGGATTCTATGTGTCACATCCCCTGTGTGATCAATTAAAGATTAACAATTATTTTGCAGCAAGTCTGCCGGATTCATATTTGTCAACAAGCTCATCAATCGCTTCAACAAGTTTTCCGATCTCGGGCTTTGTAAGCTGGGCATCCGCTCCGAGAGATTCGCCCTTTCTTCTGATTTCATCATTGATGAGGGACGAGAAGATGATAACGGGGATATTCTTCATAACATCATGTTCCTTAACAAGTTTTGTAAGGCGATGTCCGTCCATCTTCGGCATCTCGATATCGGTTACGATAAGATGTACATCGTCGAGAACCGTTCCCCTCTCGTTGTATTCTCTGAGCTTATCCCATGCTTCCTGACCGTTCTCGTTAACGTTAAGGTTTGTATATCCGGCTTTTCTCAGGCACTCAACGATGAGCTTGGAAAGAAGCTTACTGTCTTCCGCGATAAGGATCGGGGTTTTGCTCCTGTCTCTTGTCTCATAGCTGTCCATATCGGAAACCTTAAGACCGGAATCAGGATTGATGTTTGTAACGATCTTCTCGAAGTCGAGGATAACAACAAGTCTGTTCTCCAGTTTAAGAATACCTGTTGAAATACCGGAATCTTCCGCGCTTATGGTCGCATCCGGTGTATTGATATCCTCCCATGATACTCTATGGATACCCATAACTTCGTCAACATGGAATGCCGTATCAAGGTTATTAAAGTTTGTTATGAAGAAAAGACCGTCATTATCGGGATCGTCTTCATAACCGAGGCATCTTCTCAGGTTTATGACGGAGAGCATCGTATCTCTCGGCATAAAAATTCCTTCGATAAACGGATGCGCATTCGGCATCGGCGTTACAGGCTGGTACGTAAGGATTTCACGGATCTTCGAAACGTTGATCCCGTAATGGTTTCCCCCTACCTTGAATTCCAGAACTTCCAGCTCGTTTGTGCCGGATTCCAATAAGATATTTGTGTCCATAAAGTTCTCCTCCCTTTCATGCTCATTTTTTAAGGAGCATCTTTAATTCAAAACAACATTGTACAGATTGTCGTTTACCGTCATCTGAAGCACAAGGTTTGAAGCCTCACTGCCGCTGTCCTTCGGAATCTCGAAAAGAAGAACGGCTTCCGTTGTGCTGCCCGCAGGCAATGTGCTTTGCAATGTTGTAAGGTCATACAACAGGATCGTGGATGAATTCCTTACCCCCTGTGCACCGTCAACACTTAACGAGAATGTCGGGTGCTTTGAAAGTATATCCACATATACGCCTTCCGCCGCCGGGTTTTCAAGTGAAAAATGCATTATAAGATACTTGTTTCCGGATGACGGTGTAAGCGAAAGGTAATCGCCCTCTTTATAGTTTGCTCCGAGCGTAAAACCGTTATATTTTATATTTATGTTTCCAACGCCGAGGATGTCGTTTACGCTGGCACTTGGTGCCTGGGTTGCGGCGGCATCAGCCTGTGCCGGCGCAACGGCTTCGGATCCGTCCGTCGGATTAACGATAACTTCTCCTGCCGCATTTAAGACCATGCCGTTGGGATAAACCGTTCTTCCGTCGGAGTATGTAACCGAACCGTCCTCGTTCTGTACACCCTCTTCTTCTTCGGGAGTTTCCTCTTCCGTCTGTTCCTCTTCCTCGGGCTCTTCCACAGGTCTCAATTTATCGATCTGCCACTTATATACCCTTCTCAGTCCGTCTCCCTGCAGCGCGTTATATTTTCCGACAACCTTCGCAGCATATGTAACAACCGCCGCTTCCTCATCTTCCGTCATTGTATAGAGCGGCGTGACCACTTTGAGTTTGCACCCCGTCAACGGTAAGCAGAAAAGAAGGATTGTCACATAAAACAAAAGTTTCTTTTTCATAGTGTTCCTTTTCCATCGCACATATTAGTATAACTTTACCATTCTTAAGCCGAATATTCAACAGAAAATTCGCATATTTCACTAATTTTTATGAAGTGTCAGGAAAAATTCCACACCACAGTCCGTGTTTCTTACTCCGCACTCTGTTTTAAAGGCTTCCGTAACCGCTTTTACAACGGATAAACCGATTCCGGTACCCCCTACTTCCCTGGTTCTGGCGGGGTCGATCTTATAGAACTTGTCCCACACTCTTTCAAGGCTCTCTTCCGGTATCCCGTCACCGGTATTGAACACGGAAACTCTTATAAGATTTTCGTCCTCTTCATCTTCAAAGATCGACACTCTTATTTTCTTTTCGCCTTCGGAATATCTTATGGCATTTGTAAGGTAATTCGAAACCGCCTGTTCCGTAAGAAATTCGTCTTCGAAAACATAAACCGGATCGCGTTCGTCAAAGGATATCTCCGTACCGTATTTTTCACTCATAACTTTTACGGAATCGATGAGGCCTTTTATCATCTCCGTAAGATCAAATTTTTCCGGCGCAAGAACATTTTCACCGTACTCCAGTTTATTAAGGGACGAAAGTTCGGACACTATCCGGTTCATCCTGTCCGCCTCATCCATGATAACGTCCGTATAATACTTTGCATCTTCCGGGTTCTCGCAAACGCCCTCCGAAAGACCTTCAGCATAGCCTCTTATAAGCGATATCGGTGTCTTCAGTTCATGCGATACGTTCGATATGAACTCCCGGCGCATCTTCTCGTTCTGCTCTTTAAGGTCAAGATCTTCCTGAAGTTTTTTATTTGCTTCCGTAAGTTCGTTTATCGTTTTTTCCAGAGTCTCCGACATCCTGTTCATATGGAATCCCAGGATATCCACTTCATTTCCTTTTTCTCTCGTTGCATATTTTTCATCGAAATCAAGATTCGACATCTTATTCGAAATCTCGGTAAGTTTTATGATGGGACTGCTTATTCGTTTTGACAACATCATAGCAACGATAAAGCTCACCACAAGCCCGAATATCGCTCCGAAAACAAGGAACTTGTTAAAGATTCCGATACTCTCGGTAATGCTTTCAATCCCGGTCCTTATCATGATAAAATTCCCGTCTTTAAGAACGCCCCAAAGCACAAGGAAATCGGAATTCAGTCTGTCATCATGATACTTTCGAAGGGTATAATTACTACCTGTTTCGAGAAGTCCTTCCTCGTTATCGGGACCGTTTCCGAGTATCAGAAAAAGAAGCTGATTTACCATGTAAGGGTTTTCGTTTTCACCGCGTGTGCTTAAAAGAACATCTCCGTCCGAACGGATTATAAGCATCGATACGTTTCGCTTTACGGAAGCGGCTTCGAATTCCGTCGCGAACTCCTGCGTGTCCGTTCCCGTTTCCTCCGATGCCGCGGAAAGTTCCGAAAACGTCTTTTTCATCGCCTCTTCTTTTTCGTGATAATAAACGTAACGAAGTAGCGTTGTATTTAAAATAAATATCAGTAAAACAACTCCGATTCCCATACCCATCATGGAAAAAAGGAGTTGCCTTTTTATCTTATGTTTCAAATTTATACCCCATTCCCCATATGGTCTTTATCATATCTCCCTTTCCGGGAAGTTTCGCGCGAAGTTTTTTCACATGAGTATCGACGGTTCTTGTGTCCCCAAAATAATCATAGTCCCAAACGTTGTTAAGGATCATGTCTCTCGAAAGAGCCATGCCTTTGTTTTTCATGAAATATACAAGAAGATCGAATTCCTTAACGGACAGATTGACTTCCTTTCCGTCAACGTAAACACTGTGTCTCTCTATATCGACTTTTATTCCGTTTTCCTCAAGAACATCATCCGTTGCGGGATAGATCAGGACGTCTTTGTCATCACTCTTTTTTCTGTCCGCAGCGCGTCTTATAACCGCACCGACTCTCGCAACAAGTATCTTCGGAGAAAAAGGTTTTTTCATGTACTCGTCGCTTCCGAGCATAAACCCGTTCAGTTCGTCATCCTCATCGCCTTTTGCGGTAAGCATGATAACCGGAATGTCACTTCTTTTACGGACTTCTTTAAGAACCGTAAATCCGTCCGTCTTGGGCATCATAACATCAAGTATCATCAGGGAAAGATCCGGGTTTGTGTCAAAAACATTAAGCGCCTCTTCTCCGTCCGCGGCTTCCACAACCGTATATCCTTCCCTTAAAAGAA
Organism: Lachnospiraceae bacterium; assembly: GCA_017418645.1. Taxonomy (GTDB): domain Bacteria; phylum Bacillota; class Clostridia; order Lachnospirales; family Lachnospiraceae; genus FD2005. The sequence goes on along the minus strand of JAFOND010000090.1, from coordinate 1,408 downwards.
AATCCTTTACGAGTTTTCTTATTCTCTCTTCGTCATCACAGACAAGTATTTTTTCGTGCGCCATATTAATCCGTATCTCCTCCGAATACTTCCTGTTCTCTTGCCCTTATTTCCTGTTCTCTTTCGTTAAGTTCGTTTTCCCACTCGGAATAACGGTTCTGAATCTTCGTCTCGTAATTTACTATTGTGGGAAGTTTACTGGTAAACGTAAGCACAACCATGGAAACCGCAACTATGAAAAGTGCGATAACGGCAAGAAACAGATTCCTTATGGTTTTTTTCTGGGTTCTTATGGTTTTGGTGAGGATCTTTTTTTCGTCGGGATCAAGGGATTTTAGTGCCCTGTATTCCTTATCGTCAAAATTGATTTCCGGAGTTTTCTTTTCTTCTTCGCTTTCTTCGGAAAAAGCTTCATGGTGCAAAAGATATTCCGGCACGGCCGGAACTCTTGCGGGATCGATAAGCGGAGATCTTAAAAGTTCCTCCTGCAGATTTCTCAAAAAATCAAGCCCGACTATCGTAGAAAAAAACTTTCTTTGAATGAGCCCGCAATACAACTTAAGAAGAGCCTCAGGATTGTTCTTATCCACCTGGCCCTGAATATATACTATCGCCGATTCTTCTTTTTTTGCTTTTTCAAACATTTCGGGATCATGAAAAACATATCCCATTAATTCCATCTGTTCGGTTTCCATTTATCGTCTTATTTCCTTCCCATCGAAGAAAGCAGTTTTTCATGTTCGGACATGATCTGTTGTAAAAGAAGAGCTGCCTGGGGTATGTCAGAATTATCCGGGTGATACTTCTTAACAAGAACGCGAAATTCCTTTTTAAGAACATCCGGATCATACTTTGCAACTTCGGAGAACCAGCTCTGGGGATCCCTGTACGGAACGGTTTCCTCGTAGGAATCTTCTTCTCCCGTAAAGGAATATTTCCTGTATGTACGTTCCTGTTTTTTCTCCTCTTCTTTTTTGTTCAGTCTCTCGTATTCGGCCTTCTCGTCCACCGTCCATGTATATTCGTCGTCTCCGAAGAGAATATTCTTTTCGGAGAATACCTGGTCTTTATACTCATAAAACGAAAACGGAAGATCCGTATCCACCGTTGCCACAAAAAATCTTCTGTCGAATCTGTAGATCCTGTAATCGGATATTGTACCCGTCAGAATATGAAACAGCGCATCATTGTTTTCGTAAACGGAAAGAAGAAACTTTGCAAAAGGCGATCCCGTTTCCCTGATCTTTTCCGCCTTGTTTTTACTTCTTGCCAGGAACGCATTAAGGAGTGTTCCTATCTCCTTTTCCATGTCGCGTTTCTTTTCCTCGTATTCCTTAACCTGATCCAGTCTTCCCAATTCCCGGTTGATATATATCTTCTGTTCCAGGGAACCGATAGCTTTCTGGAT
>JAFOND010000089.1 GCA_017418645.1 Lachnospiraceae bacterium | reverse complement strand
TTCTTCTCTTCTTCTTTCTACACGCTCTTTTCTTACAGGCGTGCTTTCCGGAATAGCGTTCGCTTCCTTGTGAAGTTTCTGGATCTCAGCCTCCGTGATGATCCTTGTCTTATCGATATCGTCCGCTTTTCCGGGAGTAACGATATCTTCATCCGGAGATACAAGCGCTTTTTTAAGATCCGAAAGCAGTTCGTCCATATTGCTGTAGCGCTTGTCCATGCTCTTCTGGGTTGCTTTTTTGATTATGCCCTCAAGCGCAACCGGTGTCTCGGGTGCGATCTGTGAAGGCGGAACCATCTCGTTCTGAAGATGCTGAAGAGCTACCGCAACAGCCGTCTCTCCGTCAAAGGGAACACGTCCCGTCACCATCTCGTACATTACGATACCCAGTGAATAGATATCGCTCTGCTCGTTGGAGTATCCGTTTCTCGCCTGTTCCGGCGAGAAGTAATGCACGGATCCCATAACATCCGCATTGACCGTATTTCCGGAAGCAGCTCTGGCAATGCCGAAATCCGTAACCTTAACCTTTCCTTCTTTGGAAATGATTATGTTCTGCGGCTTTATATCGCGGTGGATAATGCCCTTATTATGCGCTGCCTCTATACCGCGTCCGACCTGGATCGCGATGCTTATGCTCTCTTTATAATTGAGCCTGCCCTTCTTCTCGATATAGGTCTTTAACGTAATGCCTTCAACGCATTCCATAACGATGTAATAAAGACCGTCTTCGGATCCTACGTCATAAATGTTTACGATATTCGGGTGTTCGAGTCCCGCAGCGGATTGCGCCTCCGTACGGAACTTGCTCACAAAAGTCATGTCCTCGGCAAATTCCGCCTTTAAGACTTTGATTGCAACATCCCTGGAAAGGACATGATCCTTTGCCTTGTAAACATCCGACATTCCGCCGGCTCCGATCTTTTCGATTATCTCATATCGATCTGCCAAAAATGATCCCGGTTCCAACATAAGATTCTCCTTTTTAATCCTCTTTTTCTATCAAAACTATTGTTATGTTATCGCGTCCGCCGTTTTCGTTTGCTTCCCTTAGAAGCGCCTTCACTTTATCGTAAGGCTCGGCTTTTGCGGAAACTATCTGTTTTATGACCGTATCCGTTACCATGTTCGTAAGTCCGTCGGTACATAGAAGAACATGGGCACTCCCGTCCATAACGACATCAAAAAAGTCCGTCCTGACTTTACTCTCAGTCCCCACGGCCCTTGTGATGTAATGTCTTTTCGCGTGGTTTCTTGCGGCGGATTCCGATATCGTTCCCCGTCTTACAAGTTCTCCCACATAGGAATGATCCTGGGTAATCTGTCTTATCTCGTTTTCCGTAATAACATAGAGTCTGCTGTCCCCGACATTGGCAACATACATATGACCGTCAAAAAACGTGGCGGCAACCATGGTGGTTCCCATCCCGTACTTTTCCGGATCGGCTTTCGATTCCATGTATACTCTTTCGTTGGCATCAGAAATAGCCCGTTCAATTACTGCTACGGGCTCAGTTCTGTCGCTATTCCTAACAGATTCAACGACGGTTTTTACGGCGCACTCGGAAGCATATTCTCCCGCCTTGTGTCCGCCCATTCCGTCTGCCACCAGAAACAGGTTTTTGAGCGGTCCGATCTTCTGATCGGTTGTGAACAGGCAATCCTGATTCTCGCTTCTTACCTTTCCTGTCTCGGTGATCGAGTAAAACTTCATTACTTCGTTTGCCTCTTATGCCTTAATTGTCCGCAGGCACCATCTATGTCTCTCCCAAGTTCCCTTCTTATAGTAGCATTTATTCCGTTTTTTTCAAGCGTATTTTTGAATGCCGCGACTTCTGTGGTGTTCGGAGCTTTCATTCCCGTTTCGCGGACAGGGTTCACCGGAATAAGATTTACATGGCAGGGAAGTCTCTTCAAAGCGCCCGAAAGTTCCCTCGCATCATCTTCGCTGCTGTTCTGTCCGTGAACAAGACTGTACTCGAAAGTTATCCGTCTTCCCGTTTTGTCAAAGTACTCCCTGCAGGCATCGATAAGATCCTCATAACCGAAGCTCTTTGCCACAGGCATAAGTTCTTCCCGCTTTTTCTGGTTCGGTGCATGAAGAGAAATCGCAAGGGTTATGTTAAGGTCTTCTTCCATAAGCTTCTTTATACCCGGAATGAGGCCGCAGGTTGAAACGGTAACGTTTCTCTGACTTATGTTAAGTCCGTTTTCATCCGTAAGGATTCTAATAAAACGAATAAGATTGTCATAGTTGTCGAGGGGCTCACCCGTCCCCATCACAACGACGTTGCTTACCCTCTCGTTCGTATCCTTTTGTATCTTATATATCTGATCCAGCATCTCCGACGCAAGCAGGTTTCTTGAAAGACCGCCGATGGTGCTTGCGCAGAACTTACATCCCATCCTGCATCCTGCCTGGGAAGATATGCATACGGAATTGCCGTGATGGTATCGCATAAATACACTCTCAACAGTCTCCCCGTCCGAAAGCGAAAACAGGTATTTTCTTGTGCCGTCCTCTTTCGATTCCTGCATGGTCACCTTTTGTATGTCCGTAAGATCGCAATCGCCTTTAAGTTTCTCCCGAAGGTCTTTTGAAATGTTTGTCATCTCGTCAAAACCGTTGCAAAGGTCCTTATGAAGCCAGGTATAGATCTGCTTTGCCCGAAAAGGTTTTTCATTTATCGATTTTATGTATTCCGAAAGCTCCGGAAGATACAGTGATTTAATATCCGTCATTCTTTGTAACCTCTGCATTTATCCTTTGCAAAAAACCGCATGATAGAATCCGTCTCTCACCTCATCCGGGAAAGTCAGTTCTTCACTCAATAGTTTATAATCTTTATTATCGTCCAGGAAGAATTCTTTGTTTTTTTCATCCTCTTCTTTTGAAAGCGTGCACGTTGAAAAAAGAAGCTTTCCACCCGACCGTACATACTCCTTCGAAACTCCGAGCATCTCTTTTTGAAGATCCGCAAGCGCCGTTATGTCTTCCCGTTTCACTCGATATCTTATGTCCGGTTTTCTTTTCATTATGCCCAGACCCGAACATGGAAGATCGCATATAACGACATCAAATTGTTCTTTATCTTCTTCAATATATTTTGTTGCGTCCCTGACAACGGCATCAACGTTTTCCATACCGCATCTTTTTATGTTTTCTTTAATGATATCAACCTTTTCTTTCGAAATGTCGCAGGATGTCACCCGCCCCGTTTCTCCGGTCAGGACGGCCGCAACGATCGTCTTTCCTCCCGGCGCGGCGCAAACGTCCAGCACCCTGTCCCCGGGTTTTATCCCAATGCTCTTTACGGCAAGGATCGTGGAAAGATCCTGGATATAAAACTTCCCTTCGCCGAATCCCGGAATGGTCTTTATGTCACCGTAGTTTTCTATAAAAAGCGAATCGGGATCTTCCGTTTCGTTAACGATGATCCCCTGTTCCGTCAGTTCCTTTTTAAGTTCATCTTTTGTCGTCTTGTTTCCGTTTACAAAGATGCAGGTTTTCTTCTCTTCCGAAAGTCCCCTCAAGATCTTTTCCGTGCCTTCTTTTCCCCGTTCTTTTTCAAAAAGCCGGGTTATCCATTCCGGTACGGAATACCGTTTTGAAAGCGTATCAAATTTTACTTCTTTTTCATTTCTTGAAATGCTTCTTAACACACCGTTAACAAAACCTTTAAGGGCTCCCTGTCCGTTCTTTACCGCAAGCTTTACGGATTCGTTTACGGCAGCGGAATCCGGAACGGAGTCCATAAACTTAAGCTGGTAAACGCCCATCCTTAAGATGGTTTTGATCTTTGGTTTCATTTTTTTGACGGGAGTTTTTGAATATGTGTTTATTATCGTATCAAGATAAAGGCCCTTTTCGACCGTCCCGGCGGAGAGTCTTCTTATGAAGTTCTTTTCCTTATCCGAAAGATTCTCCGCAGACGAAAAGATCTCTTCCGTTTTTTTATTCAGAAAAGATCCTTCTTCCATAACGGAGTGTATTATTAAAAATGCAGCCTGTCTTTCATTCATAAAACAGTTCCTGTTTTTACCGGATTACCGTTCAGAAAATCCGAATAGTTCATCCTCTTTTTTCCTTCCGGCTGAAGTTCCTTTAAGGAAAGGATTCCCGAACCGGTCTGGATAAGGAATCCGTCACGGTCCGCCTTGATAACTTCTCCCGGTTCTTTGCCTTCCCTGTTTTCGTTCAGCGCTTCTGAAAGAAAAACCTTTACTCCCTTTCCGTTTATCTTTGTATATGCGGAAGGCCAGGGATAAAGGCCGCGGACCTGTCTTTCAATTTTCACCGCGGGATCTTCAAAATTTATATGTCCCATATCCTTTCGGATCATGGTAACCTTTGTAGCCCTTTCCTCGTCCTGCTTTTCGGGCTTTATTTCTCCGTTAAAAACCTTCACCAGAGTTTCGGTAAGAAGCTCACCGCCTATAACGGAAAGCTTGTCAAAAAGAGATCCGCCGGTCTCTTCCTTCTCTATATCCACTCTTCTCTGTGAAAGAATGTCTCCGTCATCAAGACCTTCTCCCATCTGCATTATCGTTATGCCCGTCTCTTTATCGCCGTTAAGGATTGCCCATTGTATCGGAGCCGCCCCGCGGTATTTCGGAAGAAGGGATGCATGAACATTAATGCATCCGAATCGCGGCATTTCAAGTACTTCCTTCGGAAGAATCTGTCCGAAAGCAACAACTATAAAAACATCCGCCTCGTATTTTCTGAGTTCGTCTACCGCCTCCGGATCTTTTATCTTTTCGGGTTGGAATACGGGGATGTTATGCGAGATCGCACACTCTTTTACCGGAGAAAAAGATACCTTCTTTCCTCTTCCCCTTTCCCTGTCGGGCTGTGTCACACAAAGAACAACTTCGTGTCCCGCATTTATCAGTGAATTAAGAGAGGGCACCGAAAAATCCGGTGTCCCCATAAAAACAATCTTCATATTCGATTATTCCTCATCGGTTTCTTCATCATCATATTCAATATCCTGGAGCGGACCTTCCGCAAATTCCGAATACAGATGTCCGTCCAGATGATCGTTCTCGTGACAGATAACTCTCGCAAGCATACCGTCCGCTTCAATTATCTGTTCGTTCATATCGATATCAAGATACTTTACTTTTACATGTTCCGGTCTTGTTACTTTTCCGACCTTTCCCGGGATTGAGAGGCATCCCTCGCTTCCCGTCTGAGATCCGCTTGTTTCAAGGATTTCCGGATTTATAAAGACCAATGGATCGTCCTGTGTAAGTATACCGTTTTCCTTATCCTCTTCCCCGACATTGGCCACGAAGATCCTTCTTAAGATTCCGACCTGGGGAGCTGCAAGTCCAACGCCGTCTTCATCTTCCATGGTCTCGAACATATCGTCTATAAGTTCTCTGTATCTGTCCGTCATCTCCGTAACGGGTTTACATACCTTGTTAAGAATCGGGTCTCCGTCAACCCTCACAATTCTGATTGCCATTTTCTTTCTCTTTTCCGTTAATAATAATATTTAAAAACCGCGAAATATGTTATCACAAAGCGGGAATTATGTCAAAAAACAAAGAAAACAGGGCGGTTATCCGCCCTGTTTTTATTATTCCTTTTTATGATACTTTTCTTCGCAATACCTGCATCGGTAAACTTCCTTTTCTTCGTCAGTAAGAACGAATATCTGGTCCAGTCCCTGCTCGATTGAAGTTATGCATCTCGGGTTCTTGCACTTTATGACATTTTTTATCTGCTTCGGAAGCGCAAGCTTATGTTTTCTTGCGATCACATCGTTTTCTATAACGTTAACCGTAATGTTGTGATCTATGTATCCCAAAATATCCAGATCGATGGCTCCGGGAGGACATTCAACTTTTATGATGTCCTTTGCTCCCATCTTACTGCTCTTTGCATTCATTATGATAGCGATCGTATAATCCGATTCATCCAGTTTAAGATCATGATATATCTTTAAACTCATTCCCGCTTTTACGTGGTCTAGAACATAGCCCTCATGGATTCCGCTTATATTTAACATTTCCTTCTCCTTATCAATTCAATCCCAACAGAGTTAAGATCAACGCTTCCCTTATATACACTCCGTACTGCGCCTGCTTAAAATATGCCGCGCGGGGATCGTCATCCACCTCGACGGAGATCTCGTTTACTCGGGGGAGCGGATGAAGCACCATCATGTCTTCCTTCGCAAGCGTCATTTTGTTCTTGTCCAAAACGTAAAAATCCTTCATTCGAACGTAGTCTTCCTCGTTGAAGAAACGTTCCCTTTGAACGCGCGTCATGTAAAGGATGTCAAGATCCGGCATCGCTTCTTCGAGGCGTATCAGTTCTTCGAATTCTATGTTGTTTTTCTTTAATACATCATCACGGATATATGACGGAACGCGAAGTTCTTCCGGAGAAATGAGTTTAAATTTAATGCCCGGATAGCGAACGAGAGCGTTTATGAGCGAATGGACCGTACGTCCGAATTTAAGGTCTCCGCAAAGCCCGATGGTAAGATCCTTTATCTCCCCGCGGAGCGAACGTATCGTAAAAAGATCCGTAAGTGTCTGTGTCGGATGCTGGTGTCCGCCATCGCCGGCGTTTATTACCGGTATTCCCGAATGAAGGGAAGCAACAAGCGGTGCACCTTCTTTGGGATGTCTTATTGCGCATATGTCCGCATAACATGATATGACGCGGACCGTATCCGAAACGCTTTCACCTTTTGCAGCGGATGATGAAGATGCTTCCGAGAATCCGAGGACGTTTCCTCCCAGATTCATCATTGCTGCTTCAAAGGAAAGCCTTGTTCTTGTACTGGGCTCGTAAAAGCAGGTCGCAAGCTTCTTTCCCGCGCATTTTTTACTGTACTTTTCCTGATCATTCTCGATATCTTCCGCAAGAGTCATAAGCTCTTCAAGCTCTTCCACGGAAAAATCGAGAGGACTCATCAGATGTCTCATTTTCCCCTCCCGAACTGTTTCTAAAAATGATTGCTTAAATGTCCTCAAGTATTCTATAATAGGACAGATCAATTTTCAACAAAAAGGTGAGTGCCGATAATATGGATCTTTACGCGGATATCATTGTTGATATTTCCTTGAAACAACTGGATAAAACCTTTCAGTACAGGGTTCCGAAGGACCTTGTTTCTTTAGTTTCGCCCGGTTCTCTGGTAAACGTCCCATTCGGAAACGGGGGCAGGATGATCGAAGGCGTTGTGCTTTCGCTTTCGGACGTTCCGAAGATCGATGCTTCAAAAATAAAAGATATCGACAGCATGAAAAAAGGCGCTGTTTCCGCAGAGGAACAGATGATATCCCTTGCCGCGTGGATAAGCAGAAATTACGGCTCCACAATGATACAAGCGTTAAAAACGGTTATGCCGGTAAAGAAGGCTGTAAGGAAGAGGGGAAAGGCGGAAGATTATGAGGTTGAAGCTGATGCCTCCCCCTTGAGGGGAAGGTGCCCCGAAGGGGCGGATGAGGTGGCACTTAACCCCGCACAGAACACCGCCGCGGATAAAATATTATCCGATTACAACAACGGCGAAAGAAAAACCTATCTTCTTCACGGGGTGACGGGTTCCGGGAAGACGGAAGTCTATATGCGTCTCATAGAAGAAATGCTTAAAAAGGGAAAGGAAACCATTGTCCTTATTCCGGAAATAGCCCTTACATATCAGACGGTAAACCGTTTTACCGCGCGTTTCAAAGATGAAGTCCTTATCATGCATTCAAGGCTCTCCGCCGGTGAAAGATACGAGCAGTTTGAGGATGCCAGAGAGGGAAGAAAAAAGATAATGGTCGGTCCCCGTTCCGCTCTTTTTACTCCCTTTAAAAACCTGGGACTTATCATAATAGACGAAGAACATGAACAGAGTTACAAGAGTGAACAGGTGCCAAGATATCATGCCCGCGAAACCGCAATCGAACGTGCAAGACTTTCAAATGCATCCGTTGTGCTGGGTTCTGCAACGCCCGCTGTGGAAAGCTATGAAAAAGCTCTCACCGGAGAATATACTCTTCTTGAACTTCCGGAACGCGTTATGGAAAGAAACCTGCCGGAATGTGAGATCATAGATCTTCGTTCAGAACTGAAACGCGGCAACCGTTCCATGATCGGGAAAAAACTTCATGAATCGATACAGGACAGACTTGATAAAAAGGAACAGGTGATGCTCTTTTTAAACCGCCGCGGAATGATAGGCTCGGTTTCCTGCCGCGCCTGCGGACATGTCATAAAATGTCCCCATTGTGATGTGCCCATGACGCTTCACCGAAACAGAATGCTGACGTGTCATTATTGCGGCCATATTGAATCTGCAAAACCCCTCTGTCCGAAATGCGGATCAAAATATATCGGAGGATTTAAAGCGGGAACGGAAAAGGTCGAAGAGTCCGTACAAAAGATGTTTCCGAATGCAAAGATCCTTCGCATGGATGCGGACACAACAAAGGGTAAAACCGGACATGAAACCATATTAAAAAAGTTTGCGTCCCATAAGGCGGATATACTTATCGGAACACAGATGATCGTCAAGGGGCATGATTTTCCGAATGTTACTCTTGTGGGAATCCTGGCAGCCGACCTTTCTCTTAACGAGAACGATTATCGCGGCGCGGAACGGACCTTCCAGCTTTTGACACAGGCTGCGGGAAGAGCCGGGCGCGGAGACACTCCCGGAGCGGTTATAATCCAGACATATCAGCCTGAGCACTATGCCGTGACCTGTGCCGCGGCACAGGATTACAAGGGCTTTTTCGAGAAGGAGATTGCATACAGAAAACTGGGATCGTATCCTCCCGCATCACATCTTCTGCTTATTATGGTGACGTCACAAAGAGAGGCAAAAGCGGATACCGGAATCGGACTGATCTACGAGCATATAACAAAGCTTCCGTCAAAATGCGATTTCTACGGACCGATGGATGCAAACGTAAAGAAGATCGCGGATACCTACAGAAAGATCATCTATATTAAATCAAAGGATTATAACCATCTGGTCAACATAAAAGACAGGGCGGAAGATCTTGTTAAAGACTTCCCCGCCTTTAGGGACACTCTTGTATACTTTGACTTTGATCCCATGAGCGGATTTTGACGATTAAATACTTTTGTGGTAAAATACCGTCCGCGAGTAGGACATGTGATCGCTCGCCGCTTGAGGCGGGAGGAAAGTCCGGGCTTCACAGGGCGGGATGCCGGTTAACGGCCGGCGGAGGCGACTCCAGGGAAAGTGCAGCAGAAAACAAACTACCTGCGGTTTCCGCGGGAAAAGGTGAAAAGGCAGTGTAAGAGACTACCGGCTCTTTGGTAACAAAGAGCGCATTGTAAACCCCATCCGAAGCAAGACCAAGCATAAACGTTAAACGTGGCCCGCGCAGTTTAAGGTAGGTCGCTACAGGGGCTTTGCCCCGACAAAACAATTGGCAACAGTTGTTTCAGACAGATGATCACACACGACATAACCCGGCTTATCGTTCTGCTCGATATATGAAATACAAATCCGGCGGATGATCTCCGCCGGGTTATTTATTAATTACTCAATTACGCACCGTACACTGCCTCTCGGCAATGTTTTTTGCCCTTTTACGCTCATTTCATTGCTCTGACAGCCTTTTTCCTTTCCATTTTTGCGCTCTCGGCAATGTTTTCTTGCTTTTTTCAGACTTTTCATTGCCACAACCGGCTTTTTTCCTTCCATTTCCACTCTTTTGGCAATGTTTTTTGCTTTTTTACGCCATTTTCATTGCTGCAACCGGCTTTTTTCCTTCCATTTCCACTCTTTTGGCAATGTTTTTTCCCTTTTACACCATTTTCATTGCTACATTACTTCTCATACACCCAGGCCGCCCGGATCTCGTCTTTGAATTCCTCGAAGTCCCAAAGCATCTCACTGTTTTTTACGCTGTTCGGATCATGAACAACAACCTTGCCGTTCGATAGTCCCGCAAGAACAATAAAGTGTCCCGTTTCCGTAAAATGTCCGTTTCCCACGCTTACAATCGCGGGATTTCCCTTTTTTAGCTCATCATACAGTTCATTTATATCTCCGGTTATCTGTCTGGATACGACGCCGAAGGCCGCCGGAGCATCCGTCATAAAGGACCATTTTGTACCCGTTCCGAATAGATAATAGCCCTGCACCATGGCATAATCCGAAAGTTCTCCCGGCGTGATGTCCTTATCTCCGTTAAAGTATGAAAGGATCATTGCCATGCATGTGGGACCGCAACCCGAGAAACCCACAACATTTTCGCCGTAGTCCGAAAATCCCCATCTCTCGTCCCATTGGAAAAGGTACGGCATTCCGTCCGAAACTTCCTCATCGGTTAAAGACTTGTCAACCGAAGATTTGGTGTCCCCGTTTGCATAGCGATACATAAAGTGTATAAGCTCTGGGTTGTCCGCCGCTCTCTGTGCTTTATTATCCGGGTAATAATCCTCATGTTCCATTACCCATTCGTATTCGTTCATATATTCGTCGCCGTCTATGTTTAGGTACTCCTCCGATGTATCAAATGCATTCACGGAATTTTTAGCAACTACACTGATTTCCGTCTCCGCATGCGGATTAAAAAGAAAGAAAAATGACATTATCGCGATCGTCGGAACAAGCAATGCTTCCTTCGTTGAAAGTTCCACCGATGCCTTGTTTATCTTTCTTAAAAACCTTCTTGTAAGTTTCCAGATAAAGTAACCGCATGCTGCGCCCAAAGTATTATATATTATATCATCAATGTCCGTTGCCCTGTAGTTAAAAAGCTGACAGAATTCAATAAGAAATGATGTCATAAGTCCGATAAGTACAACTTTCCACGCTTTCCTTTTCTTTTTCCATATTGTCGGAACAAGAAATCCCAGCGGCATGAACATTATGATATTCAAAAAATCAAAATACCGGTTTTCTATGAGTTCTTTAAACGGAATAAGGTTTATCTCCCGACGCCTTATTATGCTTCCGTACTGTCCTATATCAAAAACGGTTCCGATTCCCGTGACGTAGATCATTATCATCATATATACGACAAAAAGAAAGATCAAAAGAAAATGCATCGGCATCTTTTTTCTGTCTTTTCCGTATTTTGCGGTGAGAACGATCTCATAAATGAAACACGGTACGATAATACATGATATAAAATAAATAAACATACAAAAGCCCTCCTTTATATGAATGTATTATAAAACATTCATTTCCGGAGGGTTTTAAGAGCCGATTAAGATTCTATTAAGAGAATTATGAATATTTATTAAACTCCCTTATCTGATCCGCAATGATATGCATAAGCCTCTCGCGAGCTTCAACGGATGCCCATGCAATATGGGGCGTGATAAAGAGCCTGTTGCTGTCCTTTATGCGAAGGAAAGGACTGTCCTTTCTCATGGGTTCTTCGGATAATACATCAAGTCCCGCAGCGCCGATCATACCCTTTTCAAGGGCAACGCAAAGGTCCTCCTCCACAACGATGGGACCTCGTCCAAGGTTTAAGAATATCGCATCGGGTTTCATTTTTGAAAACGTGTCTATGTTAAAAAGCCCCTTTGTGTTTTCATCCAGCGGCGCATGAACGGAAATGATATCCGAAGTACGGAGGAGTTCATCAAACGATACCTCGTTGTAATCGGAATTATGATTCTTTCCGGAAGTGGATACATATTGCATCTTACAGCCAAAGGTTTTTGCAATCTCATACACGCGTTTTCCGATGGTGCCGAGCCCCACAATTCCCCAGGTTTTACCGTTCAGTTCATGGAATACTTTTGCATAATGCGTAAAAGAACGGTCCCCCGCATAACTTCCGCTTTTAACATACTCATCATAATACGGAAGATGTTCAAAGAGATAAAAGAGAAGGGAAAATGTATGCTGCGCAACGGATTCCGTTGAATATCCCGCAACATTCCTCCATTCGATTCCCCGTTCTTTAAGATAATCTTTGTCCAGATTATTTGTTCCCGTAGCCGTAACGCATACAAGTTTAAGATGCTCCGCGCATCCTATGGTTTCGGCGTTTACAGGAGTCTTGTTAAGTACAAGGATATCCGCATCCTTTACGCGTTCCGGCGCCTCTTCGGGATACGTAAAATCATACATAACAACATCTCCCAGAGCATCAAACTCTGAGAGATCCAGATCTTCACCTATTGAACTTCTGTCTAAAAATACTATCTTCATTGAATACAGTTCCTCACCTGAGATTTCCGACAATACCTATGGAAACATAATCGTTCAGGAGCGCGTGAAGGTCCGTTCCTTCATCGCCTTCATATTCACGGATGCCTTCAACGCTATATGTTATCCTTCCGTCCGGCTTTTCCTTTTCATGATATATATCACGGAAAAATACACCGGTTGAAACGGTTCTTTCTCTTAATATGCCTTTACATTCTTCAAGTTTGCATCCGGGAAAGTTCACGTTCCATATCGTGTTTTCGCCGAGAGGTTTTTCGACAAGTTCCTTTGCGATTTCAAGAAGATACCTGTCCGTAACCTCGTGACAGCCGTTTGAATCCTCGGAAAAAGCTATGGCCTGTATCCCCTGAAACGAGGCTTCAAATGCCGCTCCCACTGTTGCGGAATACTGAAGATCCGATGCTGCATTGTATCCGAAATTTATCCCCGAAAAAACAATGTCCGGTTTCCCGGGAACAATGTTTAAAACGCCGATACGGATACAGTCGGCGGGTGTTCCGCTGCAGGCAAATGCCGATACTCCGTCCACGGGAAAGTCGACTTTCCATGCGTCAAAATCCTTTCTTAAGGATATGCTGTGTGACATGGCGCTTCTTTCGGATTCCGGCGCAACAACATAAACCTCGCCGAAGTTTTTTGCCATTTCGGCGAGGCGGACAATGCCGTCCGATGTAATTCCGTCGTCGTTTGTAATTAAAATTTTCATATGTTATTCGCTAATATAATCTTCCAGTTCGATGCAGAGTTCGGATAGTTTTCTTGTATAATCGGCAAGCTTTGAAAGCTCTTCATCCGACATTCCTATTGCCTTCTGAATTGCTTTTAATGTCTCTCTTTCGTTAAGGTCGTAAAGCTCATCCGAAAACGCCAGGGAAACAAGTTCATACATAAGTATTCTCTTTGACTTCGAATCAAGATCCATATCGGAAACGATCTTTTCGATATCTTCCGAACATTCTTCAACGGAAAGATCGTCTCTTTCCATCTCCGCCTTATAGCTTGAAAGAATGCCTTTTTCATCCGGCGAGATTTTTCCGTCTGTCTTTATAAGTAGAACCGCAAGGTTCCAAAATCCTTCTTTTTTTGCGTCGTCAAATTCATTCAGAAACATTTTTGTTTTTCCTCCAACAATTTAAATACTTTTACATCTCCTGCAGAGATTTAATATTACCCGCTCCGTTTAAACGCATCTCGCGGATTCCCTCCGCTGCGGCTTTTCCCGCTGCGGCTGTTGTGATATACGGAATGCGGGCTTTTATTGCCGCGCGTCTTAAATATCCGTCATCGTGTTTTGCGTTCTTTCCGATAGGCGTATTTATTACAAGGTTAACTTCTCCGTTAAGGATCGCATCCATAACGTTGGGCCTTCCCTCGTAATTCTTAAGAACCTTAACCGCCGGGATTCCCGCCTCCGTAATACGCTGATAGGTTCCTCCCGTTGCAAGGATCTTAAAGCCTTCCTCATGGAATTTCCTGGCGATTTCAAGCGCGTCGGATTTATCATCATTATTTACGGAAATAAGCACCGTTCCGGAAAGAGGAAGGGTCATTCCCGCTGCTTCTTCCGCTTTGAAGAAAGCTTCGCCCGGAGTCTTTGCAAGCCCGAGGACTTCTCCCGTGGATCTCATTTCCGGTCCGAGGATCGGGTCAACCTCAGGGAACATGTTAAACGGAAATACCGCTTCTTTTACGCCGTAATATGACGCAACATCACCCTTTTCTTCCTTCTCTTTGATAAGAGAAAGTACGGGAGATTCTTTTCCCGTAAGTTCTTTTGTTATGATCTCCGTTGCGATGGGAACCATCCTTATGCCGCATACTTTCGATACGAGGGGCACCGTTCTTGATGCTCTCGGATTTGCCTCTAAGACATAAACCGTGTCTCCTTCGATGGCATACTGCATATTCATAAGACCGACAACGTTCATCTCCACCGCGATCTTCTTTGTGTAATCCTCTATGGTCTTTAAATGCTCCGGAGATATATGTTTCGACGGGATGATGCATGCGGAGTCTCCGGAATGGATTCCGGCAAGCTCTATATGTTCCATAACCGCGGGAACTAATGCGTTCTCTCCGTCCGATATGGCATCCGCTTCGCATTCAAGAGCATGCTGCAGGAAACGGTCGATAAGGATCGGTCGATCGGGCGTAACGCCAACTGCAGCTCGCATGTATTCTTCCATGCTTTCCTCGTCGTGAACAACTTCCATTCCTCTTCCGCCGAGGACAAATGAGGGACGTACCATAACGGGATATCCGATACGGGCCGCGATCTCTTTTGCTTCTTCAACCGTACTTGCCATTCCGGATTCAGCCATGGGGATTTCGAGTTTTTCCATCATCATTCTGAATTCGTCACGGTCTTCCGCAAGGTCTATAACTTCCGGCGTTGTTCCCAGGATGTTAACGCCCTCTTCCTTTAATTTTGCGGAAAGATTAAGGGGTGTCTGTCCGCCGAACTGAGCAATAACACCAAGGGGTTTTTCCTTTCTGTATATCTGTAAAACGTCTTCTAACGTAAGGGGCTCAAAGTACAGTTTATCGGAGGTGTCATAATCCGTTGAAACCGTCTCCGGATTGCAGTTTACGATTATTGTCTCAAAGCCCAGCCTCTTTAACGAGAGTGATGCGTGAACGGAGCAGTAATCGAATTCGATTCCCTGTCCGATACGGTTCGGGCCGCCGCCGAGGATCATGATCTTCTTTTTGTCGGATCCCGTTTCAACATCTACACCCTTGAAGTCCCTCTTATAAGTGGAATAATAGTAGGACGAATCCTCCGTTCCGTATACATGAACACCGTCCCATTCCTCAAGGATTCCGTATTCCTCCCTGGCCGCGCGGATCGCATCCTGCTTAA
This sequence comes from Lachnospiraceae bacterium, assembly GCA_017418645.1. Taxonomy (GTDB): domain Bacteria; phylum Bacillota; class Clostridia; order Lachnospirales; family Lachnospiraceae; genus FD2005. Next base: position 5,879 of record JAFOND010000089.1, on the reverse strand, counting down.
CTCCGAGGACTTTTGAAAGATACATATCGGAAAAGCCGTCTTCCTTTGCCTTAAGAAGGTCTTCCTTTTCCGGAACTTTTCCGTTGTATTTCTTAATGAGTTCTTCTTCCTCATCAAGGAGTTCTTTTATGTTTTCAAGGAAATAATGTTTTACTTTCGTAACGTTAAAGATTTCTTCCACCGTTGCGCCTTTTCTCATAGCTTCGTAGATAAGGAAGTAGCGCTCACTGGATGCGTTTACGAGAAGACGCATAAGCTCATCTTTTGTAAGACTCTTGTAATTCTTTACGCCGCCCAGGCCGTAGCGGTCTTTTTCAAGTGATCTTATGGCTTTCTGGAAAGCCTCTTTAAAGTTCTTTCCGATGCTCATAACTTCGCCGACGGCGCGCATCTGCGTTCCCAGCTTATCTTCCACACCGTGGAATTTTTCAAATGCCCAACGCGCGAATTTAACGACAACGTAATCGCCGTTGGGTTCATATTTATCAAGGGTTCCGAATTTGGAATCAGGAAGTTCACAAAGCGTTAAGCCCGTTGCAAGCTTTGCGGATACAAGAGCGATAGGGAAGCCTGTTGCCTTCGATGCAAGCGCGGATGATCTTGAAGTTCTGGGATTTATCTCTATAACAACAACTCTTCCGCTTTCGGGATCGTGGGCAAACTGAACATTCGTACCGCCGATGACTCCGATGTGTTCAACGATCTTATATGCCTGTCTCTGAAGTTCCTTTTGAAGATCTTCATCGATCGTCAACATCGGCGCCGTACAGAAGGAATCTCCCGTATGAACTCCGACGGGATCAACGTTTTCTATGAAGCAGACCGTTATCATGTTATTGTCTTTATCACGGACAACCTCAAGTTCCAGTTCTTCCCATCCGAGGATGGATTCCTCAACGAGAACCTGATGTATGATGGATGCCTGAAGACCTCTTTCGCAGACAGTCCTTAATTCTTCCTTGTTGTATACAAGACCGCCACCGGCTCCGCCCATGGTATATGCGGGGCGAAGAACAACAGGATATCCCAGGGTATCCGCTTCCGCCAGTGCCTCTTCCACACTGTAGCATGCCTTGGAGCGCGCCATCTCGATTCCCAGGGCATTCATGGTATTCTTAAATTCCGTTCTGTCCTCGCCGCGCTCTATGGCATCAACCTGAACACCGATAACCTTTACGTTATATTCGTCAAGAACTCCGGCCTTATAAAGCTCTGCACAGAGGTTAAGACCCGACTGTCCTCCGAGGTTGGGAAGCAGCGCATCCGGACGCTCTTTCTTTATTACTTCCTTTACTCTTTCAACGTTCAGCGGCTCGATATAAGTTCTGTCCGCCGTCTCCGGATCCGTCATTATTGTCGCGGGATTCGAGTTCACAAGAACGATCTCGTATCCCAGGCTTTTAAGAGCCTTACAGGCCTGGGTTCCGGAATAATCGAATTCGCAGGCCTGGCCGATGACGATCGGACCCGATCCGATGATAAGTACTTTTTTTACGTCGGTTCTCTTTGGCATTGCTGTTCTCCTTTTCTCTTTTCTCTAAACTTTTATTTTGTGGTGTGTGTTTTTTATCATACTTTAAAACATGATCCCCCTATGAACTCGCGAACCAGGGAGTTCTGTACGATGAGTTCCGGCGGGATCGGCAGGAAGTATTCCAGGAATTTCAGGAGTCTCTTTGCTTCCGCATATTCCGGACAGCCCGGTTCTATGGCATAGAGTTCAGGCACTGCGTATAGTTTTAATACACTCATCTCATAGATAAGCGCGGAATTGAACATCGCATCCGCCTTCTCCTGGAAGGGGAAGATGTTCTTATTTTCACCTCTGCGGACGGATGCCCACATGGCAATCGTATCTTTTGCGATGGTTCCGCGTGTCCTTGAATCGCGAACAATCCTTCTTATCAGTCTGTTATCCGTTGTCGAAAGCGGATTATGCTCATCTATGGAAAGCTGAGTAAGTGCGGAAATATAGATCTTATACTTGCTCTCGTTGGGAAGCGACTCGCTCATCCTGTCGTTAAGACCGTGAATACCTTCGATAACAAGGATATCATTTTCATCCATATGCATGGTATTTCCGCGATATTCGCTCTTTCCGAGCACAAAATTGAAGGTCGGAATCTCAACCGTCTTTCCCGCAAGAAGATCTCTCATGTTTTCATTGAAAAGTTCAATGTTAAGTCCCTCAATGCTTTCAAAGTCCTTTTCGCCGAATTCATCCAACGGCATGAATTCACGATCGAGGTAGTAATTATCGAGTGCTAAGGGATGCGGATGAAGTCCCAGTGCCGAAAGCTGCGTTGAAAGTCTGTGTGAGAATGTAGTCTTTCCGGAAGATGAAGGTCCTGCGATCATTACGAATTTTCTTTCCGGATTTGACGCAATCTCTTTTGCAAGCTCGGCAATACGGGCCTCCATAAGCGCTTCCTGCATCAGTATTATCTCGCCCGCGCGTCCATGGGCAATGGCATCGTTAAGTGCTCCCACCGTAGGAATTTCCATCTTTTCCGACCATTCGTTGGCAAGCTTTAAAACATTGAAAAGCTTGTTTGCGGGTTCAAAGGGAGGAACAACCGTAGGTTCCGTCCTTTCCGGAAGCTGAAGAACAAAGCCTTCATCATATTTAAAAAGATCGAAGTATTTAAGACAGCCCGTGGAGGGAACCATGTATCCGTAGAAATAGTCCTTCAGACCGTCCAGTTCGTATATGTTAATGTTGGATGCGGACCTGTATCTTAAGAGCCTGTCCTTATCATACATTCCCTGCTCGCGGAACATCACCCTCGCATCCCTTGTCTTAACGGAATACTTATTGATGGGGATGTTCTTTTCCACCATATCACGCATAATTTCCTTGATCTTTAAAAGGTCATCTTCGGAAAGTTCCCTTCTGTCTTCCATTCTGCAGTAATATCCCGGGCCGAGGGAGTGCATAACTTCCACATCCGTCCGGATCTCTTCATTTTTAAAAAAGATATCGAGAGCCTTTTGCAGAAGCAATACTGCGCTTCTTCTGTAGGCCCGATATCCGCTGACGTCACCGTATGTTAATATTTCAAATTCACCGTCCGTTTTCGGAGACTTGTTAAGTTCAATAAGTCTTCCGTTAAAGATGCCCATTATCGGGTCATCCCCCTTCTTGTCCAGATAAGTCCTTGCTATCTGAAGGAAACTCACACCCTCAAGATATTCAAGTTCTTCTCCGTTGATCGTTATCTTAAGCATTAACTCTTCCTCCTTATATTGTTGTAAAAGGCGTCTTTATTTCCTCTGCCGTAACCGAAAGCATCGGAAATTCCTTTCTTAACAGATCGGAAACGTCTTTAATGAAAACATGTTCTATGCCGTAATGTCCCGCGTCGATGATCGGAAGTCCGTCCTGTAATGCGTCTATTCCCGTGTGATGATCGATATCTCCGGTGATCATAACATCCGCGCCTTTTTTTATGGCGGTCTTTATAAATGATCTTCCCGATCCGGGAAGGAGCGCAACTTTTTTAACCTTTTTATCCGGCTCCCCGAAGAATCGAACGGCTTCAATATTGAACTTTTCCTTCACGCGCTCCGCAAGCTCCGATAAGGTAAGTTCTCCGGGAAGACTGCCGATCGTGCCAATGCCGATCGAATCGGATGACACCTCATCCGTCGGCTCAAGCACTTCCGGATCCGAAAGTCCCAGCACTCCGTTACAGAGTTCGCCCATCCTGTATGCATCATAATTTGTATGGGTTGCATATACGGCAATCTTATTTTCTCCCAGACAAAGAAGCTTCTTTCCCAAAAAAGTGTCATCATTTATCTTCTTTATGGAAGAAAAGATCATGGGGTGATGCGTCACGATAAGATCCGCGCCGATATTTACGGCATGCAAAACAACGTCATCCGTGGCATCCAATGCCACAAGCACGGATGAAACATCCCATAAACCGCTTCCGAAAATAAGACCCGGATTATCAAAGTCCTCCGCAGCCTTTTCCGGATACTTTTTGTTTAAAAAACCGGCGATCTCTCTTACGGTCATCCTCTAAGCACCTCTTCGATAACACTTATATCGTGTTTTAACTCTTCTGTTCTTTCCTTATTTTCCAAGGGCATTCCCTCAAGAATATCCTTTTTTATTTTCAATTGCCGGTTCAGATACTCCAAAAATAACGGATCTTTTTTCTTTATCATTTCCGGACCGTATTGCAACTGTTTCTCGGAAAGTACCGGATCTTCATCCGAGACGTTTGCTTTAATCAGGATATAATATTTCCCATCATCCTTAAGAACAGTCTCTTCCGTAATCCTATACCCTATATTGCAAAGTTCTTTTCTGACCTCATATGCTTTTGTGTGCGGAGAAAGAACAAGTTCCGGTTTCTCCGAAAGACTCCCGGCTTTCGACCCGCGTTTTAATATATCCGCTATAAGGTCTCCTCCCATTCCGGCAATTACTATTGTTTCCGTCTCTCCCGGCTTATAATCATTAAGCCCGTCCGAAAGCCTGGTTTCTATTCTGTCGGAAAGCCCCGCATCTTTTATATGTTCTTCTGCAATCGAAAGCGGCCCTTCCCGAAGATCCATGGCAAGGGCCGAAGGGCAGATATGGTTTTTCACCAGATATATTGGTAAAAAAGCATGATCCGTCCCTATATCCGCCATACGGTTTCCCGGAGTGATAAGGTTGGCAATTGATTTCAATCTGAGCGAAAGCTCGTCCGTTTTATTCAAGATAATCCTTCAGCTTTCTGCTTCTGCTGGGATGACGGAGCTTTCTTAATGCCTTTGCTTCTATCTGTCTTATACGCTCTCTTGTAACGTTAAACTCTTTTCCGACTTCTTCAAGTGTTCTCGCTCTTCCGTCCTCAAGACCGAATCTTAAGATAAGAACCTTCTGCTCCCTGTCGGTAAGGGTTCCCAGAACTTCTTCGAGCTGTTCCTTAAGAAGCGTAAACGTTGCGGCATCCGCCGGAACCGGAACATTATCGTCCTGGATAAAGTCACCGAGATGTGAGTCTTCCTCCTCGCCGATAGGCGTTTCGAGGGATACCGGTTCCTGGGATATCTTTAATATCTCACGGACTCTTTCAACAGGCATTTCCATCTTTTCCGCAATCTCTTCCGGAGTCGGTTCACGGCCCAGTTCCTGAAGCAGCTGTCTTGAAACCCTGATAAGTTTGTTTATGGTTTCAACCATATGTACCGGAATACGTATCGTTCTTGCCTGATCGGCGATTGCTCTTGTTATAGCCTGACGTATCCACCATGTTGCATATGTTGAGAATTTGTATCCTTTTCTGTAATCGAACTTTTCAACAGCTTTTATAAGGCCAAGGTTTCCTTCCTGAATAAGATCGAGGAAGAGCATTCCGCGGCCCACATAACGCTTTGCGATACTTACGACAAGACGTAAGTTTGCTTCCGAAAGGCGCTGTTTTGCCTCTTCATCACCGAGTTCCATACGTTTTGCAAGTTCGATCTCTTCATCCGCGGTAAGAAGCGGAACCTTTCCTATTTCCTTAAGATACATTCTTACGGGATCTTCAATGCTGACTCCGTCCGGAACGGTAAGATCGATCTGCTCGATCTCCGTTTCTATCTCTGCCTCTTCTTCACGCGCGAAAAGAAGATCCTGCTCGTTCGGTTCGTCCGGATCAAACGCAAGACTGTCTTCCCTTGCTATGGTTATATTGTTATTTTCAAGGAATTCGGAGATAAAAGCATACTGCTTTTCGTTAAGATGCATATCCTTGAAAATAAGATTTATCTCGCTGTTCGGGATTGTATTGTTGTTCTCGCTCGCGAGCTTTATTATGCGAAGAAGTTTCTCCTCCAGCTGTATATTTGTAGACTTTTCGTCTGCAGCGGCTTTCGTATCCTTTTTAGCCTTTGCC
>JAFOND010000088.1 GCA_017418645.1 Lachnospiraceae bacterium | reverse complement strand
TTGCGATCGAAAAATACGGGGAAGATAAGAAAGTGATCGTGCCGGTTGTGGTAAACAAATCCGCATTGCTTGTGGAAAAGATCGTTCCGGATGCCGTTCGGGGCAAAGTGATAAACGGGGTTATGAGATTCTATTAGGGGAGGAAAAAAGAATGAAAGAACAGCAACCGTTAATGATAACATTGCCCTCGTTTGAGGAGGAAAAGAAGAGAAAGCAACAGGAAGAAGAACAGAGACAGGCGGATACTTTATTACTTTCGAAAAACGCTCAGGCTGTAGACCAGCAACTTGCCCAAAGTCTTATAGACGACAAAAAAACCTTCGGCAATTCGAGACTCATGAAGGAATTAAAGCGCAATCTTGAAGAAACGGAAAAAGCCCTTGATACCGCATGGGATGGAGAACTGACGGAAGAAAAGATAACAGAGATACAGAGCGCTATCTTTAAAACCATTGAATGCTGTGACAGATATTGCGAGGAGAGACATTCGACAAGATCTACCGGAATGAGAAGACGGGAACTTGTTGAACAGAACAGAAGCCGTCTTATAAGTGAACTTGAACTTCTTGATACCGCAAAGGAGCTTCTTTTAAAGGACAGAATAGAAACGGATGATACAAAAGATCTGACCGTAAGGGATCTTTTGATCCGCGTGAGAATCTATGATTTTGCTTCGGCGCCGGAAGAGAAGACAGCCAAAGTAAAGGAAAAGACCTCCCAGACAAAGGACAAAAACCTGCTGGAAGCTATAAGGACCTTCAGGCCCAATAACGCCGTAATAACGGATAAAGCGGAAGCGGAGCAGTATGCAAACGAAATAATGATGCTCCGCCGTGAATTAAAGGAATTTGAAGAAGGAAAAGCATATTCCACGTATATAAACCTGCATGGAAACAGGTTCCTTATCCGCCAGGATGAGGAAGGAACCGTTACATTGAGTAACGGTGAAAGCTCTGTCGTAATGACGGAAAGTATTGCCGACCTTATCTCACAGCTTGACTTTAAGATGATCGAAGAAACGGAAAAGATGAATCCGGAAGCGATGATCGAGGTAATAAACGATCAGCATGCCCAGGGTACCGTCATCAGGGAACTTGATATCAGGGGCGGTGCTAAAATTTATTCGGAATCCGTAATGAAAGGCGTGGGAGAGGTTCAGGCCGTAACGACGCGTCTGGCCCGGTTCCTTGAAATTAAGACACAAAAACCGGCGACGTTCTTTTCAAACCTTAATATGACGGAATTAAGACAGCTTGCTATTGCTGCCGCAAGAGGAGAGGATCTTGAAGAGGTGATCAAGTATCTTTTGAAACTTGAGTCGGAAAGAAAGGGCGCATATGTAAATACCCAGCAAACTTTGGAACTGTTACGCCAAAGTGAGCTAAGACCCGGGGAACTCAGGGAAAAGGTTTCGTATGAAATTGAAGAGGAAAGAACCGATGAAGAGATTCTGGCAGGATGGACGAGAGAGGAAAAGGAAGTAAGGGATTTTGCTTCCGAACTCATTTTTTCTCAACATACGTGGGAAGCGGATGCAACCGTTTCGGAGCCGGGAAAACGTATTCTCCGAATAATGGAGAGCAATACAAGCGCGATTGCCGCAATAATAGCTGACAGTTACAGAGAAGATCAGACCAGTCCGTCTCTTCTTGATAAGATGTTGGATAAGATACCTCTCCTTACGGAAAAGGAGAAAGATGCAGAAGGAAAGGAAATTGAGGGGCAGACCGACCTTAAAGCGGAATTAAGGGAAGAAATTGAATTATTACGATCCAGAATAGATAAAATGATCGAAGGACAGCTGGAGGAACAGGCGGAAAAAATTGCTTCTCAGTTTATGACGGATGAAATGAAAGAAGCAACAAAACGTAGACGCGATCTTTTGGCAATACAGGACAAAGGGGAAATTACAGCCGTACAAAAAAGAGAACTCTCGCTTATCGAAAGACAGAGAAAGCCTTATCTTAAATACCTTGAACCCATTATCCTTTCCCTGAAACAGGATAAGGAAGCAGTTCGTATTGCCGTTGAAATGGCTCTTAGGAACAGACAATATATCGGGCTTGATATGTCCGAGTTTGCAAAAATGGATGAAAGAATAAGCCAGTCCGTGGATTCTGCGTCTAAAGGCCTTCAGGAATCGATAACGGCATGCGTGTCAAAAGTATTTTCACGAGAGGAAGAGGGAGAAGAGGAAAAAAAGGATAAAAAAGAGGAGAAAAAACAGCCGCCGAACCGTTTCGCGGGGTTAAAGGATCCGAAAGAAAAGGGTATATCGAGAGAAGTCAGAAAACAAAGGGAAAAAGAAGGTCTGGATGCTCTTACGGAAACCATAAGAGACTGTATGCAGGGAGAATCCGGACAGGGTAAGTTTATTAAACTCATATTTGAACACTATTTTTCGGGAGCCAATCTTTTTGACAGGAGAGCCATGTTTGCATCAGCCATGAGAAATGCCGTTCCGCAAAAGACAGTGCCGCTCCCGCCTTCACCGCCTGAAACGCTTCCGGAAAATGCAACGGAAGAAGAGAAGAAAGCATATGAAGAGAAAAAGGCAGAATACGAGAAGAAAAAGAAAGAGTATGAGGATAAAAAACGTGAAGCCGAAGAAGAGTCCATGGGAAATCTTCTCGGTGGAATACTGAAAGGCGCAGGGCCTCTTTTCCAGAAGATACTTCAGGGTCTCCCTGTTGACGGTATGCCGGATTGCATGAAAGAAGCGTTGGAGGATGTGAAATCCAAACTTGCTCCCATACCTGAGGAAATCGTGAAAGCACAGCTCCTCGGAATGGTAGAAAGATCTCACGGAAAGATTACTAAAATCGAAGTGGAAAAAGCTCTCGGCGCGGCATCTGTCGGACAGACGTTCCTCTGCAAGATGTACGGACCGGATATGCCCGAGACAGGAAAGGATGTCGTTATAAAGCTTCTTAAGCCGGATGTAAGAAACCGTATGATGCGCGAAAGAGAAATAATGCTGGAATGCGCAAGAATGACGGATGAAAAGGGAGGTATGGAAGCTACATACCTGGGACAGCTTGCGAGAATAGAAGAAGAACTTGATCTTACCATTGAGGCAAGAAATGTATTAATAGGTGAAGTATACGATAAATCTTCTTTAAAGGATAAGGAAAGAGACGGCGTTTCTTCAATGAAACTTGTGGACGGTGTTGAAGCAACGGCAAATTCAATGCTCCTGGAAAAGGCGCCGGGAGATACGGTTGACAGGTATTCAAAAGCAGTAGCGAAAAAAATAGAAGAATACAGAAAACAATTGGCAAAAAAGGAAGGAGAGACTCCTGAGGCTTATTCGATCAGAGTGCAGACACTCCGTGAGGCAATACTAAAGGATTTAAAGGAGGTTAACATTCGTCAGGGATATCTTGCGATTCTCAGTAAAAAATGGGCAACAGAAGGAATTTTCGGAGAAGGCTTTTATCATGGGGATCTTCATGCAGGAAACATAATGATAGATGATAACGGCGCAACGGTTATCGATTTCGGAAATGCAACATCTCTTGACGATACACAGCGCATTAACGTTACAAGAATGGTTGCTGCTGCAGCGGTAGGAGATTCAAGCGGTTTTTTGGAAGGACTGTATAATCTGCTGAAACCAAAATTTCAGCAGGACTTTAAGGCAGCCCACAGCAGAATAGCAAAAATGATGAAACCGATCTTTTCCTGCGGCGGAAAGACTGCCGCAGGTCAGAGGATCGCAGTCGCGCTTCTTAAGATACAGGAAGAAGGTATTGAAGTTCCTTCCGCAATATTTAATTTCTCACAATGCCAGTTAAGACTGCAGAACACGGTTGACGGAATGGATGGACAGATAGGGCAGCTTGTGCAACTCCTGCAGGATATTGACCACACAAGAACTCAGTTGGATTCCGTGCAGGTGGATATTGATGCACTTTATCTTTCAGATATGGCTTTAGCGAATAAAGACAAGGAAAAAGATAAAGAAAAAACGAAAGAACAGGAAAAAGAAACAAAGGAAGAGGCTGTTAACAGATATTATCAAAATCTGCTCACATTGCATCAGAAACTGGATGTGGAAAATGTAGATTGCTATGATCTTGCACTTGAAACAACGGATTTTGCAAAAGAAAGAACGAAAAAATTCAGAGATCTGGATGTGGAAAACGCATATGGTAATATTATGTTGCAGCTTAAAACCGCGATTGACAGTGTGAGAACCGGAAATCCCTTCGATCTCAAAGGGTTTATTTCGGAAGACGGCTGGGAGGATGATATTAAAAGACATTTCGGAATTGTCGTGGATACACATGAACTTCAAAGGGGAATAGCGGCCAGATTAAAGGCATTAAAGGAAGAAGTCGGAAAAACCGAAGGGAAAAATGAGGAACTTATAAGAGAACTTGGAGGAACGGAAAGCGAACCTCCCGAATGGTTCAGGCAGGTAGAAGCGTACCTTAAGGAGAAAAGGGATATCGTAGCCACTCTTGTTAAACGCGCGGACGAGTACATGGCAATAAGAGACGATGCTTCAAAAAGTAAAGAAGAAAAAGATAAGGCAAGAGATGCTTTTAAGGAGGCATATATGCCTGTACGACTTGCATACATTGTTACTGACTTGGAGGCAGCCGGGGGTGGAAGTATGACAAAAGAGCAGGAACGATTCAGTATGCTTTCATACAATATAGCTAAGGCAAAAGACTTATCGCCTCTTGATAGGGCTGTAAAAAGAATGGCAAAAGAGGATAAGGAACTCGGCCCGGTTCTTTTGGAATCGTATAACGAATTTTTGGCAGTGAAAAAGAAGATTGTTGATGACCCGACAAGTGAGATTATGGAATGGCAGAACTCTCAAATTGCGGAAATTGAAAAAGTGGAAGGTCTTACCAAAAAAGAGAAGGACAAACGCATCAATGAGATCGCCGGAGAGGCAGGTCTTAAAAGGCGTCAAATCGAGACTATGGCCAGATTTGATATAACTTTCCAAAAAGAAAAACTCATGATGCTGGTGACGCGGATAGCGGCAAGAAAAGTTGGATCGGCGTATGATTCCATTACCGAAGCGTATGTCAACCACTCAAAGACTTTTGTCGATGTTATGGGGGATGCGATAAACGATCATCTTAAAGAAGCCTTTGCAAGACTCGGTCCCGTTACGTCTTTCATATATCAGAGAAAACTATAATGCTTACATCAAAGAGATTAAGAGGATGTTTGTTATGGATAATAACGAAATGACAATTTTAAAGAATATAATGGACGAAGCAGGCATAAAGGAACATATGCCTGCGGATCTTCCCTGGGACGATCCGGATCTTATAAAAATCCTTGAAGCGGACCCGGGTTCGGCGGCTTTTTTCGAGGACGATGTTCTCGATATCGCCATCGAGATCGACAAGGTAAGGTATGAGATCGCCGAAAGAATTGCGGGAAGAGATGCACTGCAGCATGAACTTGGAAATCGCTTCCGTGATACGGATCCCGAGGATGCGGATCGTATCGCAGCCATGGATGCATTCACAAAGTACAAAAAAGAAGATGAAAAGAAAGTGGCTTCTTTGGAAGAAATAAGGCAGCAGTGTCTTGAGAAGGTACGTAATATGTTTTTGGACGAGGCGGTATAAGGATAACAAACATATGAAAGAGAAAATGAAAAAACTACTGGCACTAACACTTTCCGGCGCACTTATACTTGGCGCAGCAGCCTGCGGAAAAAAGCCCGAACCCGCACCCGCGGAGCCGGAAAAACCTGCGGAAGAAACGGTGGAAGAGACATCGGAACCCGTTGAAGAAACCGGCGGAAATATGTTAACGAACGGCGACTTCTCAAACGGAACCAACGACTGGTTTACCTTCTGTCAGGACGGGGAGTGCGAGATTTCCGTTAACGGGGACGGCGCGCTGG
>JAFOND010000087.1 GCA_017418645.1 Lachnospiraceae bacterium | reverse complement strand
CTGTAACAAGGATCCTTTTCTTTGCGGATTTTATATTAGCCAATGAATTCACCTCCAGTGATTCTTAATCAGTTCCGCCGCAGCCGGACACGGACAGTTTAAGCGGAAATCAAACATACTCTGCTATTTTAATCATCGAAGGCCTTGTTGTCAAGGTTTTTTTGAGTATTTCACCATCAGAAGTTCCACGGCGATATTCGCATCAAGATTTCCCGTTTTTACGTCGTTTTCGGCCTTTGCGGAATCCTTTAAAAGTTCCTTCATCCTGTCTTTACTGAATTTCTGCGAAAGATTTATGTTCTTTTTTACGACAAAATCCATTACTCCCACTTCTTTTGCAATGGTTTTTATGTCCATCCTGTCGTCATAAAGTTCTCTTATCTTAAGGAGATTCATAAAGTTTCTGTTTATCATGGCCAGGATGTATAGAGGCGAAACCTTTTGCATAAGCATGTCATGATAAAGAAACATCACCTTCTTTTCGTCGTTTGCGATCATGGCATCCGTAAGGTCGAATATCTTTGATTCAAGATGTCCGGAACAGATTTCCCTCACATCCGAGATCTCGATACTTTCTTTTTCACCCACATAGTTTATGAGTTTTTCATACTCGCAGTTCATCTTTGTCATGGAATCCGCGGGCTTGTCTTTATAATCCTTAACTTCCGGGCGTGACCGAAGCATAAACTCCTGCCATGCCTCGTTTGTCATTTTTTTCTTATCTTCATCCAGCCGCCTTGCGATCCAGCGCTTAAGCTGATCTTCCGAGGGCGCGTTCATCTCCACGACCGCGCCGATCTTCTTTGCCGTCTTTAAAGGTTTAAGTCTTCCATCCGCCTTTGATTCAACAAAGATCATAACCGCCGTTTCAGGTATGTTGTTAAGCCTGTCGGCAAAGTCATCGTCCGCCTTGTTAAAAAGACCGGAGTCTTCGCAGAGTATGACTCTTCTGTCCGCAAAGAAGGGCATTGTTTCCGCCTGTTCAAAAAGCTCGTTGCTGTCCGATATCTTCCCCTCGTATTTTGTGAGGTTCATTGTATCATCCGGCGGTAAAAGCGCGCCGACAAGCCTGTTCTTATACGTGACCTTTAAGAAAGTCTCCGTCCCGTACAGAACATAAACCTGTTTAAATTCTTTTCTTTTTATATCTTCGTCTATCGGATTCATAGTTATTTACTCACATTCACCGTCACAGCCGTCCCCTTATCTTTATCCAGCGGAACCGTCACAAGTATATCATATCTTAATTTCTTTATCCCAAGGAATTTTTTCGTTTTGAATTTAAGGTGATACGTTCCGTCTTCCTTCTCATCCATCCGCTTTATCACCTTTTCAAAAACATTTCCGTTCTTTCCCGTTATCCGGATCTCCACAAGGACAATATCGTCTCTCATTTTTGAAAGATCGGAAACGCTGACTTCAAACTCTTCCGTGTCATTTCCCTTTTCCGTCTTGGCCTTTTCTCTCTTTACAATGGGCTTATCTATTCCTTTTAAGCTTTCCTCTATCTTTTCTATCTCTTCTCCCGGAGACTCCAGTTCCTTTAAAAGCTTTGAATTCTTATTAAGTTCCTGCGCTTCTTTTTCGAATCCGTATTCCTCCGAAAGCGTCTTATTCTCCGAAAAAAGATCCGTCCCAAGGCCCAATCTGTCACCTTCTATGGAAGCTCCAAGAGCGGATATGACTGTGGGAAAAATATCAAAGGTGGAATAGTCCCTGTATGCATCCTCTGCGGGAGTTTTCGCCGCATTGATAAAACAGGTATAGGTCTTTCTTATGTAATCGTCCGAAACCTTAACATAGCCCTCTTCCATTGTGGGGTGATCTCCCGTTATAACGATCACAGTGTTCTCATAACAGGGCTGCTGTTTTAACCACATAACAAATTCGTTTATCTGTTTTGAAGAACAGTATAAAACGTCTCCGTAGGATGTTTTCTTTTCTTTAATAACGTCCTCGCAAAGATCGCATGTATATCCGGGGAAATGCGTATCCACGGTTATCATGGTAACATTAAAAGGCCTGTTGTTTGTTGCTGCTTCTTCTATGGTCTGTTTGGCGTAGAAAAAAAGTTTCTCGTCTTCCATACCCCAGAACACGTCATAATCCTTATGGATAAAGCCTTCGTTTCTTGCGGCCTTAACATCTTTTATCGTGAAGTTCCCGTGATCTTTAAAATAGCTGTCGCGCCCACCGAAGGTTGCATCCGAACCCAGAACAAAGTATTGATCATAGCCTTCTTTTTCAAGGATGTCTCCAAGGGTTATTATGTTAGGAAAGAAGTGTTCCGCCACGGACATATCGTTTTCTCCGATGGACATCTTTATGGGAAGCCCGGAAGACGTCGCAAAAAGACCTGCCATTGTCCAGGTTGTGCCCGGCATGGCATAGCCGCCGTTTAAAACATCTTTGTCGCCTCTAAAGTCCGTGTTTTCTTTTGCAAGCTCCGTAAGATGCGGGATCCTGTTATCATCGAAGGCGCCTCCGCTTTCTTTATCCGCGTACGCGTCCTCCATGGATTCCGCATAGATCATGACAAGATTCTTTTTGTTTTCGGGAAATGTGATGTTGACGTTTGAGGGATCGATATAGTTCTTTTCCACGAAATCCGATTCTTTTGTTTTTCCGGAAATGTATGTATATATTCCGGCTTCTTTTAAAAAGACAAAAAGAGATGCAAACAGAATAAAAAACGATACTGATATTATAACGGTCTTTATTTTATTATCCGCGTTCGTTTTTTTCAGCACCAAAAACATACCGACAGCGATCACCGCCGGTACCAGAACGCATTTTATAATAAAGTCCGGAATCATCCCGTTTCCCGTTCCGGAAAGGGGCGCAGAGAGTTCAAAGATAATCTCGTCCAAAGAGAGATTTCCGAATTGAGTCAGAGTCCAGATCGCACCGCAAAGTGTGAACAGGGAAATGAACAATAAAACACAGACGAGGATTTTAGAACACCTCATCCGTCGGCTTTTTCTTTCTGGAGAGACGGCTTTAGAATCCGACATTTTCCCCAACAAGGATCACATGTATCCTGTCCTTATGTCTTGAAAATCTTGTTATAAGAAACTGGCAGCAGATCGTATCCGGAGATTTGCAGTTTATGCAGGCGCCCGTTTTTGAGCAGGGCGTATCCAGTCCGAATCTCTGTGCATTGATGGGCGCGGCAACGTTTCTTGCACGCTTTAATGCAGCGTCCGTATCCGAAGCGACCTTATTCATTCCGGCAATAAACACAACCTTCTTCGGGCCGAATGCTATTGCGGAAACGCGGTTTGAATTACCGTCAATATTAACGATAACTCCGTCTTCCGAAATACCGTTAACACCGGCAACATATACGTCCGCATCATATGCAAGGAGCGCTGCGGCTCTCTTATCCTCGTGTTCTTCGCGGTTAATGTAGTTATAGTTTCCTTTTGAAAGCGCATCCAGAAGACCGATCTCTTTTGCGGACATTGCTCCGCCGTTCGTCACCGTGCTTCCTTCCGGAATAAGAGAAAGCGCAAGCTTTAAAGCTTCCTCCTTGGTTTCCGCGTAATATCCGGACATGTTTCTGCTTTCAAGCCCGTTTATTATTTTTGCGGAAAGCAGTTTGTTTCTTTTCTTTACATTTTCATCCATGGTTCTTCTCCTTATACTTTATAAAAACACCTCATAGAGTATACCACGAAAGCACGAGCAAAGTAAACGCTTGCGTTTATTTTGCGACGCTACGAGATAACCGTCGCTCTGCGGCGGTTATACCACAAAACAAACATTCATTAAAGCGCGCTCCATCCCGCTTCATGCCAGCATTTTCCGGAGCCTATCTGGCCAACGGATGAATAATAAGGCATGGGAAGTTTCCCTGCGGGCTCCGCATCGCCGGTCAGTACATCGGCCACGGCATTTCCTCCTTCCGAACCCGGAAGATAACACATAATGCAGGAATCCCAGTCATCGATATAATCCTGAACCAATACATTTCTTCCTGCCATGATAAGGGTGGTAACCGGCTTTCCGGAAGCCTTTGCCTCTTCTATCGCGGCTTCGTTTCCGTCCAGTGCCATATCACCCACAATTGAAAGGTCCTCCGTATCTCCGAGCCACTCGGCATAGGGCTTCTCTCCCACACAAAGAAGAACCATGTCGCATGCATCTATTTTATTGGGATCGGTGATCACTTCAAAACCTTTCTCTTTCGCAACGGCTTCCAGCGCTTTATAAACCGAGTTATCGTTCGGGAGAATTAGTTCTCCCGCTTCCTTGTCCGTCGCTCCCAGCCAGAAGTATGTCCATCCGCCGCACATAACACCGGTATCGTTTGCCGCGGGTCCGGTAACATAGACCTTCATCCCTTTTTCGATCTTCATATGTTCTCCGACTTTCAAAGGAACAAATGATTTTGCAGCCAGTTCTCTCGCTGTCTTATGGGATTCTTCGCTTCCGAATTCGTATGTGGGATTAAAATTTTCCATGTACGGATCATCAAAGAGCCCTGCGTCTTTTTTAACTTTTATTATCCTCGTAACCGCATCGTTGATCCGTTCTTCGCTTATGGATCCTTCATTTACGGCTTCCACGATATATCCTCTGCACTCCTCATAGTGATCCGCTTCCATAAGCATATCCAGCCCGGCATTGATGCATAGGATAACGTTATCCTTTAGATCCTTTCCGGAACAATTCTCGATGGAATCCCAATCCGAAAGAACAAAGCCTTCGAATCCCAGATCGTTTTTAAGATAACTGATATACTCTTCGTTTTCATGCATCTTTTTCCCGTTCAGGGATGAGTGGGAAACCATGATAACCTGTACTCCGGCATTCACAAGGCTTTCATACACGGAAAGCTGTGCATCGATATCTTCCTGAGCCATCTTTGCATCACCGCGATCCAGAAGTCTCTTTGTGCCGTCGGACTCTTCGCCGGTTCCGTATCCCGTATATCCGCCTCCGAAAAAGTGCTTGGCGCAGACCACAACCCCCTCAGACAAAAGGCCTTCGGAATATGCCGTGGAAAGATTCTTAACGATTTCATTGTCGTCCGAAAAGCATTCATATGTCCTGCCCCATCTGGGATCCTGGGCCGCATCAACGCAGGGCGAAAAGTTAAGGAGCATGCCTGTATGTATGATATCCGAGCCCACAAGCGCCCCGTACTCCTTTGTAAGTTCAGGATCGTTTGCCGCTCCGATATTTATATTCTGGG
>JAFOND010000086.1 GCA_017418645.1 Lachnospiraceae bacterium | reverse complement strand
TTGAAGGAACTTCTTTCGTATCTTGAGGAAAAAGTGTTAAGCCGTTCGAAAAGAAGCCATAAAGAAGGCTTTCTCGAATATACGGTGGAAGCGGGAAGACCGGATTCCATCACAAAAGACAAACTATCGGTTTTAAAGGAATATGGGGTGAACAGGATATCAGTAAATCCCCAGACACTGAAAGAAGATACTTTAAGGCTGATAGGACGTCATCATACCAACGAAGATTTTTACAGAGCTTTTTCGCTTGCGCGTGAAGCCGGATTCGAAGCGATAAATACGGATATAATCCTCGGGCTTCCGGGGGAAACCTTAGAGGACCTGCTTAATACATTAAATGAGATCGAAAGGCTTAAACCGGATAACCTTACGGTTCATTCCCTTGCGATAAAGCGGTCCGCAAAGCTTAACATAGACTTTGACAAATATAAGAGCAGTTATATGGAAAACTCCGAATTACATATGGAAAAGGCCCATGATACGGCAAAACGTCTTGGAATGGAACCTTATTATCTTTACCGCCAGCAGAATATGGCCGGTAATCTTGAAAACATCGGTTTTTCCGTTCCCGGGAAGGAATGTATTTATAACTGCGCGATAATCGAGGAAGTGCAGGATATCGTGGCGCTGGGAGCGGGAGCCGCCTGCAAGAAGATCGTTTTTAAAGACGGTGAGGCAATAAAAACCGAGAGATGCGAGAATGTAAAGGATGTGGATGTTTACATCGAAAGGATCTCCGAAATGAAAAAGAGGAAGAGTATGCTCTTCCTTTGATCATACCGTATATTCTCTTTTTCATTAGTCTTCAAAGTAATTGAAGCCTTGGTTAAGTCTCATGCAATACTTTGCGTATTCTTCGAAACCTTCTTCGATAAGTTTAAAAAAGTTCTTCATGTTTATCATCTCCTTTCGTTTGGTATGCACGTATAATACCACCCGAAAGAGATGTTGGCTTGTCATAAAGAGATAAATAATGGACAAATCTTGCGGTTGTGTTTTTTATTTTGCAAGGAGGAAAAGAAACTATGCGCGAATTTAAAGGATTTCAAAAAGGTGTAAATCTCGGAGGGTGGATATCACAGTACGACAAATATGACAAAAATCATTTTGATACGTTTATTACGGAAGAGGACATAAAGAAGATAAAGGCCATGGGCTTTGATCATGTTCGTGTTCCCGTTGATTACAATGTTCTTGAGGACGAAGAAGGGAATATTATCCCCGACGGATTTTCGTATCTCTCAAACTGCCTTAAATGGTGCGAAAACAGCGATCTTAATATGCTTATAGACCTGCATGAATGTTTCGGATATTCTTTCGACCCGCTTAAGAAGGATATGGACAGAAAGAAGTTCTTCTTTGACAGTGCGCTTCAGGAGAGGTTCTTAAAACTCTGGAGAGAGATAGCGACAAGGTTTAAGGACAACACGGACCGGGTTGCGTTTGAGCCTATAAACGAGGTTGTCCTTCCGGAAGTAAAGGATGCATGGAACGAACTTGCGGGACGTTATATAAAGATGATGAGAGAGATCGTGCCGGATGCATATATCGTTATCGGCGGAGTATGCTATAACAGTGTTACATCCGTTCCCCTGCTTAATGTTCCGACGGATGAAAAGATAGTTTATAATTTTCATTGCTACGAACCGCTTATCTTTACGCATCAGTCTGCGTACTGGGTGGAGAATATGCCTCTGGATTTCCATATCGGATATCCGAAGACATTGGAAGAATACAGAGAAGCCAGCGGAATCCTGGACAGAAATCTTGTGGGAGCAATCTATGAAGAAGGGGTACGGGAGATCGGACCCGGTTTCTTTGAAGGTTTTTTTGAACCCGCGATAGAAAAGGCAAAGAATGATGACGTTGCTTTGTATTGCGGAGAATACGGCGCGATAGACCGTGCGGCGGATGACGACCGCGTGCGCTGGATGACGGATATACACAACGCTTTTAAGAAGTACAATATCGGCCATGCTCTCTGGAACTATAAAGAGAAGGATTACGGCCTTACGGAAACACTTTTTGACAGAGTAAAGGAAACACTATGAAACCCGGAAAAGCATACAGATTAAA
Source organism: Lachnospiraceae bacterium (assembly GCA_017418645.1). GTDB lineage: Bacteria > Bacillota > Clostridia > Lachnospirales > Lachnospiraceae > FD2005. The sequence goes on along the minus strand of JAFOND010000086.1, from coordinate 5,329 downwards.
GGTTAAAAGATTTACGGATAACGGAGCGTATCTTTACGATCCGGAGGAACCGGAAGGAAAAATAAAAGAGGTTCTGCTTCCGAAAAAATATGTTCCGGAAGGAACAAAGACGGAAGACGAGATAAGAGCGTTCATCTATCTTGATTCCAAAGACAGACCCGTTGCAACCACGGAGGTTCCCGCCCTTTCTTTGGGGGAATTTGCGGCGCTTAAGGTTAAGGAAGTGACAAAGATCGGTGCTTTTCTTGACTGGGGATTGGAAAAGGATCTGTTTCTTCCCTATAAGGAAATGACAAAGAGATTAAAGGCGGAGGAGACCGTTCTTGTGCGGCTTTATACGGATAAATCCGGGCGTCTTGCGGCAAGTATGAGGGATCTTTATCCCATATTAAAAAAACGCGCGCCTTACGAAGCGGGAGATACCGTTTCCGCCAGAATATACGAGTTCGGTCACGACTTCGGGACCTATGCTGCGGTGGATGATAAGTATTCGGCGATGATACCGAAGCATGAGGATACCGCGGGACTTAATATCGGAGATGTTATCACTGCCCGTGTTACGGGCGTTAAAGAAGACGGAAAACTGGATATAACCCTTCGTGATAAGGCATATATGCAGATCGATCCGGATTCCGAAAAGATATTAAAACTTTTGGATGAATATGCGGGCGTTCTTCCCTTTACGGAAAAGGCCGATCCCGCTGTAATCTACAGAGAAACGGGACTTTCAAAGAACGCGTTTAAGCGCGCCGTCGGACATCTCTACAAAGAAAGGAAAGTCGTGATAGAAGACGGAAAGATAAGACTGGCGTAACACACTGTCATTCCGAAGCGAAGCGAGGAATCTTTAGTAAACATATGAAAGAGTACAACATGAACGATGCAGATTTAAAAAATCTCGTGTCTGATACAGGCCGAATACTTCTGGATAAAGAACTTGTTGCAAGAACCTGGGGCAACATCAGTGCAAGAAAGGACGAAAAGAGCTTCTTTATTTCACCCAGCGGGCTCGGATATGAAAACATGACGGGTGAAGATGTCCCGCTGTATAATATGGCGACCGGTGAATCGGAAGGAAACAGAAAACCTTCGAGTGAAATGAAGATTCATGTGGCGGCATATAAGCTTTATCCGGATGTCAATTTCGTAATTCATACTCACCAGGATTATGCAACCGCCGTGGGTCTTTGCGAAACCCCGGATCTTACGGTTTCCGAAGAAGAAAAGGAAATACTCGGAAAGATAAACGTAGCTGCCTACGGGCTTCCCGGAACGGATAAGCTTGCAAACAATGTGGAGGCTGCGCTTAAGGATTCAAAGGTTGTTCTTATGGCACACCACGGTGTGCTGATCCTTGGGAAAGACCGTGATGATGCCATGAAAAAAGCTGAGCTTCTTGAAGAAGTATGTAAAAGAGAAGTGGAAAAACGGATAGGAAAAGAAGACAGCATTATTGCTCTTTCAAAAGGAAAGGGCTTCAAGACCCAGCTGGATGATATGGCGCAGATGATAGGTTCTTCCATAAAGGTTCTTCCTGCGGGAAGCGCCGAAGCGGAAAAGGCGCTTAATAAACAGGGGGCTGTGCTTATAGAAGGCTTGGGGTTAAAGGTTAGATCAGATGACATGGGAGACCGGGAGGCTTTAAAACTTCTTGTGAAAAAAGCCGCGATAGCAAAAAGATATTCGGAAGTGATGGGCATAGACGGGAGTCTTTCCATGCTTGATTGCATGAGGATGCGCGCCGTATATAAGTATAAGTATTCAAAGAAAAAAGACTGTTAAAATAAGGAGGACAGAAAAATGGAAAAAATCTACACGGAAAAAGCGCCGGCAGCAGTCGGGCCCTATTCTCAGGCAACGGTTGTAAACGGTATGGTTTACACATCGGGGCAGATCGCTCTTGTTCCCGAAACGGGAGAACTTGCGGGGGATTCCATCGAGGAACAGGCAGAGCAGATCATGAAGAACCTTGTGGCGGTTCTTGAAGCTGCCGGAACAAAACCGGAAAATGTTGTAAAGACGCTTTGCTTCCTTACGGATATAAACGACTTTGCGGCATTTAACGAAGTATATGCGAAGTATTTCACGGAAAAGCCCGCGCGTTCATGCGTTGGCGTAAGCTCCCTTCCCAAGGGCGCAAAATGCGAAGTGGAAGTAATTGCGACGGTATAAGAAAAGGATTAAAGACAGATGCTGACTTCTCCGGAAGAAATGGCCTCCGTTGATCCGTCATCATAATATTTTACGATAAGGCGGCATTCCGGGTCTAAGTCAAGTGCTTTTGCACTTCTTACGGAATTGCCGCTTATTACGTTTATATCTTTTCCCAAAATAAAACAACGTCTTTTATATTCGTCGGAAAAATCAGCTTTGTTAAGATCACTGCAGAGTAGATAAAACTCTTTAAGAAACTCCGCTGCAAGACGGCATCTTAAATCTTCTTTTTTTTCGGTTGTTATTGCGCCTGCAATATCCTTAATTTCTTCCGGAAATCCGCCTTCGGGACAATATACGTTAAAACCGATCCCCATGACAACATATGAAAGCTTTTTTGTGGCGGGATCAATCGATGCTTCCGTTAGGATCCCGCATACTTTTTTATCACGAACGTATATATCGTTTACCCATTTTATCTTTGGTTCCGCATCCGTGCTTTTTTTTATTGCGCGGCATGCCGAGACACCGGCGGCGGTTGTTATCCGCGTTGCAATTTCGGGGGAAACGTTCGGACGTAAAAGAACGCTTAAATAAAGCCCCGTTCCGGCGGGAGAAGCGAAAGACCTTCCCATCCGTCCCCGTCCGGCGGTCTGCGAGGATGCGATCGCGGTATGCCACGATAACAGGCCGGGATCTTCTCCGGCCCTTTCTTTTAGATATGTGTTTGTGGAATCGATCTCTTCAAAAACTTCAAGGTTAAAGACTGAGGAGTAGTCTCCGAGAAATTTTTGTATTTTGTTTTCGGATAATAAGTCAACGCTATTCATATGCTGTTTAAACCAGATTACGAAGCTGTTTGTCGGTTTCTTCGGTTTTTTCCTTTCTGTGAATCACAAGAACCGTCCCCGTGATTCCCTCTGACACGCATTATATCACGGTTTTGTTTACTAATCCATTATCTTATGATAAAATATAATATCTGTTGTTGTGTTCTGAGGTGTTTTTGAATGCATACATTTATCCTGACTGTTCAGTGGCTCATCATTTTTCTGATCCTGGGTGAAGGGTTTATCGTGTTTGAAAACATGAAAAACCGAACCCATTACTATCTGTACATGAACTGTGTGGCGATGTTGTTAAGCGCTACAGGGTACCTTCTGATGCTTTTTTCAAAATCCGAAGAAGCATATTTTAACGCAATGCTGCTTTCTTGGGGAGGAAAGGTCTGGGTTATCTTCTCGATGATCTTTTTCTGCATTAATCTTTGCTCACACAAACCACCGAAATACGTTATTATTGTGGAGACCGCTTTTGCGGTTATAACATACGCGGTGATCATTACGACAAGGGACACGGGACTATTCTATAAGGAGTTCAGATTAACGCAGGAAAACGGACTTCAGGTGTTTGAATTTACAAGAGGACCGTGGTACAACGCGTGGACGATAATGGTGCTTATTACCATTATTACATGTCTTACATTCCTTATAACGTCCATGGTGAATGAAAAGAACAGGCTTAAGAAAAAGACATACGGAATGATAATAGCTGCCCTCGGGGTGGAGATCGCGATCGGTATCCCTGCGTCACTTCCCATCGGTAAGTATTATGATTTTAATGAGATCGGTTATACTGCCTGCTCAATATTTATTCTTTTTGCCGTTTATCGCGGAAATCTTCTCGATATAGAATCCGTTACCAAGGAGTATATCGTTGATGAGATCACAACCGGAATATTATCCGTTGATGCAAACGGTGAAGTCGCGTATTACAACAAAGAGGTATTACTTGCATTTCCCGAAATAGAAAAAGATCCCGTCGGTGTCATAGACAGGATAAAAAGATCCGTTCATACGGGCAGACCCATAAATGCCCGGGACAGGATCTTTACCGTTGACGAGAAGGAACTGGGAGATAAAAAGAGCGGTAAAAGCAAGATCTATGTACTTACGGATGTCACTATGCATTTTCGCCATCTGGAAGAAATGGAAGAGCAGAAAAAACTGGCCGAAGATGCGAATAAGGCAAAATCAAATTTTCTGGCAAATATGTCACATGAAATCCGTACTCCGATAAATACCGTTCTCGGTATGGATGAGATGATCCTCAGGGAAAGTACGGAAAGAAATGTTAAAGAATATGCCGCGGATATTCAGGCGGCAGGCAGGACATTACTTTCCATAATAAACGACGTTCTCGATATCAGTAAGATAGAATCCGGAAAACTGGATATAGTTTCCGCCGAATACGATATAGCAGGCCTTTTGTGCGATATATCAAATATGATCGGTATCAAGGCAAATGACAAAGAATTAAAGTTTTACATATCGGTTTCTCCCGACATCCCTTCCGTTCTCAGGGGAGATGATGTCCGCATAAAGCAGGTACTCCTTAATCTTTTATCAAACGCCGTAAAATATACGGAAAAAGGTTCGATCATTCTTCGGGTAAGCATGAAATCTTTTGAAGACTATTCCGATGACAATATGATTGCGATTTTGCATTTTGAAATAGAGGATACCGGAATCGGCATACAACCCGATGATATAGACAAACTGTTTTTGAACTTTGAGAGACTTGAGATCAAACGGAACAGAAATATCGAAGGAACCGGCCTCGGAATTCCCATAACGAAGGAACTTCTTGAGCGTATGGATTCCTTCCTGGAGGTAAAGAGCGAATACGGCAAGGGTTCGACATTTTATTTCAATCTGAAACAGGAGATCGTAGATAAAAAACCGATAGGGGATTTTGAGGAGAAAATGCGCACCTTTGAATATGTAACGGACTCCTTCGAAGGAACCGTCAAAGCGCCGGATGCCAAAATCCTTGTTGTTGACGACAACGCCATGAACCGAAAGGTGATCCTGTCTCTTCTTAAACCAAGCGGGATAAAGATTACGGAAGCGGATAGCGGACGGGAAGCAATAGACCTTGCATCGAAGGAAAAATTCGATATTATTTTTATGGATCATATGATGCCGGGAATCGACGGCGTTGAGGCCATGAAGATAATTAAATCTACGGAAGACTGTATGAGCAGGGAAACACCTATAGTTGTTCTTACCGCAAACGCCATAGCCGGCGCGAAAGAACATTATATGGAAGAAGGATTTGACGGGTTCCTGTCAAAACCGATAGTATATGAAAAACTGGAGAAAACAATAACGAA